>CAIKXV010000285.1 GCA_903831455.1 uncultured Pseudomonadota bacterium | reverse complement strand
TCTTTCTGGGTTGTTCCTAGTGAAGCAACAAGTGTATAACCATTATGTGTATAGCAAAATGAATAACGATCGTTTTGATCATTCAACAACAGCAGCAGCGTCGGGACCTGGATATCGGCGAGGATCGGACGGCTGCTCGCTCGCGTCCAGTAGTCATCCACGTCGAGATAGCCGTGGGCGGGCGCGGTGTACGCATCGTCGAATTCGCGCAGCGACCGGGCCGCCCGGATGCGGTTCGCATCGAATCGCCCGGGGAAGCGGGCGCTCTTCTCCAGCGCTTTCGTGCGCAGGGTGCGCAGGAAATTCCAGGCGTAGAGTTTCATGAAGCCGCGTTCGAGTGCCGAGCCGGCCGCGTTCAGGTCGAGCGGGGCACATACCGCGGCGGCCGACCCCAGCGTGGCGCACGCGGCGCGGCCGCGCTCGCCCAGCCAGCGCAGCAGCACGTTGCCGCCGAGGGACACGCCGACCGCGTGCACGGGTTGCCCGTTCGCGCAGGCGAGCAGCCGCTCCAGCATCCAGTCGAGTTCGGCCGTATCCCCGGAGTGGTAGGCGCGGGGCAGGAGGTTCGGTTCGCCGCTGCATCCGCGAAAATGCGGGACGGCGGCACTCCACCCCGAGGCCAGCGCGCGCGCGGCCAGGTGTCGTGCGTAGTGGCTGCCGGAGTTGCCTTCGAGTCCGTGGAACACCACCAGCAGCGGCGAGCATCCCGCCGGACCCGCGAAGTCCACGTCGACGAAATCGCCATCCGGCGTACTCCATCGGGCGCGGCGCCACGCGACGGCCGGTCGCGGCGCGAGCAGCGACGCGTAGACGGTCTGCGCGTGCGCGCCCGGCAGCCACGGGCTGGGCGAAAAGGGCCCCGCGAGTCCGGTCGCCACGGTCCGCTCAGTGCAGCAACGGTGCGGGGCCGGCCCCTCGGGCGGGTGTCGTCGGCGCGCGCTCCGCCGGTGCCGGCGAGGCGTGATGCAGCACCATGCGCCAGCCGCGCTCGGTTCGCAGGTAGACGTTGGTCGCGATGATCGGTCCGCGCGTACGCGGCTCGCCCGGGATCGCGAGGGTTTCGTGCAGCGTGTGGATGGCCGTCTGCAGCGTCGTCGTGATTACGCGATGGCTGATGTCCACTCGCAGGCCCGGCCCTCCGGCCAGGATGCCGCGCCACGACTCGCGCACGCTCTCGAGGCCCCGCAGGCGCGGACCCCCCGGATGGATGCAGGCGACTTCGTCGTCCTCGGCCCAGACGGCCATCATGGCGGCGAGATCCGCTTTCTCGAACGCACGATAGAACGCGTCTTCGCAGTCGGTGGATGTCGGGTAGATCGGCGAGTTCATGGGCGAGGCGTGATGGCGTTATCCGAGAGTGCCGCGACCACGCGCGCAGGGGTCAGGCGGCGCATGCAGTCGAAATGCCCGAGCGGACATTCGCGGCGGAAGCAGGGGCTGCACGGCACTCCGGCCTGCAGCACGAGGGCGCGCTCGGACATCGGCGGCGTGTAGGCGGGGCTGCTCGAGCCGTAGAGCGCGACCAGAGGGCGGTCGAGCGCCGCGGCCACGTGCATCAGCCCGGAGTCGTTGCTGACCACCAGGCGCGCGAGCGACATGAGGTCGATCGCCTCGCCCAGGCTGGTGCGCCCGCACAGGTCGACTGGCGGGCGTGCTGCCAGGGACACGATCTCGCGGGCGGTATCGGCATCCTTGCCCGAGCCCAGCAGCCACACGTTGTAGCCGGACTCCGCCAGCCGATCGGCGAGCTCGGCGAAATGGCTGGGCGGCCAGCGCTTGGCTGGACCGTACTCGGCCCCCGGGCACAGCACCGCCACCGGACGCGCGCCACCCGACTCCGCGAGCCCGAGCCTGAGCAGCGTACGGCTGCGTGCGGCTTCATCGACGAGCAACCGCGGCGCCGGAAGACGGGCGGGCAGCGCGGCGCCTGCCGGCAGGGCGAGCGCCGCGAACCGCTGCGCGAGTTGCGGCATCGACTCCACGTCCAGGCGGCGTGTGTCGTTGAGCAGCCAGTGCCGCCACTCGCCCACGTAGCCGGTGCGCACGGGGATGCCGGCGAGCCAGGGCACCAGCGCGGACTTGAGCGAGTTCGGCAGGACCCAGCATCGTTCGTAGCCGCGTCCGGCCAGCATCCGTCCCAGCGCGCGGCGCGCCGCGAGGCGCAACTCGCCGTGTCGGAAAGGACTCTCGAGGGTCTCCGAGATCCCCGGCATCCGGGCGCCGAGCGCGAGCGTCCACGGGGGAGCGAGCAGGTCGAGTTCGAGTTCGGGATGGCGATCGCGCAGCAGCGCGACCATGGGCAGGGCGATGATCGTGTCGCCCACCCAGGAAGGCGCGACGATCAGTGCGCGGCGGCTCATGCGCGGCCGCGCCGGGACGCCTGCCTAGTGGCCCGCGCGCACCGGCCCACCCTTGAGCCGGTAGCGCGTGCCGCAGTACGGGCAGAGTTCCTCGCCGCTGGCGCCGATCGGCAGGAACACCCGCGGGTGGGCGTTCCACAGCAGCATCGAGGGCATGGGACAGTGCAGCGGCAGGTCGGCCGCGCTGACTTCGATCAGCCGCTCGCGGTTGACCTCGCCTTGCGGCACAGCCGGCTTGTCGGTCGGGGTGGCGCTCATCGGCGTGTCGACGCGCGCGGTCAGACCGGCGTGAGCCAGTCGCGGCGGGCGGCCACGCGACCGTGCACGACGTCGAAGAACAGCGATTGCAGGCGGGCGGTGATCGGCCCGCGGCCTCCCGAGCCGATCGCACGGTTGTCGAGCTCGCGGATCGGCGTGACCTCGGCCGCGGTCCCGGTGAAGAAGGCCTCGTCGGCGATGTAGACATCGTCGCGGGTGATCCTGCGCGCCGAGACCGGGATGCCCAGTTCGCCGGCCAGCTGGATGATCGCGTCGCGGGTGATGCCGATCAGGGCGGAGGTGAGCTCGGGCTCGTACATCCGGCCGTCCTTGACGATGAACAGGTTCTCGCCCGAGCCCTCGGCGACGAAACCATCGACGTCGAGCAGCATCGCCTCGTCGTAGCCATCCTGGGTGGCCTCGAGGTTGGCGAGGATCGAGTTGGCGTAGGTGGCGGCGAACTTCGCGCGGGCCATCGTCACGTTCACGTGGTGGCGCGCGTAGGAGGAGGTCTTCACCCGGATGCCCTTCTCGAGGCCGTCGGCGCCGAGATAGGCGCCCCAGGGCCACGCGGCGATCGCCACGTGTACGCTGGCACCCTTGGGCGACACGCCCATCTTCTCCGAACCGTAGAAGGCGATGGGCCGGATGTAGCAGGATTCGAGGCCGTTCTCGCGCACGACCGCGCGGCAGGCGTCGGTCAGCTGCTCGCGCGTGTACGGCAGCTTCATCATGTAGATGTGCGCGGAGTTCATCAGGCGGTCGATGTGCTCGCGCAGCCGGAAGATGGCCGTGCCCTGGTCGGTGCGGTAGGCCCGGATGCCTTCGAAGACGGCAAGGCCGTAATGCAGCGAGTGCGTGAGCACGTGCGTGTTGGCGTCTCGCCAGGGCACGAGCTTGCCGTCGTACCAGATCACTCCGTCGCGGTCAGACATGGACATGCCGGTCAACTCCTTCGGGGCGGCAGCGGTGGTGGGGCGATGCCCCGCGCCAGGCGCCATCAAGCACGTGGGGATTGTAGCGCAAGCGCACCGGTCCGGATCCGGTCCGGCGCGCGCTTGACCGCACCGGGGGCGACGGGGGATCACGGGCCCGGTCCGGCGGGCATGCGGCCCGTGGCGGGCGGTGGCGGACACCGGACCGGGGTGGGGCATCCCCGGGGCCAGGGAGGTGGGGACAACGGCTCGGAGCAGGCGGGCGGGCAGGTAGAGTCGGTCGGGCATGGCGACGAGGCGCAGTTGCGCCGGTCGCTCGCGATCCTCGCCTGCGGCCTCATGATCTTCGCCGCCGGCCTGTGGAGGGTGGTCTACGGCGTCCTGCGCATCCGCTTCGAGATCCTGGTGCCGCTCGGCTCCCAGGTCGTCTCGGTGGCTTCCCTGCTGATCTACCTTCGCACCGGAACCTTCGAGTGATTCAGGCGGGTGCAGGTCACCCTCTACCTGTTCGTGCCCTTCGCGCTGCAGTGGAGCATGGGCAATGTCGTCACCGCCTCGGCGGTCATGCTGTGGGCGCTGCTGGCCCCGATCGGGGTGATGGTGCTGGAAGGGCCGCGGCAGTCGATCCCGTGGTTCGTGGCCTGCATGGCGCTCACCGCGCTGTCCGGCTTCTTCGACTGGTTCATCACCCAGGGCAGCGCCGTGGACGTGCCGCTGCACGTGGTGGCGGTCTTCTTCGTGCTGAATTTCGCCGCGGTATCGACCGTGGTGTACCTGCTCGTGGGCTGCTTTGCGCGCGAGCGCGAGCGGCTGGGCTACGAACTCCGGCTCGCCAACGACCGCCTCACCGAGGAGCAGGAGCGTTCGGAACGCCTGCTGCTCAACGTGCTCCCGGGCAGGGTGGCCGAGCGACTGAAGCGCCAGGATACGGTCGCCGACGGCCATGCGGAGGTGACGGTGCTGTTCGCCGGCCTCGTCGGGTTCACGCCGATGGCCGAGCGGATGCCTCCGGCCGAGGTCATCTCGATGCTCGGTGAACGCTTCACCGCATTCGACGAGGCCGCGCAGGCGTTGGGGGTGGAGAAGATCAAGACGCTGGGCGATGGCTGCATGGCTGCAGGAGGCCGCGCCGGCGGAGCCGGTGCCTGCGGGGCGGTTGCCGCGCTGGCCTCGCGCATGAACGCGCTTGCCGCGACCTGCCGGTCGCCCTCGGGCGAGCCGATCAGCGTGCACGTGGGACTGGCCACCGGGCCGGTCAGTGCCGGTGTCATCGGGCGTACCAAGTTCGCCTACGATCTCTGGGGCAGCACGGTGAACGTCGCGAGCCGCCCGTGCGACCTGGCGACCCCCGGCGAGGTGCGGGTCGACGCAGCCACCCGGGCGCGGCTCGAGCGCGACTGGGCGTTCGAAGGCCCGGTCAGCAGGTTCGCGATGGGCCTGGGCGAAGTCCAGGCGTGGCGGCGGGTCGGATTGCGCGCGGCGCCCGCGCGGCCGGCCCCTCAGCGTCCGGCGAGCAGCGCGTCGAGGGAGTAGGCGCCCGGCCCGCACAGCAGCACGGCCAGCGGCACGACGGTGTACAGGAGTCCGGCATCCCAGCTGTGGCGACCGGGTGCCGCGAACGGCTCGCCCTTGCGGTGGATCAGCTCCACGGTCGCCCAGGCGCCGAACACCGTCAGCCCCAGCGCCGCAAGGGGAGTTGCAAGCCCGACGGCCAATGCGAGCCCGCCGCCGATCTGGACCGCGGTGGCCGTTCGCGCGAGCCACAGGGGCAGGGCATGGGACTGGGCGAAGCGGTCGATGTGTCCGAGCTTGTTCTTTCCGTGGACGAACGAACCGATGCCCGCGGCGAGGCGCAGTGCGAGCAGCGCGAGGTCGGGCGCATGCAGGATGTCCATCATCTCTCCAGTCTGGCGTGCGCCGCCCCTGCGGCGTGGCGGGTCCCATGCCAGCGACGACTCGCCGGGCGGCGATGGCGGGCGGGGACGGTTGCGCGTCGCGGGACGCGGGTCATGCGGCGCCTCGAGCCTCGGGCTGCAGCGGGGCCTGCAGCACCTCGGTCCAAAGTTCGGCAACCGCGCTCGCGTGCGGCGCCAGCGGCTCGCGCAGCGCGGCGGCGGGGTCGCCGCCGCCGAGCTGCAGCACGTGCTGGGCGCTGCGCAGGGCGGCGTAGGCCTCGCCCGCGGCGCGGCAGCGCGCGGGCGAGGCAAGTCCGTGGCACGCCGCCGCCTCGAGCAGCGCGATGTTGCCCGAGTTGGCCGTGAGTTCGGCGTGCGTGCTCGAGTGGGCGAGCACGAGGTACTGCACGATGAATTCGAGGTCGACCAGTCCGCCTTCGCCGTGCTTGATGTCGAAGCGGTCGGCCGGGGGCGCGGTGCGCCGCGCGGCCCGCATGCGATGGCGCATCGAGACGATCTCCGCGCGCAGCGCCTCGGCATCGCGCGGCGTGCGCAGGACCTCGGTGCGGGTGCGCTCGAATCGCTCGGCCAGCGCCGGGCTGCCCGCCACGAAGCGCGCGCGCGTGAGCGCCTGGTGCTCCCACACCCAGGCTTTCTCGCGCTGGTACAGCTCGTAGGCGGCCATCGTCGGAGCCAGCAGGCCGGAGTCCCCGTCGGGGCGCAGGCGCAAGTCGGTGGCATACAGCACGCCGGCGGAGGTCATCGCGGTCAGCCAGGAGTTGAGTCGAAGCGCGAGCCGGGCGTAGCGCTCCGCGCCCTCGTCGCCGGCCGCGTGCTCGTCGTGGACGAACGCGAGATCGAGGTCGCTGCCGTAGCCCAGTTCCTTGCCGCCGAGCTTGCCGTAGCCGATCACCCCGAACGCGGGCTCCCGGCCGCCGGCCGGGACCAGGTGCCTCCAGCAGCGCTCCAGCGTTTCGGCCAGCACCTGGTCGGCGAGATCGCTCAGGTGGTCGGAGACCGTGCGCAGGTCGAGGTCGCCGGAGAGATCCTGCACGACGATCCTGAACAGCTGGGCGTGCCTGAAGTGCCGCAGCAGGTCCATCTGCCGCTCGACGTTGTCCGCGGCGTCGTCGAGCTGGTCCCGCAGCTGCGCCCGGAGCCGGGGCCAGTCCGGCGGCGCGTGCAGCGTGCGCGCGTCGAGCAGCTCGTCGAGCAGGATCGGATGGCGAGCGAGGTACTCGATCGCCCACGGGCTCGCGTCGGCCAGGTCGCGCAGCCGCGCGAGCACCGGGGGATACTCGTCGAGCAGCGCGAGGTAGGACTCGCGTCGCCCGATGCTCGCGAGCACGTCGAGCAGGCGTGCGGCCACGAGGTCGGGCGAGCGTGCGCCGGCGGCCGACTCCAGCGTGCGCGGCACGAGGTGCCCGAGTCGGGTACGACTCCCCGACGCCATCCTGCGCACCACCGGGCCCTCGCGCATCGAGACCACCCGTGCGGCCAGTGCCCCGGGGTCCGAGTAGCCACGCGTGGCCAGTTCATTCGCGATGTCCTCGGCCGGGCAGCCCTCGGACCATAGCCAGGCGAGCGGGTGCTCGCCATCGCCGCCGCCGGAGGCGAGGCACACCTGCCCGAAGGCGGCCGCCACCTCCGCGCGCAGCGTGTCGAGTTCGGCCGCGAAGCTGGCCCAGCCGGCATGGCCCATCGAACGCGCGATGCGTTCGCGGTCGGAGGAGTCGCCGGGCAGCCGATGGGTCTGGGCATCGTCGAGATACTGCAGGCGATGCTCCAGCCTGCGCAGCACGTCGTAGTGGCGCGCGAGCATCGCGGTCATGGTCCGATCGAGGATGCCGTGGTGGCCGAGCCGCTCCAGCACCTCCAGGGTCGGCCGGGACCTCAGGTCGGGCTGGCGGCCACCGCGCACCAGCTGCATCACCTGGGCAATGAACTCGATCTGCCGGATGCCGCCGGCGCCCAGCTTGATGTTCTCGTGCAGGTCGCGTCGCTGCACCTCGCGCTGGATCTGTCGCGACAGCTCGCGCATGGCGGCGATCGCGCCGAAGTCGAGGTAGCGCCGGAACACGAACGGCTGCACGACCGCGTCGAGTGCGGCCACCGCCGAGGGCAGCGGCCCGCCGGCCGCGCCGGGAGGATGCGCGATGGCCACCACCCGTCCCTTGATCCACGCGTAGCGCTCCCAGTCGCGCCCCTGGGTCAGGAAGTACTCCTCGAGCATGTCCAGGCTGCACGCGAGGGGCCCGCTCTCCCCGTAGGGCCGCAGCCGCATGTCCACGCGAAACACGAACCCCGTCGCGCTGACGTCGTTCAGCAACCCGATGACCCTTCGGCCCAGCCGGACGAAGTACTCGTGGTTGGAGATCGCGCGACGGCCGTTGGTCTCGCCCTCCTCCGGGTAGACGAAGACGAGGTCGATGTCCGAGGACACGTTGAGTTCGACCCCGCCGAGCTTGCCCATGCCGACGACCAGCATCGGCTGCGTCGTGCCCGATTCGGCGCCGATCGGACAGCCGTAGGCGACGGCGAGCTCCGCGCCGACGACGCGACAGGCCGCCTCGAGGGACTCCTCGGCGAGCGCGGTCATCGTCGCGGTCACCTCCGCCAGGGGCGCGCGCCCGGCGAGGTCACGCGCGAGGGTGGCCGCGAGGCAGCGCGCGCGCAGCCGCCGCAGCGCGTCGGCCAGCGGGGCTGCCTCGGCGATTCCCGACAGTTCCGACCGGATGCGCGCACGGTCGAAGGGCTCGTCGGCCAGCCGATCCAGCGCCTCGGCATCGAACACCCCGGCATTGGCCAGCCGGGTTGCGTAGCGGCTGAACGCGAACGCGACCTCGTGGGGGGCTGGCGCGGACTCGCCGCGGGTCGGTTCGTGGGCAATCATGTCGCAGGCGGTAGAATGGCGGGCAGGGTCCACATCGGGCGGTACATCAGATCGGACGGGCAGCGCACACCATGATCCCGGGCAGACGGAACAACGGCTTCGGCGCGGAGCGTCGGCCAGCGCCGGGTCCGTGGCAACCCGGCACCGCGTCGTCCGACCGCCCGCGGCCCGCCAGTCTAGCCGATCGGCCTTGAGCGCTCTCCCCGATCACGATCCGGGCGCGGCATCGGCCCGCGGCACCCGGCAGCGCGGGGCGTGGCGGCGTGCGCTCGGCCTTGCGGTTCGCGCAGGCGCCGGACTGGCGATCGGTCTCTACCTGCTGGCGGCTGCCGGCATGCTCGTCCTTCGCTATCACGTCCTGCCCGACATCGATCGGCATCGCGCGCTGATCGAGGCGCAGGCGGCCGCGATCGTCGGGCGACCGGTGAGCATCGGCGGGATCGAAGCCCAGTGGCACGGCCTGCGCCCGCAGTTCGGCCTGCGCGAGGTCCGTATCCTGGACGCGGTCGGACGCGCCGGGCTGGTCCTGCCCAGGGTGCATGCGACGATCTCCCTCACGCCGCTGCTGCGCGGTGAGGTACGCATGCACCTGCTCGAGGTCGAGGGGCTGGACGTCACCGTACGGCGCGACGCGCTGGGTGCCGTCTCGGTCGCCGGCATCCCGGTCTCCGGGACCGACGGGGAGGCGGGATTCGGCCGCTGGTTGCTGCAGCAGCGCGGCGTGGTGCTTCGCGGCGCGTCCGTGGTGTGGGCCGACGAGCAGCGAGGAGCGCCGCAACTCTGGCTTCGCCAGGTGGACCTCCGCCTGGTGCGTTCGCGCGGGCGCCATCAGCTCGGCGTGCGTGCGCATCCGCCCGAGGGTATGGCTGCGCCGATCGACTTTCGCGCGGAGTGGCGCGGCAACGATCCGGCGAACGCGTCGTCGTGGGAGGGGCGGACCTACCTGCGACTGGGCGACACCAGCCTCGCGGGCTGGGAGGAGTGGATCGACTTGCCGCTGGGGATCGAGCGCGGCCGCGGATCGATCGCGCTGTGGCTCGACTTCTCGAAAGGTACGCCCCGCGCGATCACCGCGGACCTCGAACTGGACGAACTGATCGCTCGGGTGGCGGGGTCGGGCCCGCCCATGGAGTTCGACTCCCTGCGCGGCCGACTGGCCTGGCGGTGGCAGCAGGACGGTTTCGAGGCCAGTGCGACGGCCCTCGCGCTTACCCCGTCGCGCGGCGAACCCACGCCGCCGACCGATGCCCGCCTGCGCTGGCAGGTCGCAGCCGATGGCTCGCTGCGGCGCGTGGAGTTCAGCGCCGACGAATTCGACCTCGAGCCCTGGGTTGGACTCGCTGCCCGGCTTGCGCTCGACGCGGCGATCGCGCAGTCGCTCGTTCGGGCGTCGCCGAGCGGCCGCCTCAGCGATCTGTCGCTCGCCTGGTCGCCGGGCGATGGCCAGCCGGGCTGGCGTGTGCGCGGGCGCGTGCGCAACCTCGCCTTCCGCCTGCCGGACGAGCAGGGCAGCGTATCGGGCGTCACCGGCGCGATCGAGGGCACCGAGCGCGCGGGTACCCTGGCGCTGACCAGCCAGGGCGTAGGCCTTCAGTTGCCTGCGGTCTTCGCCTCGCCGCTGGTGTTCGACCGCCTGCGGCTCCAGGCCGGCTGGACGGTACGCGGAGAGGGCGTCCTTCTGCGGGTGCAGGCGGCCGACTTCGCCAACGCCGATCTGGCGGGAACGCTCAGCGGCGAGTACGCGTTCGAACCCGCGTCGGCCGGGCGCGCCGAGTTGACCGCCACCCTCTCGCGCCTGCGCGTACCGGCGGTCGCGACCTACCTGCCTCGCGTGGTCGACGCGGACACGCGGGAGTGGCTGGCGAAGGCGCTGCAGTCCGGGCGCGCTCGCGACGTGCGTGCGCAACTGCGCGGTGACCTGTCGGCGTTCCCGTTCGGCGATGCCGCCACCGCCCGGAAGGGCGATTTCCTCGTCATCGCGCGGGTCGAAGGCGTGGATCTCGACTACGCCCCGGACTGGCCACGGTTCACCGGGATCGACGGCGAGATCGCGTTCCGGCGATCGCGCATGGAGGTCACCGCGCGAACGGCGACCGTCGCCGGCGTGAGGCTGCAGCGGGTGCGAGCGGTGATTCCCGACCTGATGCACCACGAGGAGATGCTCGAGGCCGGGGGCGAGGCCGAGGCACCGACCGCGGACTTCCTGCGCTTCGTGGCCCAAAGCCCGGTCGACGGGCTGATCGAGGGCGCGACCCGCGAGTTCACCGCGCAGGGGCGCAGCCGGCTGGGGCTGCAGCTCGAGCTTCCGCTGCGGCGCCTGCGCGATTCGCGGGTGGCTGGCAACCTCCAGTTGCAGAACAACCGACTGGTGCTCGACGCCGACCTCCCGCCCCTGGAGGTGGTTTCGGGCCGGCTCGACTTCAGCGAGTCGGGGGTGCGCGTGGATGGCGCGACGCTGCAACTGCTCGGTGGACCCGCCACGCTGTCGATGGCCTCGCAGTCCGACGGCGCGCTGCGCGTCAACGTCGCCGGTCGCGTGGCGGTCGACGGACTGCGCCGGTTCGTTCCCGAGGCGATCGGCCGTACGCTGCAGGGCAGTACCGACTGGCGAGCCACGCTCCAGTATCGCCGTCGCCTCGGCGATCTCGTGATCGAATCCTCGCTCGCCGGGTTGGCCGTGGATCTTCCCGCGCCGCTGGGCAAGCCGGGCGCGGGCGCGCTGCCGCTGCGCTTCGAACGCGTGAGTGGCGAGCAGCGCGAGCGGATATCGATCACGCTGGGCTCGGCCCTGTCCGCGCAGATCCTGCGCAGCACGAGCCCGTCCGCCGCGCCCGACCGCGTGTCCCTTGTGCTGGGCGGTGGCGCGGCGCCCGTTCCGCAGCGACCCGGGGTGTCGGTCTCGGGCAACCTCGCGCGGCTCGACGTCGATGCCTGGCGCGCACGGATGGGTACGCTACCGGGCGGCGACCGGGCGCTTCGTCCGGCCGACGTCAACGTGCGCGTGGGCGAGCTGCGGGTGATGGGGAGGGTTTTCCACGACGTGGCGGTGCGTGGCAGCGGCCAGTCCGGGGCCTGGAAGGGCACGCTCGGCTCCCGCGAGGCGAGCGGCGACATCGGCTGGCGTTCGGAGGGGCGCGGCCGGCTCACGGCGCGGCTGCGCGAAGTCAACCTGGGCGCGGCGGCCCTGGCGGGTTCGCCCGTGGCGGGCCCCCCGGTGGACGACGCCGACCTGCCGGCGCTCGACGTGGTGATCGACAGCCTGACGCTCGCCGATCGGGCCCTCGGTCGGCTGGAACTCGCTGCGGTCCCGGAGGGCCGCGACTGGCGCATCGAGCGGCTGCGCGTGGTCAACCCCGATGGCGCGCTGTCCATGGAGGGTCTGTGGCAGGGCTGGCATACCCAGCCGCGCACGCAGGTGCTCGTCCGCCTGGAGTTCGCCGATGCGGGCCGCCTGCTGGCCCGCCTGGGCTACTCGGAGGGGGTTCGCGGAGGCGGCGGGCGCATCGAGGGTCCGCTGTCCTGGGCTGGGAGTCCGCGCGCGCTCGATGCCGCGACGCTGTCGGGCCAGCTGATCGTCGATATCGGCAAGGGGCAGTTCCTCAAGCTCGAGCCGGGCGTGGCCCGGCTGCTCAGCGTCTTCAGCCTGCAGAATCTTCCCCGGCGCATCACGCTCGATTTCCGCGATGTCTTCAGCGAAGGTTTTGCCTTCGACGAGATCTCCGGAACCCTCCAGATCCGGCAGGGGCTGGGCGTCCTCGACGGGTTCCGGATCCAGGGCGGCGCAGCGCAGGTGCTGATGAGCGGAGAGGTCAATTTCCCCCGCGAGACCCAGAACCTCAAGGTGCGCGTGACGCCCGCGCTGGGCGACAGCGTGAGCCTTGCCGGCGCACTGCTCGGCGGGCCGATGGCGGGCATCGTGAGCCTGGTGCTGCAGCGGGCGCTGAAGGATCCGCTCGCGCAGATCGCGAGTTTCGAATATGCGGTCACCGGCACGTGGGCCGATCCGTCGGTGTCGCGGTTGCCGCGCGGGGAGACCCCGCCGGGACGGGAGGGCGGATGAACCGGCGAGGGAGGCCCGTGGCGGCGCGTCGAGTTCGCACGGCCATGCGCGAGATCGCGCGTGGCATCGGGCGCGCGGCCCTGTACGCCGGTCTGCTGGTGGCGGCATGCCCGATGCCCGGTGGGTGGGCGGCTGCCATCCCGGCGTCCGCGACGCCGGCCAGCCCGCCGCCGCCGCGCGGCACGGCGGGTGCGGCCGGCCCGGCCGCG
>CAIKXV010000284.1 GCA_903831455.1 uncultured Pseudomonadota bacterium | reverse complement strand
AGCGCTGGTGTGCGCGGGCTGCGCATCCTCCGGCGTCGAGAAGGTGCGCGACCTGCAGGTCGCCTCGCGGCTGGAGCCCCTGCCCCAGGGGGCCTCGGGCTACCAGTACATCGATCCGAAGCAGGATTTCTCCGGCTACCGGCGTGTCCTGATCGAGCCGACCGTACTCTACGGCGGCAGCGACCATGGCTTTGGCGATACCCCGGCGGCCGAGCGCACGGCACTCGCCCGGCGCATCGATGCGCACGCCGCCCGCATCCTCGGCGGCGGCAAGGTAACGCTGGCCGACGCGCCCGGGCCCGACGTGCTGCGCCTGCGCCTCACGTTGGTGGGCATGAGCCGCAGCCGCGCGCTGCTGCAGGGCGTGAGCTACGTGATCCCGGTGGGCGCGGCGCTCAACCTCGCCAAGGGCGCCTCGGGCGGGTCCGGCACCTTCATGGGCGCGGTCACCCTGGCCGGCGAATTCCACGATTCGCGCAGCGGCGCGCTGCTGGCCGGCTTCCTCGCCGCGCGCGGCCCCGGCGCCTTCGACGTGTCGGTGCTGTCGAGCGACTACGCCGCCGCCGAGCAGGGCGCGGTACTGGTGCTGGAGGACCTGCGCCGTCGCTTCGATGCGCGCGCGCTGCAGTGGCGCTGAGCGGGTAGCCGCACGCGGCAGAGCGGATACCACCGGTACGACCGACTCAGCGTCATTCGGACGCCTGGCATCCCTCCCGCTCGGCGTCGGTCAGCCCCGCAGCTGCGCCTGATACGCCTCGGGCCTGAACCCCACGACGATGCGCGCGCCGAGGTCGAGCACCGGGCGCTTGATCATCGCGGGCTGGGCCAGCATCAGGCGGATCGCACGCGCCTCGTCCACGCCGTCGCGCTCGGCCTCGGGCAGCTTGCGAAACGTGGTGCCGGCGCGGTTGAGCAGCACTTCCCAGCCCACCTGCGCGATCCAGCCGCGCAGCCGCGCTTCGTCAATGCCATCGACGCGATAGTCGTGGAACGCGTACTCGATGCCGGCCGCCTCCAGCCAGGCGCGCGCCTTCTTCATGGTGTCGCAGGCCTTGATGCCGTAGATCGTGATGCTCATCTCGCGCTCGTCTCCGAAGATGCGGCTGGCAGGCTCCGGGAATTCCGGGCCACGGTTTCCCGAAACTGGCGTGGCACCCGCCCCGCGGCTTGCCGGCGGCGGGCCTCGCGTACCGACCGCCTCAATCCTGCGGCTTGATGCCCACCTTCTTCGCGAGGTCGGCCCAGCGCGCGAGTTCGCCGCGCAGGAAGGCCTGCGCCTCCGCGGTCGAGGAGCCCACCGGCGTCGCGCCCAGTTCGGTGAAGCGCGCTCGCACCTCGGGCACCTGCAGCGCCGCGACCACCTCGCGCTGCATGCGCTCGATCGCCGCGCCCGGCGTGCCCGCGGGGGCCAGCAGCATCTGCCACTCGTTCACGTCGAAGCCGGCCACGCCGGATTCCGCGATCGTCGGCACCTCGGGGGCCACCGGCGAGCGGCGCGCGCTGGAGATGCCCAGCGCCCTCAGCTTGCCCGCGCGCACCTGCGGCAGGCTCGCCAGCGTGGTGCCGAAGGCGGCGGTGACATGGCCCGCGACGAGGTCGCCCATCGCGGGCCCGAACCCCTTGTACGGCACGTGCACCACGCTGATGCCGGCGGCCGCCCGGAACATCTCCATCACCAGGTGGTTGGCGCTGCCGTTGCCGGCCGACGCGTAGTCGATCGCCCCGGGTCGCGCACGCGCGCGGGCGACGAACTCGCCGATCGTCTTCACGCCCAGCGAGGGATGCACCACCAGCACCAGCGGCACGGTGCTGATCAGCGTGATCGGCGCGAGGTCGCGGGTGGTGTCGTAGGGCAGCTTCGCGAACAGCGCGGGGTTCGCGCCCAGCGCGATGTTGGTGAGCAGCAGCGAGTGGCCGTCGGGCGCGGAACGCGCGATCGCCTCGGTGCCGATCTGGGTGGCGCCGCCGCCGCGGTTCTCCACCGTGACCGGCTGGCCCAGCGCCGCGGCCAGCGCCGGCTGCAGCGCGCGCGCCACGATGTCGTTGGCCCCACCGGGCGGGTAGGGCACCAGGATGCGCACCGGCTTGGCAGGCCAGGCCTGCGCGCGCAGCCCGGTGGCGTGGAAGAGTGCTGCGGCGGCCAGCGCCATCATCGCGCACGCCGCGAAACGGGACCGACTGGCTGCGATCATCGATTCACCTCCGTGAAAACCCCGCGCTAGCGGGCAAGCCACGCCTGGAGCCGGTACAGGCCACGCTCGAGGTCGCGCGCGCCGCGCTCGGCAAGCGCCGCCGCGGCCAGGTGCCGGTCGACCGCAGCCTCGAGGGCTTCGCGATCGGCCGCGCCCTCGACGATCACGACCCAGCCCGGCACCCGGGCGGCGACGGGTCGGTCCTTCTTCTCGGCCGTCTTCACGCTGGAGGCCACGGCATCGGCGACGCACAGGTGCGCCGCCGACGCGCCGGGTTCATCCAGCAGCGCAGGCAGCGGCCCGGCGCACAGCCACTCGCGCAGGCCCGGCGCGGCCTCCTCGGTAGCGTCGAAGCGCAGGGTGCACGCCAGTCCACCGGCCAGCGTGCCGCGCGTCCATTCGACCCGGCACAGCGAGCGCACGTTGTTGACCATCTGCGGCGCGACCCGCCGGGTGGTGTCCGTCGGCGAATTGAGGCGCGCGAGGTAATCGGGCCCGGTGTGGACGTCCGGATCGATCGTCTCGTAGAGCGTGAAGAACTCGGGGCTGCCCGCGAGCGCGGCATAGCGCCGGCCGCGCAGGAAACCGGGAATGCCCACGCGCTCGGCGAGGTGCTCGCCGTTGTGCCAGGCGTAGAAGTCCGCCCGCGCCGCCTCGCGCGCGTCCTGCCAGATGGTGATCGCGCCGCGACCGGCCAGTGTCGCCGTGAGTGCCGTCATGCGCGGATCATGCGCCGTGGCCGGGCCCGGGAGCAAGCCGTCGCGCGGCCCCTGCACCGCGAGACGGCGCGACTTGCAGGCCGAGGCGCAGAAGCCGACCCCTGCGCCGCCCGGGACATGGCACGAGCGGTGTCCGCGGCACCACGCGGCCCTTGCCCGGACCGAACCCTCGCGCGTCGCCGCAAAGCCCGATCCACAAGCCGCGCCCCGCGGCTAGGCCCTGCCGGTGCCGTCGAGCCCACCCAGCGCGATCTCGGCCGCGCGCAGCACCGCGCGCGCCTTGTTCTGCGTCTCGCGCCATTCGCTGGGCGGATCGGAGTCGGCGACGATGCCCGCGCCCGCCTGCACGTACAGTTGCCCGTCGCGCAGCACGGCGGTGCGGATGGCGATCGCCACGTCCATGTCGCCGTGGAAGCCCAGGTAACCCACCGCGCCGCCATAGATGCCGCGGCGGGTCGGTTCGAGTTCGTCGATGATCTCCATCGCGCGCACCTTGGGCGCGCCGGAGAGCGTGCCCGCCGGGAAGCAGGCGCGCAGCACCGAGAAGGCGTCCTCGCCCTCGCGCAGCCGCCCCTCGACGTTGGAGACGATGTGCATCACGTGCGAGTAGCGCTCGATCGCCATCTGCTCGGTGACCTGCACGCTGCCGGTGGCCGCCACCCGTCCCACGTCGTTGCGGCCGAGGTCGACCAGCATCACGTGCTCGGCGCGCTCCTTCGGGTCGGCGAGCAACTCGGTGGCCAGCGCCTCGTCGCGCGCGCGATCGGCGCCGCGCGGGCGGGTGCCGGCGATCGGCCGCACCGTCACCGTCTCGCCCTCGAGGCGCACGAGGATCTCCGGCGAGGCACCCACGATATGGAAGTCGTCGAAGTCGAACAGGAACATGTACGGCGAGGGGTTGGTCGCGCGCAGCGCCCGGTACAGCGATAGCGGCGGCGCCGGAAACGGCTGCCGGGTGCGCTGCGACAGCACCACCTGCATGATGTCGCCGTCGACGATGTAGCGCTTGGCGCGCTCGACCACCTCGATGAAGCCCTGCTCGGTGAACTCGGACACGGCCGGCTCGGGCGGCACCGCCACCGGCGCCGGTACGGCCAGCGGCATGCGCAGCCGCGCCAGCAGTTCGCGCAACCGGGCCTGGCCGCGTGCCCAGGCGCCGTCCTCGCGCGGATCGACGTACACGACCAGGAAGATCTTGCCGCGCAGGTTGTCGAAGACCGCGACCTCTTCGGAGAACAGCATCACCACGTCGGGCGTGCCGATCGGATCCGGCCTGGAGACGCCGGCGAGCCGACGCTCGATGTAGCGCACGGTGTCGTAGCCGAAGTAGCCGACCATGCCGCCGCACACCCGCGGCAGCGCCGGCTCGTGCGCCACGCGCAGCGCGGCGAGACAGTCGCGCACGTAGTCGATCGGGTCGGCGACCTCGCGCTGCTCGACCACCTGTCCGTCGGTGATGCGCCGGCAGCGCAGCCCGGTGACCTCGATGCGATCGCGCGCGGGCAGGCCGATGACCGAGTAGCGCCCGAACCGCTCGCCACCCTGCACCGATTCGAGCAGATAGCTGTAGGGCGCGCTGGCAAGCTTGAGGTAGGCCGACAGCGGGGTATCGAGGTCGGCGAAGGTCTCCAGGTACAGCGGCACCCGGTTGAAGCCCTCGGCGGCGAGTTCGCGCAGGCGCTGTTCGGTCATCGGATCAACCGCTCCGCCTCGACCAGGCTGTCGACGATCGCATCGGCATCGACCGTGCGGATGTCCACGCCCTCGTTGTAGCCGTAGCTCACGCACACCACCGGGCAGCCGGCGCGGCGCGCGGCGAGCGCATCGTTCAACGAGTCGCCGATCATCAGCAACTCCGCGGGCGGCACGCCCAGCAGCCCCGCCCCGTGCAGCAGGGGCGCGGGGTCGGGCTTCTTCACCGGCAGGGTGTCGCCGGCGACCAGCACGGGGAAGTAGGGGGCAAGCCCCATGCGCTCGATCAGCACCTGCGCATAGCGACCGGCCTTGTTGGTCACGCAGGCGAGCGGCAGGCCGCGCGCACGCATCGCGTCCAGCCCCTCCAGCACGCCGGGGTACAGCTGGCACTCCCAGGACACGGTGTCGAGGTAGTGGCGCTCGTAGACCGGCATCGCCCGCGCGAGCAGCGCCGGGTCGGGCACGCCGTCGCGGCTGCCGGCGACCAGCCGCTCGACCAGTCGGCCGATGCCCTTGCCGACGAACGTCTCCACCAGCGCCTGCGGCAGCGGCTGCATGCCCAGTTCGACCAGCGTGCGCCGCGCGGCCTCCGACAGGCCCGGGATGCTGTCGACCAGCGTGCCGTCGAGGTCGATCAGCACCGCGCGCGCCGTGATCGGCGTGGTCATCGGGACTGCGCTCCGGCCAGTTCGCGACGCATCGCCGCGATCACCGTCGCATAGTCGGGGGCGCCGAAGATCGCCGAGCCGGCGACGAACGTGTCCGCGCCCGCGCGGGCGATCTGCGCGATGTTGTCGACCTTCACCCCGCCGTCGACCTCCAGCCGGATGTCCCGGCCGCTTGCCTCGATCCGACGTCGCGCCTGCTCGACCTTCGGCAGCACGGCCGGGTTGAACTGCTGGCCTCCGAAGCCGGGGTTTACCGACATGATCAGCACGAGGTCGAGCTTGTGGATCACCCAGTCGAGCACGTCGAGCGGCGTGGCCGGGTTGAAAACGAGCCCGGCGCGGCAGCCCTCGGCGCGGATCAGGTCGATGGTGCGATCCACGTGCGCGCTGGCCTCCGGATGGAAGGAGATCAGGTTCGCGCCCGCGCGGGCGAAATCGGGGACGATGCGGTCCACCGGCTCGACCATGAGATGGACGTCGATGGGCGCCGTGGTGAGTGGACGGATGGCCTGGCAGACCATCGGCCCGACCGTGAGGTTGGGCACGTAATGGTTATCCATGACATCGAAATGAATCCAGTCGGCGCCCGCCTGCAGCACGCGCGTGACCTCCTCGCCAAGCCGCGCGAAGTCCGCAGACAGGATGCTGGGTGCAATCAGGTGCATGCGACAGAGGCCATCCGGATGCCGCGAGGCGGCAGGCGGCGTAGTGTATCCGAGGCGATACCCCGGCTGCGCCTGCGCGGCCGTGCCCTCGCCGGCCGATGGCCGCCGGGAGCGCATCCGTACCTAGCCGCAAGATCACCGGGCGGGCGGATCCCGACCCCCCGGGCGGTCTCGCGCATCCGCAGGAGCGCAACAGCGTGAAGCAGAGCTACCAGATCTCGGTCTCGGCGCGCAGCACGTACATCCCCGACCAGTCCGACGAGTCGGTCTCGCGCTACGTGTTCGCCTACACCGTCACCATCCGCAACATCGGCGCGATGCCGGCGCAGCTGCTGTCCCGGCACTGGGTCATCACCGACGGCAACAACCACGTGCAGGAAGTCCGCGGGCCCGGCGTCGTCGGCGAGCAACCCCTGCTCGCGCCCGGCGAGCAGTTCGAGTACACCAGCGGCACGGCGCTCGCCACGCCGGTCGGCACCATGCGTGGCACCTACCAGATGGTGGCCGAGGACGGCACGCCCTTCGACGCCGAGATCCCCGAATTCACCCTGTCCGTGCCCCGCGTGCTGCACTGACGACGCGGCGATCGTCGCGCCCCGGTCGCCTGACGCGGCGGGTGCCGCGCCTCAGTCGTCGTCCCGGCGCGAGCGGTCCCGGCGACGCGGCAACGTCCACCAGACGATGAACACCAGCAACGCGCCCGCCAGGGCCGCTTCGAGCAGCAGCAACGCCAGTCCTGCATCCATGCGTTCGTGTCCGGACAGATCGTGGAGACTCCCGCGCCCCGGGCGCACGGCGGTCGCCGGGCTGCTCGCCGTGCTCGTGGCCGGCTGCGCGATGCGGGGTTCCCCGCCTGCACAGCCCGCCCCTGCCGGTGCAGCCCCGACGGTCACGCCCGCGACCCCGCCTGCAGGCCGGGCCCCGGGGCCAGGGCCGGCGGGCATCCGCTTCGCGGCAACCGCCTGGGAGGCGCTGCCCGGATGGTACTCGGACCCGCTCGATGCCACGCTCCCCGCGCTGCTGGAGAGTTGCGAGGCGATGCTGGCCGGCCGCGGCGCCGGCGCGGCCGCCGCCTCCGCCCCGCGGGCACGGACCGGAGCGCAGGCCTGGGCGGCGCCCTGCGAGGCCGCGCGTCGACTGGGACCCGCGCCGGAGACCGCCGCGCTGCGCGCGTGGATGCGCCAGCACCTGCAGCCCTGGCAGGTCTGGATCGACGAGCCGGACGGCACCCGAAGGGAACACGGACTGGTCACCGGCTACTACGAGCCACTGCTGCGCGGGAGCCGCTCGCCCGACGCGCGGTTCCGCTACCCGCTGCACGGGCGGCCCGACGACCTGCTCACCGTCGACCTCGGCGAACTCCATCCCGCCCTGCGTGGCCAGCGGGTGCGCGGACGGTTGCAGGGGCGCACGGTCGTGCCCTACTGGTCGCGCGCGCAGATCGACGCCGGACAGGCCTCGCAGCGCGGGCGCGAGGTCCTGTGGGTCGATGACCTGATGGATGCGTTCTTCCTCGAGATCCAGGGGTCGGGGCGCGTCGAACTCCCCGACGGCAGCCGCGTGCGCGTGGGCTACGCGGACCAGAACGGCCACCCCTATCGCGCGATCGGTCGCGTGCTGGTCGAGTCGGGCGAACTCGACGTCGAGCAGGCGTCGATGCAGGGTATCCGCGCGTGGGCTCGCGCCCATCCCGACAAGCTGCGCGCGCTGCTGCACGCCAATCCCAGCGTGGTGTTCTTCCGCGAGCTGCCGCCGCTCGCGCCACGCCCCGGACGCGAGCGCCCGGACGGGCCGCCGGGCGCACTGGGCGTCCCGCTCACCGCACTGCGCAGCGTCGCGGTCGATCCGCGCTCGATCCCGCTGGGTGCCCCGCTGTGGCTCGCCACGCGCGATCCGGTCGATGGCGCGCCGATCGAGCGGCTCGCCTTCGCGCAGGACACTGGCGGGGCCATCCTCGGCGCGTTGCGGATCGACCTGTTCTGGGGCTTTGGCGACCGGGCGGCGCTGGCCGCCGGGCAGGCGCGCGAGCGCGGGCGGATCTGGGTGCTGCTGCCGCGCGATATCGACCCGCAGGCGATGCTCGGGACGCCGGCGGCTGTCGCGCGCCAGCCCTGATCACGCGGCAGGACGCCTGCTCCGTGCCCGGGCGCGACCGGCCGACGGCGACGGCCCCGGAAACAGGCCCTCGGCCACTGGCGGCAGCACCCGGCGACTCGCCGTGCCGACAGGCTGCCGCGCAGCGCTGCGGCACCCGGGAACCCGGACGCCGCGGGCGGGGATGCGGGCTCAGCGCGGCAGTTCGCTGCCGGCGAGCGCGGTGGCGTCGAATACGGCGACCGTCCTGATCCGCGAGCGGACGGCGCGCCCGTCCTTGTAGCCCGGGCTGTAGCGCACGGCCCGGAAGGCGGCAAGCGCCGAGGCCTCGAAGACGCCGCGCGGATCGGCCCGCAGCACCTCGATGTCCACCAGCATCCCGCTCGCGTCGATCGACAGTTGCAACTCGACCTTGCCCGACAGGCCCGATGCTCGCGCCGCCGCGGGCACCGCGAACTCGACCGGGGTGAGCGGGCGCGGCAGCACGTCGAGCTCGCGGGCGGCAAACCAGCCTGGGACCCATCCCGACCCCGCGGTCGCCGGCGGCAGCGGAGGCTGCGGCGGCGCCGCACGGTCGATCGGACCGGGACTCGGCACGCCCGCGGGCCCGGGTATCGCCGAGGCGGCCGAATGCGCATCCCCGCGCGACCCCTCCGCCCGGGGCGCGACCGCAGGCGGTACCGCCCCCGGGGAGGTGGCCGCTTCGGCACCCGTCGGTACCCGGGCGTCGGCCAGCGGCGCGAGCGTGGCCGCCGCCTCGGGAGGCACGAGCGCGGCGGGTTCACCGCGGCGATCCGCGTTCGCGTCCGCACGGGCATCGGCGAGCACATCGCGCTGCGCCTGCACCTCGGATCCGGCCTCCGATCCAGCGCTTGCCGACGGCTCGGACCCGGACAGCCTTGCGGTGAGTACCGTGCCCGCGGGCGGCGCGGGCCGAGGCCCCCCATCGCCGACGGCGACCAGCAGCATGAGGTGCGCCGCGACCGAGACGCCGAGCGCGACGGCGAGTCGAGCGTCACGCATGGCTGCGGCCGGCGCCGGCGCCAGCCCGATCGCCCGCGTCATCGGCAACCCCGCTCGCCGCGGGCGGCCGCAGGAGAACCCGCGTCAGCGACGCCCTTTGGCGGGAGGAGCCGCGAGTTCGCGCTCGAGTTCATCGGCGGTCTTCATGCCACGCAACCGCCGCCCGTCGGCGAGGAACAGCGTGGGCGTGGCGCTCACGTTGAGCTTGCGCCCGAGGTCGAGGATGCGGTCGGTGGGTGCCGAGCAGTTCTGCGGCGCCGGGGCGATCTTGCCGGTGGTCATGACCTCGGCCCAGGCTTTCGCGCGGTCGCGCGAGCACCACACCGCCCGCGACTTCGCGGTGGAATCCTCGGGGGAGATGATCGGATAGAGGAAGGTGTAGATGGTGACGTCGTTGAGCTTGGCCACCTCGTTGAAGAACTGCCGGCAGAAGCCGCAGTTCGGATCCTCGAACGTGGCGATCACCCGGCGACCGTTGCCTCGAACCGTCTTCACCGCGATGTCGAGCGGCAGGTCGCGGAAGTTGATCGGGCCCTGGAGACGCGCCTCGATTTCCTCGGCACGACGGGCGGTGATGTCCTCCCAGCGGGAGGTCTCGATCAGGCGTCCCTGCATCACGTAAGTGAACTTGTCGTCGGTGTAGAAGATGTTGCCGTCGACGACCAGTTCCAGCACGCCCGGGAAACTGGTCCTGGACACGCTTTCCACCTTCACCTTCGGAAACTTCGCGGTGATCGCCGCCCGGATCGCCTGGTCGACCGCGGCGGGAACGGCTGCGGCCGCGGGGACGGTCGCCGGACGCGCAGGCACCTGCGCGGGCTGCGCACGCGCCATGGTTGCCCCGAGCACGGCAACGAACAGCCCCGCGCACAGGAGCAGGGCGAGAGGCGAGGGCAGGCGGAGGACGTGGGTCATGGGATGTCGAGGCTCGGGCGGCGCGCGCGGCCGGCGCAGGGAGTGGGGCGGGAGTGGGGCGGGAGTCGGGCGGTCCGCGCACCGGTCGACCGTGGCGGGGGAGCACAATGGTGGCACGGCTCGCCGGTCGCGGCGAGGCAAAACCGACGCGCGGCCTCCGATGTCGGCCAGGCGGCGCACCCGCGCGCGGCGAACGCTCAGTTCGCAGCCTGGGCCGCCAGCCAGCGCTTGATCAGCGGGACGCCATCGAGCAGGTCGAGCCCGCGGTTTCGCAGCAGGCCGGCGCCGGGCAACCGGCTGCCGAAGAGCCGGAACAGGCCGTCGGTGGCGAGGCGCATCGTCGCCACCGGTTCGGCGCGACGACGCGCGTACCGCGCGAGCAGCGCCCGTGCGCCCGGATCCTTCTCGGGGCCACGCCCGGAGAGCACGGCCACGAGATCCCGGCAGTCTCCCAGCCCGAGGTTGAGCCCCTGTCCGGCCAGCGGATGCACGACATGGGCCGCATCGCCGACGAGCGCGAACCGGTCGGCCACGATCCGGACGGCCTGCTGCAGGCTCAGCGGAAAGCTGCGGGCCGGCGCAAGCAGTTCGATCGACCCCACCTCGCCCCCGGTGACCCGGGCGATTTCGCGGGCGAGGTCCGCGGACGGGAGGTCGAGCAGCCAGCGCGCGTGCTCGTCACGGGTCGACCAGACCATCGAGCGCAGGCCTCCCGGCAGCGGCAGCAGGGCGAGCACGGCTCCACCCAGGAACCACTGGCGCGCCACGCCGCGGTGATCGACACCCGCCCGCAAGGGCGCCACGACCCCCGAGTGTCCGTAGGGACGGGCGCGGGCCTGCAGGCCCGCCATCGCGCGCAGCGGCGACCCGGCCCCGTCGGCCGCCACCACCAGGGACGCCTGCAGCTCGCCGCCATCGGCCAGCCGCAACCTCTGCGCCGCCGGCTCGCAGCGCAGGCTCTTCACGCGCCCGTCGATGCGAGTCACCGCGTGGCGACCCAGCGCATGCTCGAGCCCGCGCGCGAGTTCGCGCGACTCGACGATGGTCGCCAGCCGCGGCAGGCGCGCCTCGGTGGCATCGAACACGATCCGGGAGCGGCCATCATCGCCGCCCACGTGCATCGCCAGCACGTCGCAGGTGCGCGACGCATCCACGCCGTCCCAGGCGCCCAGCCCCTGCAGCCAGTCGCGGCTGGCCGGGCTCAGCGCATAGACCCGCGAATCCCACTCCCCGACCGCGGGATCGCCACCCCCGGCGGCCACCCACGCCACGTCCCAGCCCTCGCGCGCCAGCGCCAGCGCCGCAGCCGCCCCCACCAGCCCGGCGCCGACCACCGCGATCTCGCAGGCGCGCTCGTCCGGTGCGAAGGGCTCGACGTTCGGGAAAGGGGCTGGACGGGGGGCTTCGGGCGGCACGGCGACAGGCGAGGCGTGGATTGACGACGGTCGGCCCGGAATCTACACTCCCCGGCCCTGTGGCGAATTAGCTCAGTGGTTAGAGCAGCGGAATCATAATCCGTTGGTCCGGGGTTCAAATCCCTGATTCGCCACCACCGTATTCCGGAGGCCGGGATCATCATCCAGGTCGCTCAGCCCGCTGCCCCGGGCCGGCAAGGTGCCCGGTCTCGGACCCGGCGCGCATGGCTGTCTTGCGCCGCGTGGGTTGCCGTCGCCGCAGTGGCACTGCCAGCGCACGCGCAGATCACCCGCAACCTGCCGGCCAGCGGGCAGATCGGCACGCTCACCGCCGACCCGTCGCTGCCGCTGCCGTTCGTGCGCATCGACAACCGGGTCTTCCGGCTGGCGCCGGGCGCGGTCATCGTCGACACCGGCAACCTCTCCATCGTGCACGCCCAGATTCCTCCCCGCGCCACCGTGCTGGTCGATTTCGATGCCGCGGGCGACGCGCTGCGCATCTTCATGCTCACTCCCGAGGAACTGGCGCGGCTGCGCCGGCGCTGACCCCGCGCGCAACCCGCTGCCGATGTCCCGCAAAGTCCACGTGCGCACCTTCGGGTGCCAGATGAACGAGTACGACTCGCGCAAGATGGTCGACATCCTGCGCGACCGGCTGGGCTTCGAGCCCACCGACGATGCGGCCGAGGCCGACCTGATCCTGTTCAACACCTGCTCGGTGCGCGAGAAGGCGCAGGAGAAGGTGTTCACCGACCTCGGGCGCGTGCGCGAACTGAAGGCGGCACGCCCGGGCGTGCTGGTCGGCGTCGGGGGCTGCGTCGCCAGCCAGGAAGGCGCGCAGATCGTGGCGCGGGCGCCGCATGTCGACCTGGTGTTCGGACCGCAGACGCTGCACCGCCTGCCCGACCTGATCGCCCGCCGCGTCGACAGCGGGCAGGCCCAGGTGGACGTGAGCTTCCCCGAGATCGAGAAATTCGACCACCTGCCGCCTGCGCGAGCCGAGGGACCCACCGCGTTCGTCTCGGTGATGGAGGGCTGCAGCAAGTACTGCAGCTTCTGCATCGTGCCCTACACCCGCGGCGAGGAGGTCTCGCGTCCCCTGGAGGATGTCCTCACCGAGGTGGCCGAGCTGGCCGCGCGCGGCGTTCGCGAAGTCACCCTGCTCGGCCAGAACGTCAACGCGTGGCGCGCCCCGCTCGACGGCGTGGAAGAAGGCGACTTCACGCTGCTGCTCGAGTGCGTGGCCGACATTCCCGGCATCGAGCGCATCCGCTACACCACCTCGCATCCGCGCGAGTTCGGGCCGCGGCTGGCCGAGGCGCATGCGCGGCTCCCCGCGCTCGCCCCGCACGTGCACCTGCCGGTGCAGTCGGGCTCCGATCGCATCCTCGCGGCGATGAAGCGCGGCTATACCGCGCTCGAGTACCGCTCGATCGTCCGCCGCCTGCGCAGCGCGCGACCCGACATCTCGATCACCTCGGACTTCATCGTCGGCTTCCCCGGCGAGACCGAGGAGGATTTCGAGCGCACGATGGCCCTGGCCGCCGACCTGCGCTTCGACGGCAGCTTCTGCTTCATGTACAGCCGTCGCCCCGGCACGCCGGCCGCGGCGCTGCCCGACGACGTGCCCGATGTCGAGAAGCGGCGGCGGGTGCAGGCCCTGCAGGCGCTGGTCGACGGCCACGCCGCCGAGATCAGCCGATCGATGGTCGGTCGACGCGAGCGGGTCCTGGTCACCGGGAGGTCCCGCCGCCGGGCGTCCGAACTCGCCGCACGCACCGGCAACAACCGCGTGGTCAACTTCCCGGGCGCCGAGCGCCTCGTCGGGCAGTTCATCGACCTGCGCATCACCGAGGCGCTCGCGCACAGCCTGCGCGGCGAGCCCATGACCACCGAACCGGCCTGCTCGCTCGACGAGGACCCCGCATGACCACCCGCTCGCGCCCGCTGCAGGCGGACTTCCAGCCGGTCGACAACGCGCGACTGGCGAATCTCTGCGGCCCGATGGACGAGAACCTCAGGGCGATCGAGCGCGCCCTGTCGGTTCGGGTGTCCCGGCGCGGCGGGTCGTTCTCCGTCGGCGGCGAGACCGCCGCGGCCCGGGTGGCGCTGCAGACCCTGGAGCGCTGCTATGCGCAGGCGGCGAAACCGGTCTCGCTGGAGGATGTCCAGCTCGAACTGGTCGAGGCCGGGCGTCGCGCGTCGCTGCCCACGGCCGAGTCCCCCGGCGAGGACGCGGGCGATGTTCCGGCACTGCTCACGCGACGCCACGACCTGCACGCGCGCACGCCCGCGCAGCAACTGTACCTGCGCCAGATCCGCGAGTTCGACATCACCTTCGGCATCGGGCCGGCCGGCACCGGCAAGACCTACCTCGCGGTCGCGAGCGCGGTGGATGCGATCGAGCGCGACCACGTCAAGCGCATCGTGCTGGTGCGCCCCGCCGTCGAGGCGGGCGAGCGGCTGGGCTTCCTGCCCGGGGACCTCGCCCAGAAGGTCGACCCCTACCTGCGCCCGCTCTACGACGCGCTCTACGACCTGATGGGTTTCGACAAGGTCGGGCGGCTGTTCGAGCGCGGAGCGATCGAGGTGGCGCCGCTCGCCTACATGCGCGGGCGTACCCTCAACCAGTCGTTCATCATCCTCGACGAGGCGCAGAACACCACGCCCGAGCAGATGAAGATGTTCCTCACGCGCATCGGCTTCGGCACGCGCGCGGTGATCACCGGCGATGTCACGCAGATCGATCTCGCGCGCGGGCAGAAGAGCGGGCTGGTCGATGCCCAGTCGGTGCTGGCAGGCGTGCCGGGCATCGGCTTCGCGACCTTCAACTCGGCCGACGTCGTGCGCCATCCGATCGTGCAGCGGATCGTCGATGCCTACGAGCGGCAGGCGCGCGGTGCCAGCGGCGGCTGATCGCCGGACCGCAACCGCCACTGGGGCCCGGCCGATGCGACTCGACGCGCGCCAGGGCCCCGGCGGTCGCGCGGCGCGACCGAGCCTGCAGCTCGCGGTGCAGCTCGCCTGCCGCAGCCGCCGGCTGCCCGCGGCCGCCGCGCTGCGAGCGACGGTGCGCCGCTGGGTGTCGGCGACGCTCGCCGCCTGCGGTGCCGACGGTGCATGCATCGCCGTGAGGTTCGTCACCCGCGGCGAAGCCATCGCCCTCAACGCCCGCTTCCGCGCGCGCGACTACGCACCGAACGTGCTGAGCTTCCCGCTGCACGCCCCGGCGGTCGCGCGGCGCCCCGATGGCGACATCGCGATCTGCCCGGCCGTGGTCGCGGCGGACGCGCGCGAACAGGGACGCGGCTTTCGCGCCCAGCTCGCGCACATGGTGGTGCACGGCGTGCTGCACCTCGCGGGCCACGACCACCAGCGGCGCGCGCAGGCCGCGCGCATGCAGGGCGTCGAGTCGCGCGTGTTGCGCGCGCTGGGCTATGCCGACCCCTGGGTGCGCGCCGCACCCGGCAGGGCGACGGGTCCGCTGGTCAGCAGCGCGCACGCGCGGGTGTCATCTGCGCGTGCGACAATGCGCCCACGCCGTCCATCCACCGTCACATGAACGACGACAGTAAACGCAGCTGGCGTACCCGGCTCGGTTCGCTGCTGCTGCGCGAACCCGAGGATCGCGACCAGCTGGTCGAACTGCTGCGCAGCGCCTCGCAGCGCAACCTGCTCGACGAGGATGCGCTCACGATGATCGAGGGCGTGCTCGAGTTCTCCGAGCTCGATGCCGGGGACGTCATGCTCCCGCGCGCCCAGATCGAGTTCATCGACATCGACCACGAGCCGCGGCGCATCCTCTCGCAGGTGGTGCGGGCCGGTCATTCGCGCTTTCCGGTCATCGAGGGCGACCGCGACGAGGTGATCGGCATCCTGCACGCCAAGGACCTGCTGCGCTTCTTCGCCGGCGACGAGGACAACCTGCGCGGCATGCTGCGTCCGGCCGTGTTCCTGCCGGAGTCGAAGCGGCTCGACGTGCTGCTGCGCGACTTCCGGCGCAGCCGCAACCACATGGCCGTCGTCGTCGACGAGTACGGCAGCGTGGCCGGGCTGGTCACCATCGAGGACGTGATCGAGCAGATCGTCGGCGACATCGAGGACGAATACGACTTCGACGACGTGCAGGGCGACATCATCGAGACGGCCGAAGGCGTCTACCGCATCCGCGCCTCCTGCGCGATCGAGGATCTCAACGAGCGACTCGGGACCGCGTACCCCGACAGCGACTTCGACACCGTCGGCGGCCTCGTGGTCAACGCCTTCGGTCGCGTACCGCGACGCGGGGAGCGCATCGGCATCGGCGCGTTCGACTTCGCGGTGCTGCGCGCCGATCGGCGCCGACTGCATCGGGTACAGGCCAGCCGGCGCACCGCCCCGTGACCGCGTCGGTACCCGACCGGGTCCGTCCCGCCAGCGGCGCCGCGCTCGCATCCCTGGCGGCTGGCGCCGCCAGCACCCTCGCGTTCGCACCCTTCGGCGCGTGGTGGCTTGCGCCCTTCACGCTGGCGGCCCTGCTCGCCCTGCTCTCGCGCGTCGCGAGTCCGCTGCGGGCTGCCCTGGTCGGCTTCGCCTTCGGACTGGGCAGTTTCGGGACGGGCGTGTCCTGGGTCTACGTCAGCCTGCACGTCCACGGGTCCATGCCCGCCCCGATGGCGGCGATCGCCACGGCGGGCTTCTGCGCGTATCTCGCGCTCTACCCCGCGGCCGCGGCGGCGTTCGTCGCGCTCACCCCGCGCGGGCTGTGGCGCTTCGCGAGCTTCCCGGCCGCGTGGACGGTCGCCGAATGGCTGCGCGGCTGGGTGCTCACCGGCTTCACCTGGCAGTCGATCGGCTATTCGCAGGCCGGCGGCCCGCTCGCCGGCTGGGCTCCGGTCGCGGGGCTGTACGCCATGACCCTCGCCACGGCCGCGAGCGGAGCCGCGCTGTGGTGGCTCGGTCGCGCGCTGCTGGCACGACTCGCCCAGCGGGGCATGGGCGCGGTGAACGCACGACCATCGCCCATCGGCACGACGGTCGCGGCCGCGCTGCTCGTGCTGCCGTGGATCGCCGGCGCAGTGCTGCTGCGGGTGGAGTGGACCCGGCCGGCGGGCGAACCCGTCGAGGTAGCGCTCCTGCAGGGCAACGTGCCGCAGGAGCTCAAGTGGCGCGAGGATCGGGTCGCGCCCACGCTGGAGACCTACCTGCGCCTGGTCGAGGCCGGCCGCGGCGCGAAGCTGATCGTGATGCCCGAGACCGCGATGCCGCTGTTCGCCGACCGGCTACCGGCCGACTACGTCGAGCAGCTCGCCGCCGTGGCGCGCGAAGGCGGTGGCGACCTTCTGCTGGGCGCCGTCGAGCGCGCCGAGGCACCGCACGCCTACCGCAACGCCGTGTTCAGCCTCGGGCAGTCGCCGACCCAGGCCTATCGCAAGGAGCACCTGGTGCCCTTCGGCGAGTTCATCCCGCCGCTGTTCGGCTGGGTGCTCGACTGGCTGTCGATTCCGCTGCAGGACTTCGCCCCCGGGTCGCGTGAGCAGAGGCCGCTCGCGCTGGGGTCACAGCGCGTGGCCGTGAACATCTGCTACGAGGACAGCTTCTCCCGGGTCATCCTTCGACAGTTGCCCGAGGCCACGCTGCTCGTGAACGTCTCGAACACCGCGTGGTTCGGCCGCTCATTGGCCCAGCCCCAGCACCTGCAGATCGCCCAGCTGCGCGCGCTCGAGACCGGACGCCCGATGCTGCGCGCCACCAACACCGGCATGACCGCGATGATCGACCCGCGCGGCCGGGTGCTCGCGCTCGCCGACCCGTTCACGGAGGCGGCGTTGCGCGTGCGGGTGCAGGGCCACGAGGGTGCGACGCCGTTCGTGCACATCGGCAACGCGCCCGCCGTGGCACTGGCCGCGCTACTGGCGCTGGTCGCGCTCGGGATGGGCCGCCGCCGTCGCGCATAGCGGGCGACCGAGGCCACGCGCCCCGCGCCGTCAGCGCGGGTGGAAGAGCGGTCCGGTCGCCGCTTGCGCGCCGGCCGAGAGCGCGGCGGCCAGCGCCCTTCGCGTCCGCAGGTCGGTGACCACGACGTCGAGTCCGACCGTGCGCGCGCGCTGCAGCAGGTCGGCCAGCCTGTGTTCGGCCCACGGGTGCTCGCCGAGTTCTCGCGCGAATTCGGGGTGCAGATACAGCCGGCGCAGACCGGCTCGCGCGAGGCGGGCAGGCGGGATCCATCCGCGATAGCCGCCCAGTCCGACGGACAGGCCCCGCCCGTCCATCGCCGGCGCGAGGGGACCCATCGGGCCCCGAGCGCACCAGGCGATCGACTCGGGCAGGATCAGGCATCCGGGGCGTCCGCCGACGACCGGGATCTCGCACCGGGCCGCCCCCGCCAGCGCAGGCACTGCGAACGGGTCGGTGGGGGCT
>CAIKXV010000283.1 GCA_903831455.1 uncultured Pseudomonadota bacterium | reverse complement strand
GGCCGAGGCGTGCGGCCCGTGGCCTCCCGCAGCGCCCTGCCGGCTCAACCCGACGCGCCCTCCATGAACGGCTTCAGGCAGGCCCAGGCCGTCGCGTGCACGGGCGTGGGCACGCCGTGCTCGCGGCCCTTGCGCACCACCAGCCCGGACAGGCTCTCGAGTTCCATGCGCCGCCCGCGCGCGAGGTCGTGGTACATCGACGCGTACATGTCCTTCGGGAAGCCCTGGTGGCGCCGCACGAGCACGTCGACCATGTCCTCGGCCATCGGGACGCCACAGGCGCGCGCCACGGCCACCGCCTCGGCGAAGCTCGCGCGCGCGACCTCGAGCAGGTCCGGGTCGTGGTAGACGACGCCGGCCGGCCGGCGGGCGAGCGCGGTGAGCGCGGCGTTCGTCGCAAGACCCACGAACTTCTCCCACAGCGCGGTCCGGATGTCGTCGACGAGTTCGGCGTCGAAACCCGCCCCCCTGCAGGCGTCGCGCAGCGCGAGCGCGCGCGGCGACCGGCTGCCGTCCACCTCGCCGAAGCGAATCCCGGGCTGCGCCGAGTTGTAGCGTACCGTCCCCGGCGATTCGATCACCGCCGACACGTAGGCCGCCCCGCCCATCACCGATCCCGGTCCGGTGATCGCCGCGATGCGCTCGATCGCATCCACGCCGTTCTGGAGCGTGAGGCAGCAGCCCCCGCGGGCGAGCAGGGGCACGATCGCGCGCGCCGCCGCCTCGGTGTCGAACAGCTTCACGCAGAAGAGCACCACGTCCACGGGCGCCAGCGTCGAGGGATCGTCCGTGGCCACCACGCTCGGCAGTTCGACGTCCCCGGCCGGGCCGCGCAGCGCGAAGCCGTTGCGCTGCATCGCGCGCAGGTGCTCGCCGCGCGCGATGAACGCCACCTCGTGTCCGGCGGCCGCGAGCCGCGCCCCGTAGTAGCCCCCGATACCGCCGCTGCCCATCACTGCGAATCGCATGAGTCCTCTCTCCGGTCAGGCAGGCTTGCCGCACCGGGGCCCGATGCCCCGCGCTTGCATCCCGCCGATTGAGTCCGCTGCCCCGCGCCGATTGTCACCCCGAACGCCGTGCGCGCCCCGCCCGCCCCGCCCCGAGGCGCCGGCGCAGCCCCCGGGCCCGCCGCGCATCGCGCGCGGGGCATACCCGCCCTGCGCACCGCTCAGGGCACGAGCCCCTCGGGCAGCGACTCGACATGCTCGCAGATCTCGCCCGGCCGGGTGAGCCAGACCCGATCGCGGTGGCGGAGGATGTGTTCGATCACGCGCCGGAAATGGTGCAGCCGGTAGGGCTGGCCGAGCACGAAGCTGTGCATCACGACCGGCATCACCAGCGGTCGCCGCTCGGACTCGACGAGCAACTCGTCGAACTGAGCGATCAGGTTCCGGCAGAGTTCCTCCGATCCGGTTCGGCGCGAGACCACCTCGACCGAGTCGTTGAGCTCATGCGCATAGGGGACGGACAGGATGCGCCCGTGCCGCGTGCGAAACCAGACCGGCTGGTCATCGAGCGCCCAGTCCATCATGTAGCGGTAACCGGCCGCCTTCAGCAGATCCAGCGAGTCGTGGGTCTGGGCGATGTACGGGGCCAGCCAGCCCAGCGGCTTGCGCCCCCAGTGCCGCTCGATGGATGCCGTGGCCTCGCCGATGCACTGCCGCTCGGTCTCCGCGTCCATGTCGGACTGCCGCTCGGCGTTGGTGCGGCCGTGCCCGACCATCTCGTCGCCGCGGGCAGCGTAGGCCTGCACCAGTTCGGGACAGTAGTCGTAGAGCTCGCTGTTGAGCAGCAGGGCGAAAGGCAGGCCGTACTCCTCGGCGAACTCGAGCAGTCGCCACGCACCCACCCGGTTGCCGTAGTCGCGCCACGCATAGCTGCGCACGTTGGGCGCCGGTTGCGGCACGCTGTAGTCGTTGCCCAGGCCTTCGCCGAAGGCGAAGTGTTCGACGTTGAGGCAGAAGTGCACGGCCAGTCGACGACCGCCAGGCCAGTCGTAGACCGGTCGTTTCGGGATGGCCGAGTAGTCGTAGCGGCCGTGGTGTCTGAGCATGCGGTCCTCCAGGGCGGGTCCGGCGCCCGCCCGCGAGGCCGGTGGCACCCGGCGGGGCGGGCCTCCACGACGCCGGCGGGCTGCGATCGACGGTCGCGGCACCCTAAGGCAGTCGCGCCCGCAGGTCAACGCGTCGATCGCGGACGACCGGCGCGCGCTGCGCCGGCCGCATCGACACCGGCGTGCGGCCCTGCTACCGTTGCCCCGCCCGTCCCCATGGAGCGCCCCGATGCCCTCGAGCCCCGCGCCGCACGTCGAACGCCCTTGCCGCCCCTCTTCCATGGCCTGCGGGCTGCATCCGGCGTCGCCACCCGGGCCGGGTAATTCGTTCCGGTTCGCGCCGCGGCCGCCCGGACCGGCTGCGGCGCTGCTCGCCATGCTCGCGCTGGCGCTGCTGGTGCCTTCGCCCTCGAGCCACGCGCAGGCCTGGCCCTCCCGACCGCTGCGCGTGGTGGTCAACTTCGGCGCGGGCGGCAGCACCGACGTGATCGCCCGCGCGATGGCCGCGCCGCTCGCCGAGTCGCTCGGCCAGCCGGTGGTGGTCGAGAACAGGGTCGGCGCGGGTGGCAACCTCGGGCTCGAACTGGTCGCCCGCTCGCAGCCCGACGGCTACACGCTGCTGCACTCCTCCGACGGCGCGCTGCTGATCAACCCCTTTCTCTACGCGATGCAGGTCGATGTCGATCGCGACCTGGCCCCGGTCGCCCCCACCGGCCGATCGGCCCTGTTCCTGATCGCGCGCAACGGGCTGCCGGTGAAGAACGTGGCCGAGCTGGTCGCGCTCGCGCGCGCGAACCCGGGAAAGCTCAACTACGGATCGGCCGGTGTCGGTACCCTGCAGCACATCGCCACCGAGATGTTCGCGCGCGAGACGAAGATCGATGTCGTGCACGTCCCGTTCAAGGGTTCGCAGCAGGTGCTGGCCGACATGCTCGGCGGGCGAATCGATTTCACCTTCGACCTGGGCGCCGCGATCGAACAGATCCGCGGCGAGAAGGTGCGACTGCTCGCCGTGCCCACGGGGACGCGCTCGCCGATCTTCCCGGCGGCGCCTACGCTCATCGAGGCCGGGACGCCGATGAGCATCGAGTGGCTGTCGGGTATCTACGTACCTGCGGCCACGCCGCGCGAGATCGTGGCGAGGCTCAACCGCGAGATCGCGCGGGTGATGCAGACACCCGAGGCCCGCGCCACGCTCGCCACCACTGCAGCGGAACCCGCGGCCGCGCAGTCGCCCGAGGCGTTCGCCGCGAGCCAGCGCAAGGCGCGCGCGCGCTTCGGTGCCATCGTCAAGGAAGCCGGCATCCGCCTCAACTGAGGCGGTCGGGCGGCGACCCGCCGGCTCGCCGCCCGAACCCGGCGGCGTGACCCCTGCGATCCCGCCTTGCCGGCAGCCTCGCCACCCGCCGGCCCTGCGGGAACTGCGCGCCACGAGGCCGGGCAGCGGACCCGCCCGGCCGTGCGCGGTTCAGTCGGCGGTGAGCTTGAGCGATTTCACCAGCGCGAGGTTATCGGCCAGCGTGCGCTTGACCAGCGCGCGGAACTCCTCGGGCGTGGAGAGCGAGATCTCGGTGGCCTGCCGGGCCATCGCCTCCTTCATCTCGGCCGAGGTCATCGTCTTGCCGACCGCCGCACGCAGCCGCTCGATCATCGGGCGCGGCATCGCGCG
>CAIKXV010000282.1 GCA_903831455.1 uncultured Pseudomonadota bacterium | reverse complement strand
TTGAGGTCGAGCAGGCGAGGCTGGCCATCGACCAGCGCCACCATGTTCACGCCGAAGCTGTCCTGGAGCTGGGTTTCCTTGAACAGGTTGTTGAGGATGACGTCGGCGTTCTCGCCGCGCTTGAGCTCGATCACCGCGCGCATGCCGGACTTGTCCGACTCGTCGCGGATCTCGGAGATGCCCTCCAGCCGCTTCTCGCGCACCAGTTCGCCGATGCGCGAGAGCAGGTGGGCCTTGTTGACCTGGTAGGGCAGCTCGTCGATGACGATCGCCTGGCGCTGGCCGCGGTCGAGGTCCTCGAAGTGCGTGCGCGCGCGGATCACCACCCGGCCGCGGCCGGTCCGGTAGGCCTCGCGGATGCCGGCGACGCCGTGGATGATGCCCCCGGTGGGGAAATCCGGCGCCGGCAGGTGCGCCATCAGCGCCTCGATGTCGAGGCCGGGATCGTCGAGCAGCGCCCTGCAGGCGGCCACCACCTCGCCCAGGTTGTGCGGCGGGATGTTGGTCGCCATGCCCACCGCGATGCCCGAGGACCCGTTGACCAGGAGGTTCGGCACCCGCGCGGGCAGGATCAGCGGCTCCTGCTCCGAGCCGTCGTAGTTCGGCCCGAAATCGACGGTTTCCTTGTCGATGTCGGCGAGCAGCTCGTGCGCGATGCGCGACATCCGGATCTCGGTGTAGCGCATGGCCGCGGCGTTGTCGCCGTCGACCGAACCGAAGTTGCCCTGCCCGTCGACCAGCGGGTAGCGCACCGAGAACGGCTGCGCCATGCGCACGATGGTGTCGTAGACGGCCGAGTCACCGTGCGGGTGGTACTTGCCGATCACGTCGCCGACGATGCGCGCGGACTTCTTGTACGGGCGGTTCCAGTCGTTCGACAGTTCGTGCATCGCGAACAGCACGCGCCGATGCACCGGCTTGAGCCCGTCGCGCACGTCGGGCAGCGCGCGCCCGACGATGACGCTCATCGCGTAGTCGAGGTAGGAGCGCCGCATCTCCTCCTCGAGGCTGACCGGCACCGTTTCCTTCGCGAATGGTTCCATCGGGACGCTTTGGCTGGCCCCCGCGACGAGCCGACTCGACCCCCAGGGGCCGGGCCCGGACTCGCGGACGGGCGGACGTTGTAAAAATCCCGATATCATAGCATCCGGCCCACCTCCCTCTCGCGGAGGGCCTCGCCTCGCCCGGCCGGCTGGCCGTCCGCCGCCGCTTCGCGCGCGCCCGGCGGTTCCGGTCCGCACGGAGGGCGTGCGGAGGGTCCGGCACGATCCACCGCGAAACCTGTTGCGCCGACGCCACAATCCTCCCTACAATTCGACAGCCTTTCGGGATTCGCGCGGAAGGCGGGCCATCTTTCCATCACAAGGACGCCGTTCCCGCTGCTACACTCCACTCGTGATCGGTGGAGGTCGGGGCCGGGGGTTGCCGGGTCGCGACGCTTCGGCACACAGTCCGGTTTGTGGCAGCAGTACTTTGCCCCGTAAGAACAAGGAGGAAGTCGTGAAGCAAAGCGAGTTCATGAAGCACCGTATCGTCGGCGGCCTGCAGTTGTCCGCCGCGGCTGTCCTGCTGGCCGCCGGCACCGCGATGGCCCAAACCGATCGGGGCGCCTACCTGATCGACGGGGCTGGCAACGCCGTTCGCGCCGCCAGCTACGGCGTCTGCGTGCGGTCCAACAACTGGACGCCCGCCCAGGCCACCGAGCAGTGCGATCCCGACCTGATCCCGCGCAAGGCCGCAGCGCCCGCGCCGCGGGCTGCCACGCCCCCCGCGGCCCCGGTCATGAAGCCGGCGGCCAAGCCGGCCGACATGAAGCCGGCGCCCAAGCCGAAGCCCGCCAAGCCGACCCCGTTCGAGACCCGCGTAGACGTCCCGTTCGAGTTCGCCAAGTCGGACCTCACCGCCGACGGCCGTGGCGCGCTGGACCAGCTCTTCAAGGAACTCAAGAAGGGCCCGGTCACCATCAACGTCGTGATCGTCACCGGCCACACCGACAAGATCGGCAGCGCCGCCTACAACAAGAAGCTGTCCGAGGCCCGCGCACAGGTCGTGCGTGACCACCTCGTCAACAGCGGCGGCCTCAATCCCAAGCTGATCTTCTGGGAAGGCGTGGGTCCGCGTCAGCCGGTCAACGTGACCAAGTTCTGCGATGCGAAGATGAACCGCAAGCAGCTGATCGACTGCCTGGCGCCGAACCGCCGGACCACGGTCGAGGTCACCGGTACGCGTCCGCCCAAGCCTGCTGCCAAGCCGGCCGCCGCGAAGCCTGCCGCGAAGATGTAATCGGGTCCACCCCGATCGAAGCCCCGCACCTCGGTGCGGGGCTTTTTCATTTCAGCCCCGGTGAACAACCTTCCCCTCGACGGATCGCCCTTCGACCTCGCGCTCGACGCGAGCTGGGTGCTTCCGGTGCGGCCTGCCGCCACGCTGCTGGCGGATCACACCGTACTGCTGCGGGGTGACCGCATCGCCGCCGTCGTTCCCACCGGCGAATCGCTGACGCTCCCGGTGCAACAGCGCGTCGATCTCGCGGGGCGGGTGCTGATGCCGGGCCTGGTCAACCTGCATACCCATGCGGCCATGTCCCTGATGCGCGGACTGGCCGACGACCTGCCGCTGATGCGATGGCTGCAGGATCACATCTGGCCGGCCGAGGCCGCCCATGTCTCCGACGCATTCGTCCACGACGGCACCCTGCTCGCCTGTGCCGAGATGCTGCGTGGCGGCATCACCACCTTCAACGACATGTATTTCTTCCCGGAGGCGACCGCGCGGGCGGCGCTTGCCGCGGGGATGCGGGCCGCGATCGGGATGATCGCCATCGAGTTTCCCACCGCCTACGCGTCCGACCCGCAGGACTATCTCGACCGCGGCCTCGCCACGCGCGATGCGCTGCGCGGCGAACCCCTGCTCTCCTTCTGTTTCGCGCCGCATGCGCCGTATACGGTCAGCGACGCCACGTTTTCCACGCTGCGCGTGCTGGCCGACCAGTTGCAGGCTCCCGTCCACGTGCACCTGCACGAGACCGCGCAGGAGGTGGCCGACGGCCTGCGCGAGCACGGGGTGCGCCCGATCGCGCGACTGGACAGCCTCGGGCTGATCGGCCCGCAGACGATCGCGGTCCACGCCGTGCACCTGGACGACACCGACATCGAGGTGCTGGCGCGTCGCGGCGCACATGTCGCGCACTGTCCCTCGTCCAACCTCAAGCTCGCCAGCGGTTTCGCGCCGGTCGCCCGCCTGCTCGCCGCGGGCGTGGGCGTGGGCCTGGGCACCGACGGGGCGGCCAGCAACAACCGGCTCGACCTGTTCGGCGAGTGGCGCCTCGCGAGCCTGCTCGCGAAGGCAGTCGCGGGCGCCGCCGATGCGCTGCCCGCACACGCCGCGGTCGAGATGGCCACGCTCGCCGGCGCCCGCGCCCTCGGACTCGACGCCCTGATCGGCTCCCTCGAACCCGGGAAGCAGGCCGACCTGATCGCGGTCGATCTGCGCGCGACCGAACTCCAGCCCTGCTACGACCCGGTCTCGCATCTGGCCTACGCCGCCGGGCGGGAGCACGTCACCGACGTGTGGGTCGCCGGTGCGCGGCGGGTGCGCGACGGTCGACTCCAGGGCCTGGACCCCGACGCGCTCGCCCTCACCGCCCGCGCCTGGCAGGCCCGGATCACACCGGCGCGCTGAGCCGACGCACTCGCCAGCGCGCCAGCCTCACCGCGCCGCCGCTCGTCGCGCGATACTTCGCCTCGCCCGCGCCCCGGCGCACTTGGAAGACGCCACGCCGATGACCCAGGTCAACGCCGATCCCGCCGAACTGGCGAAATTCAACGAACTGGCCCACCGCTGGTGGGATCCGAACAGCGAGTTCAAGCCGCTGCACGACATCAACCCCCTGCGGCTCGACCACATCGATCGCCTGGCCCGCCTGTCGGGTTCGCGCGTGGTCGATGTCGGCTGCGGCGGCGGCATCCTGTCGGAGTCGATGGCGCAGCGAGGCGCGAAGGTGCTGGGCATCGACCTCGGCGAGCGTCCCCTCGCCGTGGCGAAGCTGCACCGCCTGGAGAGCGGGGTCGAGGTCGACTACCGCGCGGTCTCCGCCGAGGACCTCGCGCGCGAGCAGCCCGGCGCGTACGACGTGGTGACCTGCATGGAGATGCTCGAGCATGTGCCCGACCCGGCGCAGACCGTCGCCGCCTGCGCGGCGCTGGCGCGACCGGGGGGCCACCTGTTCTTCTCCACCATCAATCGCAACCCGAAGTCCTTCCTGTTCGCGATCGTCGGGGCCGAGTACGTGCTCAAGCTGCTGCCGCGCGGCACCCACGAGTACGCGAAGTTCATCACGCCCTCCGAACTGTCGCGCATGTGCCGGCGGACGGGACTCGAGCCCGGTGACATCACCGGCATGACCTACAACCCGCTGACCCGCGTCTACAGGCTGGGACGCGACGCCTCGGTGAACTACATCCTGCACGCGAGGAAGCCCGGGTGAGTGCCGCGCCGATCCGCTGCGTGCTGTTCGATCTCGACGGCACGCTGGCCGACACCGCGCCCGACCTCGGGCGTGCGCTCAACGTGCTGCGGGTGGAGCGTGGCCACGCGCCGATGCCGATCGACGAGCTGCGCTCGCACGTCTCCCACGGCGCGCGCGGCATGCTCGAAGTGGGCCTGGGCATCCGCCCGGGAGAGCCCGAGTTCGACTCGCTGCGCGAGCGCTTCCTCGCGCTCTACGAGCAGGACATCATGGTCGACTCGCGCCTGTTCGACGGCATGCCCGCGCTGCTCGACGGGCTGGAGACGCGCGGACTCGCGTGGGGCATCGTCACCAACAAGGCGGAATACCTCGCGCGGCCGCTGGTCGATGCGCTGGGCGTCGCCGCGCGCAGCCGGTGCCTGGTCGGTGGCGACACCACCGGCCGCGCCAAGCCGCATCCGGATCCGCTGCTCGCCGGCGCCCGGGCCGTGGGCGTCGATCCCGCGCAGTGCCTGTACGTGGGCGACGACCGGCGCGACGTTCAGGCCAGCCTGGCCGCGGGCATGACCCCGGTGGTGGCGCTGTACGGCTACCTGTACGGCGCAGACCCCCACGACTGGGGCGCGGACTGGATGATCGCGCACCCCGAGGAACTGCTCGACGGGCTCGTCGGCCGCGTCGGCTGATCGCGAGACCGTCGGCGACGCCCGGGGCTTGCCGGGGGGGCGACGGCCCGCCCGGGAGTGACGTCCGGATGGACGCTCGCGCTGCCCCCTGGTCGGGCACGGCCCCTGCGCCACGGCGCGTCGGACGCGGGCCTCGGGAGACAGGCGTCGGCCCCCTGCACGCCACCGACCGGCGAACGCCGGGCGACACCCGACCGGCGGTACCCCTTGAATCCGGCAGGCGCGGTACCATCTTCACTCCAATGGGGGCGTCCCGGTTTCGACGTGGGTCGCGAAACAGAGCAGTGCATGCCGAGGCCCGGAGCACCTCGTAAAAACAGCCGGAACGCTACAAACGCCAACGACGAGCGTTACGCTCTAGCCGCTTAACCCGGCTGGACTTCGCACCGGTCAGGTTCCGGGCCGGGCGGGGCAACCCGCAGCGAAGCCATTCAGGAACCTCGTGTCGCATGGGGCTACGACGTGCGGCATCAAAGTCGCAGTAGATCGCCGGAGATGAGCCTGTCGGTCGGCGCATCAAGGGTTAAAACCAGTTGACCAGACTAAGCATGTAGACCTGTCTGCAGAGGACTTGCGGACGCGGGTTCGACTCCCGCCGCCTCCACCATCCACAAGGGCTCGGATGATCTCCGGGCCCTTTTTCTTGCCTGAAATCCCCGCGCCACGCGGGGTTTCTGCCACTCGTGCTGCGGGCGGCCACCAGCCGACACGCCCGAAATCGGCCACGTTCTCCGCCAGAGCCATCTCTATTTTCTTATTGTCCTGCGGGTAGGCACAGGTAGCGGTCTCTACGAATCAACAACTTGCGCGCAGCGGTTCGTTGTCAACCAAGGCTACCGGTCACCATCGCAACTGGACAGCGTGCGTCGTTTGTACTAACATTGCGGCAGTTGATCTAACAAAACAGGTGCTGCCATGACTGCCGTTGCACCGTTGCCTTCCGCACGGTCCGCCCGCCTCGGGCTGCGCGCCACCCCCGAACAGGAGGTTGTGTTGCGTCGTGCCGCCGAGGTCGCCCACAAGTCGCTGACCGACTTCATCCTCGATAGCGCCTGCCTGGCTGCCGAGCAAACCCTGCTGGATCAGCGCCTGTTCATGGTTTCGGGCAGCCATTACCAGGCACTGATGGATCTGCTGGATCGTCCCGAACAGGCCAACGACGGTTTACGTGATCTGTTTGCCCGCAAGGCGCCCTGGGACACGAAGTGACGTTGCGCGCACCGGAGCCACTGGCTGCGCAGCATCGGCTGGAAGGTTTTGATTGCGGCAAGCCCGCGCTCGACGACTGGCTACTGCGCCACGCTCGGCAAGCCCAAGGCAGTGGATCGGCCAAGACTTTTGTCGTTGCCGAGGATGATGGTCGCGTGGCGGGCTATTTCAGTTTGACCGTCGGCCAGGTCGACACCCTGGAAGCTCCGGATCGCATCCGCAAAGGGATGGGGCAATACCCGGTTCCGGTTGTAATCCTGGCAAGGCTGGCTGTGTCGCAGCAGGATCAGGGGCGCGGCATCGGCTTCGGTCTGTTGCAGGATGCCATCCGGCGCACGATGCTGATTGCCGAGCAAGCGGGCATCCGAGCGATGCTGACTCACCCCATCGATGAAGACGCGGCGAGGTTCTACACCCGGTTCGGATTCATCGCTTCGCCACTGCGTGAGCAGCAATTGCTGCTGCTACTCAAGGATGCGAGGAAGGTCATCCGATGACACAAGTCAACGAGTTGCCTGATACCCGCGAGAATGGACAGGTGCGATCCTCGACCGGGCAGCGCGAAGCGATTGTCACGTTGCCTGCGGCCATTGATCAGGCATTCGTCGACAGTCTTGCAGAGTTCGAAGACCTGTATCGCCCGTCGGCGCATTGACGGTCACGGCCCGCGCGCCGCGCTGCGCGTATCCCTGCAACTCGGGCGCTGTTCGCACGCCGCCACGCGCTCGAAGTGCAGGCGGCAGCTCGATTACACTGCGAGCGCCCTCCACTCGAGAATCGACGACATGTCGGACAACACGACGCCGAAGTGCCGCGCAGTCCCCCGCGCCCATCGACCGACCAGGGACCGGCGTACAGCCGTGCACACGTCGCTGGCGGCAGCCTGCCTGGCGATCACGGCCTGCGCCACGGCCTTGCCGGTCCTCGCGACGACCGCCGGCGGATCGTTCCCGACCCGCCCGGTGCGATTCGTCGTGCCGTTCGCGCCCGGCGGCAGCACGGATACGCTGGCCCGCGTGCTGGGCGCAAGGCTGGCCGACGGGCTGGGCCAGCCGGTGGTGGTGGACAATCGCGCCGGCGCCAATGGCGACATCGGCATGCAGATCGTCGCCAGCGCCCCGCCGGACGGCCACACCATCGTCCTCGGCTACATCGCGAATCTCGGCATCGGCCCCGCCGTGACCGCGAAGATGCCCTACGATCCGGTCCGCGACTTCGCGCCCATCACGCATCTGGCCAACGCGCCCAACATCCTCGTGGTGCACCCGTCGGTGCCCGCAGGCAACTTCAAGGCCTTCGTCGCCTACGTGAAGGCGAATCCGCGCAAGGTGAACTTCGCCTCGGCCAGCGTGGCGAGCATCGGACACCTGACCGGCGAACTGCTCAACGGCCTCGCGAGCATCGACATGGTGCACATCCCCTACAAGGGGAGCGGTCAGGCGGTGGGCGATCTCGTCGGAGGTCAGGTGCAGGCGATGTTCAGCGGCATGTCATCGACGCTGCCTCACGTCAGGGCGGGCAAGCTGCGCGCGCTTGCCGTGACCAGCGCGAAACGCAGCACGGCGGTGCCCGACGTGCCGACCATCGCGGAATCGGGCTTCCCCGGATTCGAAGCGACCGCCTGGTACGGCCTGCTCGCGCCCGCGCGAACACCGAAGCCGGCCGTCGCGCGGCTGCACGCGGAAACCGTCAAGGCGCTCGCGATGCCCGATGTCCGGCAGCGACTCGAGGGCGTCGGATTCGAACTCGTCGGCAGCACGCCCGATGAGTTCGCGGCCTACATCCGCTCGGAGATCGCGAAATGGGCGAAGGTCGTGAAGGCCTCGGGCGTCAGGCTCGAATAGCCGCGCGCCGCTCGCCGGCAGGGCGACCCGCACCGCCCGAGCGCGGTCGGCGACCCGGATGTCCAGCGAATGAGGTGCATGGCGTCGATCCAGGCCACTGACCTGCCCGGAGTGGCAGGTCGATGGGCCGCCCCGCCGCGGCACCCCGTGCGGCTCGTCCGTATCGTCCGCCCGGGCCCGGTCTCGTATACTGACCACCACAGCCACCGTCACCGCCGCCTGCGCCTTCCCGCATGAGCCCGCAACACCGCCGATCCGCCTGCGTACCGCTGCTGCTGGCCGGCTCGCTGCTGGCCGGTTGCGAACAGGCGCCCATACCGCTGCGCGACTTGTACCTGCGCGAGGCCGACTGCCGGACCGACTGGGGCGAGAGCGCCACCTGCGAGCCGACGACCACGGCGGGCGGCGGAACAGGCTGGTACGGCCCGACGTATCCCCATGGCAAGCGCAGGACCCACGGGCGCGACAACCGCTACGGCGTCGTGGATACACGCAACGGCAACATCGAGTACGGCCGCGGCAACATGCTGGTGCAGAACTGGAACGCGCGCGCGGCGGCCGCACAACGCGGCACCGTATCCACCGATTCGTCGGGAACCTCGCGCGGGGGGTTCGGCGCCAGCGCGCGCGGCAGCAGCGGTGGCTGACGATGCGCCGCGAACGCCGCACGCCGCGCCCTGACTGGCAGCGGAGATGCGAGGCCGTCGGCTTCAGCTTCCACAGCGCCGACGGCGGATACTGGGACGAGTCGGCCTGCTACGCCTTCAGCGCCGGCGAGATCGATGCGCTCGAAGCGGCCACCGAAGCGGTGCACGCGCTCTGCCTCGAAGCCGTCGCGCACGTCGTGTCCACCGGCGCATTCGATCGCTTCCGCCTCCCCGAGCCTGCGATACCGCTCGTGGTGGACTCGTGGCGGCGCAGCGAACCGAGCCTGTTCGGCCGGTTCGACTTCTCGTGGGACGGCACCGGCGAGCCGAAGATGCTCGAGTACAACGCCGACACCCCCACCTCGCTGGTGGAGGCGGCCGTGGTCCAGTGGTACTGGCTGCAGGACGTTCATCCCGACCGCGACCAGTTCAACTCGCTGCACGAGAAACTCGTCGAACGCTGGGGGACGATGGGGCTGCCCGGAGACCTCATCCTCACCTGCTCGATGGGCAACGACGAGGACGCGGATACCCTGCAGTACCTGCTCGACACCGCGCTGCAGGCCGGACTGGACGCGCGCGCGATCGACATCGAGGCGATCGGCTGGGTACCGGTACCGGGCGCGGGCGAGCGCGAATCCGCCGGCCGCTTCGTCGACCTCGACGGCCGGCCGATCGAGTCGCTGTTCAAGCTCTACCCCTGGGAGTGGATGCTGCGCGAGGCCTTCGGCCCCTGCATCGCCGGCTCGGGCACCCGAATCATCGAGCCGCCGTGGAAGATGCTGCTCTCGAACAAGGCCATACTGCCGGTGCTCTGGGAACTGTTCCCCGGGCATCCGAACCTGCTGCCCGCCAGCTTCGACGCCTCCGGCCTGGCCGCCAGCGCCGGGGACTGGGCGTCGAACCACGTGAGGAAGCCGCTGTACTCGCGCGAGGGTGCCAACGTGACGATCCGCTCCGCGCAGGGCAATCACCACGAGGGCGGTCGCTACGGCGCCGAAGGCTACATCTACCAGGCCTATGCCCCGCTGCCGCGCTTCGACGACCGCTATCCGGTGATCGGCTCGTGGATCGTCGGCGACCGGGCAGCCGGCATGGGCATCCGCGAGGATGGTTCGCCGATCACCCGCAACAGCAGCCACTTCATACCGCACTGGTTCGACTGAACCGATCATCCACACGACGAGGGACACCCGATGGGCGTGCTGCTGGACTACATGATGGGCGTGCCGGCCTTCCTGACCTACTTCGCGGCGACGCTCGCGATGGTCGTGCTGTTCATCGCGATCTACATCCGGATCACGCCCTACCCTGAACTGCGGCTCATCCAGGAAGGCAACACTGCCGCTGCATGGAGCCTGGCCGGCGCGCTCTTCGGCTTCGTCGTGCCGCTCGCCCGCGCGGTCGCGCAGAGCGTGAACCTGCTCGACATGGTGTCCTGGGGCGCGGTGGCCTTCGTGGTGCAGTTGCTGGTGTATCTCGGCGTGAGGCTCACGATGCCGGGCATCGTGACCGGCATTCCCGAAGGCAAGGTTGCGCATGGACTGTTCCTGGGGGTGATGTCGCTCGCAGCCGGCATGCTCAACGCGGCCTGCATGACGTACTGATCGGGGTTGCGGCGGATCATTCGGGCTCGCGGTGGACGGGATCGAACCCGCCGCAGGTGCTCGAGGCGTGACCCGGAGCGGCCGCGGCGCATGCAGCGCGGGCCCGGCGGCGTCCCCCGCCGCTCGCCCCCGGGCATAATCCGGCGGTCCGTTCGTGACTCACGCCCCCACCCGCCCACGGAGCCGCCGATGTCGTTGACCCGCCGCCGTTTCGTCAGTTCGCTGGCCGCCGGACTCGCAAGCGCGCCCTTCGCCCACGCCCAGCATGCCGGACACGCCATGCCCGCCAAGGGCGCGGACGCGATGCCGCACCATGACAGCCCCTATTCGCACCTGTTCGATCCGAACATCCGCGACCTGCCGGCGGCCGCGGCCGAGGTGCGCTACACCGCCAGCTCGGCACCGGCCGCGGCGCGTCAGGGCCGCTGGATCACCCGCGCCAACCTGCCCCTGCCCCGCAGCGAGATGGCCTGGGCGACGGTCTGCCGCGGACGCATGCACATCGTCGGCGGCTACGGCATGCAGCGCGTCGATCGCAACTACCACCACGTCTACGACCCGAAGTCCAACCGCTGGGAGAGCGCGGCACCCATCCCGTTCGGCGGCAATCACATCGGCATCGGCACGATGGACGATCGCCAGATCTACGCGATCGGTGGCTTCATCGAGCAGAACCGTGCGCCGCACTCGCAGTGCTTCGTGTGGGAGGCCGACGGCAACGAGTGGCGTCGCATCGCGCCGCTGCCGCGTCCGCGCGGGGCCATCGCCGTGGAAGTACTCGACGGTCGGGTGCACGCGATCGCAGGGCGCGACTCCCGCTCGATCGACTGGCACGACGTGTATGACCCGAAGACGGACCGCTGGAGCCCGCGAGCGCCGATCCCCGCCCAGCGCGACCACATCGGGCACTGCGTGTGGGAGGGACGCATCCACTGCATCGGGGGCCGACTGGACACGTTCCACTTCAACACCGGCCTGCACCACGTCTACGATCCGAAGACCGATCGCTGGTCCGAGCGCGCGCCGCTGCCCACCCCGCGCAGCGGCCACGGGGTGGGACTGATCGGCGGGCGCCTGTACGCGGTTGGCGGCGAGGGTACGCGCCGGGTGTTCGGGCAGAACGAGAGCTACGACTTCAAGGCCGATCGCTGGGAGTCGCATGCCCCGATGCCCACGCCCCGCCATGGACTGGGCGCAGTGGCGATCGGCGACACGCTGTACGTGGCCGGCGGAGGCCCGATCGTCGGCGGATCGATGCAGTCCTCGATCCACGAGGCGTTCGTACTTGCGTGACCGGTTGCTGAACCCGACGGCCACTCCACACCTGTCCAGACCTGCGAGCCGCCCCCGATGAAGACCCGCGTACTGATGATCGTCACCTCGCATGCACGCCTTGGCGACTCCGGCAAGCCCACCGGCCTGTGGGCGGAGGAACTGGCGGTGCCCTACTACGCGCTGGTCGATGCCGGTGCAACCGTGACGCTCGCCTCGCCGGCCGGCGGCGCGGCCCCGATCGATCCGGGCAGCGTGAAACCCGCCGGCGGGAACGATCCCGCCGTCGAACGCCTTCTGAAGGACGCCACCCTGCAGGGCGCGCTGGCAGACACTCGGCGGGTCTCCGAGTCGGACGGCGCCGATTTCGATGCGCTGTTCTTTCCGGGCGGACACGGCACGATGTGGGACCTGCCGGTCGACCCGGGCGTCACGAGGGCCGTCGAGCGTGCCTTCGCGAACGGACGATGGATAGCGGCCGTCTGTCACGGACCCGCCGGCCTCGTCTCCGCCCGGCGGCCCGATGGTTTGCCCGTGGTGAGCGGCTTGCGCGTGAACAGCTTCACCAACGCCGAGGAGACCGCAGTCGGGCTGGACGCAATCGTGCCGTTCCTGCTGGAGACGCGCCTGCGCGAACTGGGCGGTCGCTTCGAGTCGGCGGACAGCTGGCGCCCCTTCGCCGTGCGCGACGGCCGGCTGATCACCGGACAGAACCCGCAGTCCTCGGAGCGGGTCGCGCGCGCCCTGCTGGAGGCGCTCGACCTCGCGGGCACCCGCTAGCCATACCGGCGAAGATCGACGCAGGCAGACCGAGACCGGTTCGGCGGGGAGGCTGGCGGTTCGCGGTTCGCGGTTCGCAGTGGCGGTGGGCTCTGGCCTTGGGCGGTGGGCCGTTACCCGGCAACGGCGCCCGAAGCCCGCAAGGAATCAGTCGAGCGAGATCTTCGCGAACTCGGCCACCTTCTTCCACTGCGCGCTGTCGGCCTGCATGAACGCGGCTGTTCCCTGCGCATCCAGCCATGCGGGCTCGGCCCCTGCCTTCGCGACGGCGATGCGCATCTCCTCGTTGCGGGCGATGCGTTCGAGCGTACCTTCCAGCCGCTGGTGCACTGCCGCGGTCAATCCTGCCGGCGCCGCGAGGCCAAACCAGGCGAAGACCTGATAGCCGGCGATGCCGGCCTCCTGCATCGTCGGCACCTGCGGCAGGACGCTGCTGCGCTGCGGCGTGGTCACCGCCAGCGCGCGGAGCTTTCCGCCCTGGATCAGTCCGAGTGCCGAGGGCAGGTTGTCGAACATGAAGGCCACCTCGCCGCCCATCACGCCTGCGAGACCCGCCGCCGCGCCGCGGAACGGGACATGGACCACCTGCGTACCGGTGAGCGTGCGGTAGAGCTCCGCGCTCAGATGCAGCGACGTGCCGTTGCCGTTGGACCCGTAGTTCAACTGCCCGGGCTGCGCGCGTACCCGGGCGGTCAGTTCCGCCACGCTGGACAGCCCCGATCCGGGGTTCACCACGAGCACGTTCGGTACCCGGCCGAGCAGTCCCAACGGCACGAGGCTGCGAGGGTCGTACGGCAGCTTCGCGTAGAGGGCCGGGTTGATCGTGAGCGGGGGCGAGGCCATCAGAAGCGTGTGGCCGTCCGGGGCCGCCCGCGACACCTCGGCGGCGCCCAGGTTGCCGCCCGCCCCCGGCTTGTTCTCGATCGGTACCGGCACGCCGAGATCCTGCGCCATGCGCGGGCCGATCAACCTCGCCATGTTGTCGATCAGCCCGCCCGGGGGAAACGGCACGACGAGCCGGATCGGGCGCGAGGGCCGCAGCTCCGCGATGGCGCACGGGGCACCGACCATGACTCCCGTCAGGACGGCCAGCAGCAGGGGAAGGGAACGGACGCGCATGTCGATCTCCGGCAGGGTCGGCGAAGCACCGATGCTACAGGCAACGCATCGCCGGACGGCTGTTGCGTGCGGGCGCCGACGCGATGTCCCGGATGACGCCGTCGCAGCGTCGCATCCGCCCCGGACAACCGCGCCGCAGCGCCGCGCCCGTCCCGGCCTCGGGCGCCCGAAGCCGGCCCCAGGCGAATGCCGCCCTGCGCGCGGCCGCGCGCAAGGCGCCCCCCTGCCGCGCGGACGTGACAACCCGAGCGCCGGCCAGCGGCCCCCCGCCCACGGGTTCGTTGCGCGTCCATTCCCACCCCGGTAGATTCGGTCGGAGCCTGCGAAGACCCGCGGCTCGCATCCTGCCGGATCACGGCGCGCGACCGCACATCGTGCCCGCGCCGGATCCACGATCCACGAGCCACGCACATGAAGTTCGGTGATTTCATCAAGGTCAAGGGGCTGGGTAGCGCATCGGGCTTTCGCGAGAACCTGCGCCGGCTCGAGGTGGACATGCCCTGCGACGACGAGGCGCTGCAGGGCGACGCATCGCCGATGGCGCAACCGCTGCGGCTCGGCGAGCGGACCGTCGGCAACCGCTGGTGCGTGCAGCCCATGGAGGGGTGGGACGGCGAGGCGGACGGTCGCCCCACCGAACTCACGCGCCGACGGTGGCAGCGATTCGGGGCCTCCGGCGCCAAGCTGATCTGGGGAGGCGAGGCCGTCGCCGTTCGCCACGACGGGCGCGCCAATCCGCGCCAGCTCGTCCTGCAGCCCCACACCCTGTCCGGGATCGCCCGCCTGCGCGAGACGCTCGCTGCGGAGCACCGGCGGGCAATGGGCAGCGACAGCGGTCTGATGATCGGCCTGCAGCTCACCCACTCGGGACGCTTCTGCAAACCCGATGACCCCTCGCGCATGGAACCGCGGGTGCTGTTCCGGCATCCGCTGCTCGATGGCCGCTTCGGCCCCCCCGAGCGCATCCGCATCCTCGAGGACGGGGATATCCGGGCCCTGATCGAGGATTTCGTCGTCGCCGCGAAGCGAGCCCGCGAAATCGGTTTCGACTTCGTCGACCTCAAGCATTGCCACGGCTACCTCGGACACGAGTTTCTCGCCGCCAAGACGCGCGCCGGCGACTATGGCGGCTCGCTCCACAACCGCACCCGCTTCCTGCGTGAACTGGTCGCCGGCATCCGGGCCGAGGCGCCCGGACTGGATATCGGTGTGCGCCTGTCCGCCATGGATCAGGTGCCGTTCCGCCCCGACCCGGATCGATCGACGCCCGACGTACTCGGCCCCGGAGTGCCGGTCGATTTCGCAGGCGCCCTGCCCTACCGCTACGGTTTCGGCACCGACGAGACGGATCCCGCGCAGTGCGGCCTGGCCGAGGCGGTCGGGTTCATCGAGATCGCGCGGTCGCTCGGCATCCGGCTGTTCAACATCACGCTGGGCAGCCCCTACTACAACCCGCACCTCACTCGACCTGCGATCTACCCGCCCTCGGATGGCTACCAGCCGCCGGAAGATCCGCTGCTGGGCGTAATGCGCCACCTGGCCACGGTGCGCGATCTCAAGCATCGATTCCCCGACCTCGTGTTCGTCGGTAGTGGCTACACCTACCTGCAGGAGTTCCTGCCCCATGTCGCGCAGGCCGCAGTGCGCGAAGGCTGGACCGATTTCGTCGGCCTCGGACGCCTGATGCTGTCCTACCCGGAGCTGCCCGCCGACCTGCTCGCCGGTCGGGACATGCAGCGCAAGCGCCTGTGCCGCACGTTCAGCGACTGCACGACCGCGCCTCGCAACGGGCTGGTGTCTGGCTGCTATCCGCTCGACGCGCAGTACAAGAAGTCGCCCGAGATGGCGACGCTCGCGCGCGTGAAGAAGGAGGCCCGGCTCGCGTGAGCGTCTTCGCCCCGGCCAGCCGCGTATCGCCAACCAGCGCCGTCCCGCACGCACGACTGCATCCCGCATCGCGGCCCGCCCGCCCGGAGCGCGGCCGTCCGGAGCCCTGCCCACACCCCGAGGAGATACCCATGCCGATCCGAAGCCCGCGCAACCGCCGGTACCGACTCGTCGCCTGCATCGCGGCCGCCAGCCTGCCGGCGATGGCCATCGCCCAGTCCGGCTATCCGAACCGGCCGATCCGCGTCGTGGTGCCCTTTGCGGCCGGCAGCACCACCGACATCATCGCTCGGGCCATCGCCGACCGCATGGGACAGAGCATGGGCCAGTCGCTGCTGGTCGAGAACAGGGCCGGGGCGAGCGGCACCATCGGGCAGGCGCAGGTCGCGCGCGCGGCACCCGACGGCTACACGATCATGATCCACTCCAGCTCGCACACCGTGAGTCCGTGGACGTTCAACAAGCTGCCGTTCGATACCGTGGCCGACTTCGCGCCGATCACCCCGATCTCCAGCACGCCCAACGTGCTGGTGATCTCGCCGGCGAAGAACATCCGGACACTGCAGGAGCTGGTGGCGCTGGGGCGGGCGAAGCCCGGGGCGCTCAACTTCGCGTCCGCCGGCCAGGGCAGCGCCACCCACCTCAACGCCGAGAAGTTCCGGCTCGCCGCGAAGATCGAGGCGGTGAATGTTCCGTTCAAGGGGTCGGCCGAGGCGGTCACCGAGGTCATCACCGGCCGCGTGGACTACTACTTCTCGCCGATCGCGCCGGTGATCAACCAGATCCAGTCCGGCCAACTGCTGGCGCTGGCCGTCGGGTCCTCGCGCCGGGCGAGCGCGCTGCCCAGCATCCCGACCACGGCCGAGGCCGGCGTGCCCGGATCGGAGTTCAACTTCTGGATCGGCATGTTCGCACCCGCGAAGACGCCGACGGATATCGTGCAGCGGCTGAACGACGAAGTGGTCAAGGCGCTGGCGCAACCCGACGTGAAGGAGCGTTTCCAGAAGCTCGGGGCCGATGCATGGACGATGCGGCCCGATCAGTTCGCCGAGTACCTGCGCGAGGAGATCCGCCGCAACGAGGCGCTGGTGAAGGCGGCCGGACTCGCGCCACAGTGAGCGACGTCCGCGGCGAACGGCTTCGCGCCGCCCCCGGTGGGTGGCCCGGCGGGAGGCCCGGTCTGCGCGTGGCCCGCGCCCCGGGCGGGCGGCCATGCCTGCGCGTGGCTCGCGTCCCCGGCGCCACGACAATGCATCCGGGACCGTGCGTTCGGTCCGGGGACTCCCCCTCCCGCGTGCTGCAGGCCATCGTCTCCGGCAACCCTCGCCCGGTCCCGGCGGTCCTGCGGCCCGGCAGCGCCGCGGACCGAGCCCCGCACAACCGCCCTGCGGCGCCGAGGCCTCGACGCCCGGACGCGCGCCTCGACCCTCGGGGCATGCCGGAGTCCACATGCCGCTGACGCTGTCCCTGCCGACGTACGACGGAGCACTGGAACCCTACACGCTTCGCGCACAGCCGCTCCAACCGGAGCACTCGCCGTCGCAGCCGGCCTGCAGGGTCGCGTATGCCGCCGCGCACGTCGTCTCCGACCCGCTCGCTGCGACCGACCCGCGCGAACGCGCCGCGGTCGACTGGGACCGAACGGTCGCCTACCGCGAGTACCTGTGGTCCCTCGGCCTCGGCGTGGCCGAGGCCATGGACACCGCGCAGCGCGGCATGGGCATGGACTGGCCGCAGTCCCTCGAGCTGATCCGCCGCACGGTCGCGGCAAGCCGCCGCCATCCGGGCGCGCGGGTGGCGTCCGGGTGCGGCACCGACCAGCTGGATCCACACGCGGCCCGCGGCACGGCCGACGTGGTCGCCGCCTACGAGGCGCAGATGGAGGCGATCGAGGCGGCCGGCAGCCCGCTGGTGATCATGGCCAGCCGGGCACTCGCCCGGGTCGCGCGCGGCCCCGAGGATTACCTCGCGGTCTACGACCGCATCCTGTCCCAGGCCCGACAGCCGGTGATCCTGCACTGGCTGGGCGAGATGTTCGACCCCGCGCTCGCCGGCTACTGGGGGGCCTCCACTCCACGCGCTGCGATGGACACGGTGCTCGAGATCATCCGCGGCCGCGCGGACCGGATCGACGGCATCAAGATCTCGCTGCTGGACAAGGTTGCGGAGATCTCGCTGCGACGCCGCCTGCCGGAGGGCGTGCGCATGTACACCGGGGACGATTTCAATTATGCCGAACTGATCGCGGGCGACGGCCAGGGCGATCATCCCGGCCAGCAGCACAGCGACGCCCTGCTGGGCATCTTCGACGCCATCGCGCCGGCCGCAAGCCTCGCGCTTGGGGCGTTGAGCCGGGGCGACCGCGCGGCGTTCGATCGCATCCTGGCGCCGACTGTTCCGCTGTCGCGACACCTGTTCCACGCACCCACGCGCTACTACAAGACCGGTGTCGTCTTCATGGCCTGGCTCAACGGCCACCAGTCGCACTTCACCATGGTCGGCGGCGAACAGGCCAGTCGCAGCCTGCCGCACCTCGCCCGGATCTTCCGGCTCGCCGACGCCTGCGGATGCCTCGCCCATCCCGAACGGGCCGTGCGCCGCATGCGCCAGTGGCTGGCGGTCCACGGGATCGACTGAAGGGCGTATCGATGCCTGCACGAGGAGTCCGGTGTTGAAACCGATCATGACCGCCCTGGTGGCCGCTGCGCTGCTGTCCTCGCCGGGGCACGCCCAGGACTATCCCGCCAGACCCGTTCGGGTGATCGTGCCCTACGCGCCTGGCGGTGGCCTGGACGCCGTGGGGCGGCCGCTGTTCCAGCGGCTGGGCGAGTCGCTGCGCCAGCCGTTCGTGATGGAGAACCGCCCCGGGGCGGGCACCACGCTGGGCACCGCGGCGGTGGCGCGCGCGGCACCCGATGGCCACACGCTGCTGCTGACCCTCAGCGCGATCACCATCGGCCCCGCGCTCTATCCGAACCTGCCCTACGACCCGGTCCGCGACTTCGCACCGGTGAGCTGGGTGGGCACCTCGTCCTACATCCTGGCGGTGCACCCGTCCGTCCCGGTCGGATCGGTCAAGGCATTCATCGCGCTCGCGCGCGCGAAACCGGATGCGCTGAACTTCTCATCGCCGGGCGCGGGCACCGATCCGCACATGGCCGTCGAGCTGTTCAAACTGATGTCGGGCACCCGCATGATCCACATCCCCTACAACGGTGGGGGGCCTGCCGCGAGCGCGGTGATGGGCGGGCAGGTGGATTTCACCTTCCTGCCGACCTCCGTGGGCACCCCGCTCGTCCGGGCCGGCAAGCTCAAGGGCATCGCGATCACCACCGCAAAGCGCTCGCCCGTGCTGCCGGACCTGCCCACCATCGCCGAGTCCGGAGTGGGCGGATACTCGGCCGACGCGTGGTCCGGAGTCCTCGCACCCGCGGGTACCCCAGGCGCATCGATCGCCCTGCTCAGCGGCGCCATCGCGCGCACCGTCCAGGGCGCCGAGATGAGGGCCTACCTCCTCGAGCGCATGGTCGAGCCGGTCGGCAGCACGCCCGAGACGCTGGCCGCGCGACTGCGCGAGGACGTCGCCCGCTGGCAGCGAGTGGTGCGCGAGGCGCGAATCCGGCTCGAGTAGTTCAGGCGCTCGCCCGCGCTCGGCCCCGCGGATGCGCTCCGCGGCTCGCCGCGGCCGGGTCGTGGAACGGGCGCGATCCCCGGATCACCACGCGGTGCAGGGTGCGTCGCGCCTGTTCGTCGAACGGCTCGCGGTAGTGCATCGCGCAGCGGTTGTCCCACATCAGGACGTCACCCGGTCGCCACTCCTGGAACCAGGTCAGTGCCGGGCGCGTCGCGTGCGCCCAGAGCTCGTCGAGGAGCGCATCGGACTCCGCCACCGGCAACCCGACCAGCCAGGTGCGGGTGCGACGCCCGAGGTAGAGGCTGTCGCGCCCCGTCTCCGGATGGGTCCGCACCAGCGGATGCACCGCGCCCGGAAGCGTGCGGATATCCCCGTCGGCCGCGTCGGCGAAGTCGCGGCGCAGGTAGCCCGCCGCATCGATCGTCGCGTCGTGCTTGATCTGCAGGTGCCGCACCCGCGCCTTCAGATCGGCTGGCAGCGACTCCCAGGCCTCGTACATGTTCGTGAACCCCGTGCGCCCACCCGCCGCAGGTATCTCGATGCCGTAGAGGATGGTCTGGTCGGGCGGGATCTCGAAACTGTTCATGTCGGTGTGCCACACCAGCTCACCGTCACCCAGTCCCCCGAGCGCGATCCCGTCCTCCACCACGTTCGACACGACCGTCACCTGCGGGAACCGCTCGTCGCGCCCGGCCCCCTGCCGCACGCGCCCTTCCCGAGCGAGCGGGCTGGGCAGCGCGTTGGACACCTGGAACTCGCCGAAACGCTCGCCGAAGCGGACCAGGTCCTCGTCGGAGAGCTGCTGGTCGCGAAACAGGACCACAACGTGATCGAGCCATGCCTTGCGGACCTCGCGTATGCCCGACTCGCCCAACCGACGGATGTCGCCGCAACGCACCTCCGCGCCCAGCGCCGCGTTCAGCGGCAATACCTCGATGCCTGCGTACCCGCCTGTCACGATCCCCCTCCTCGCGCCGCCCGGTCGTCCGGGTCACTGTCGAACCGGTTGACTGTAACAGCAACCACCGGACACACACGCGCCCCCCCCGAATCGACGGAAGCCCCGCGCAGCCCCACTGTCGACTCGACGAATGCAGTCTCCGGTGCGTACGTGCGTACCCCCCTGCATCGGCGCCCTGCGCCGAGCCACACCCGATGCTGCGATGCGCCATGCTCGACGAACTCGACGGCACGGATTCCACACCGCCGTCAGCTTTCGCGACGAGCCCGGTATCGGGCGTCAGGAAGCCTGCACCCCGTGTCCGGCCCGATAGCGCGTCTTGCATATGCGAAGGGGCGGGAGGATACTTTTTCGCACGTGCGGCGCTGCCGCCCCGCGAAGAACTTCGATCAACCGAAGCTCAGTCCCCAGGGAGGAGTGTGATCACCATGGACATGGACCGGAGGCAGTTCTTCCGGGTCAGCGGAGCGGGGCTGGCAGCATCCAGCCTCGTCGCGCTCGGCTTCTCGCCCGCCAGGGCGATTGCCGAGACGCGCGCCTTCAAGCTGGCCCGTACCACAGAGACCCGCAGCATCTGTCCGTACTGCTCGGTCAGCTGCGGACTGGTGATGTACACGCTCGGCGACAAGGCGAAGAACGTCAAGGCGTCGATCGTCCACGTCGAAGGCGACCCCGACCACCCGGTCAATCGCGGCACGCTGTGCCCGAAGGGTGCCGGAGTCATGGACATGATCCAGTCGCCCGGCCGCGTGAAGGTGCCGCAGGTTCGCGAACCCGGCACCAGCACGTGGAAGAACATCTCCTGGGACGAGGCGCTCACGCGCGTCGCGCGGCACCTGAAGGCCGATCGCGATGCGAATCTGGTGGCGACCAACGACAAGGGCGTGACGGTCAACCGGTGGAACAGCACCGGCTTCCTGCTGTCCTCGGCCGCGTCCAACGAATCCGGTTATCTAAGCGTCAAGGTAGCGCGCGGCCTGGGCATGGTCGCGCTCGATACGCAAGCGCGCATCTGACACGCGCCGACGGTGTCCAGTCTGGGCCCGACTTTCGGTCGCGGAGCGATGACCAACTCGTGGACGGATATCAAGAACACTGATCTCGTCCTCATCATGGGCGGCAATGCCGCCGAGGCCCACCCCTGCGGTTTCAAGTGGGTGACCGAAGCGATGCAGCAGCGCAAGGCGAAGCTGATCGTCGTCGATCCGCGCTTCACCCGCAGCGCGGCGGTGGCGGACTATTACGCGCCGATCCGTGTCGGCACCGACATCGCCTTCCTCGCCGGTGTCATCAACTACCTGCTGAGCAAGGACAGGATCCACCTCGATTACGTGAAGCTCAACACGGACGCCACCTTCCTGACGAAGGAGGGCTACGCGTTCGAGGACGGGTTCTTCAGCGGCTACAACGGCGAGCGTCGCAGCTACGACAAGTCGACCTGGGGCTATCAGACCGGCAAGGATGGCTACGTCCTCACCGACGACACGCTGCAGAATCCGCTGTGCGTGTTCCAGCAGATGAAGAAGCACTACGCCCGGTACACGCCCGAACTGGTCAGCAGGATCACCGGCACGCCCCAGGACCAGTTCCTGAAGGTCTGCGAGATGCTGGCGGCCACCTCGGCGCCGGACAAGGTGATGACCATCTGCTACGCGCTGGGCTGGACCCAGCACACGGTGGGCTCGCAGAACATCCGCACGATGGCCATGATCCAGCTGCTGCTGGGCAACATGGGCCGCCCGGGCGGCGGCGTGAACGCTCTGCGCGGTCACGCGAACGTGCAGGGCATCACCGACATGTGCGCCTACTCCGAGGTGCTGTCGGGGTATCTCAGCGCCCCCACCGACGCGGACGACACGCGGGCGAAATACCTGGAGACGCGCACCGGCAAGCCTCTGCGGCCGAACCAGATGGCCTTCACGCAGAACTTCCCCAAGTGGCACACCAGCCTGATGAAGGCCTACTACGGGAATGCCGCCACGAAGGACAACCAGTTCGCCTACGACTGGCTGCCCAAGCGCGATGCCGCCTACGACATCCTCGCGATGTTCGAGCGCATGCACCAGGGCAAGATGAACGGCTTCCTGTGCCAGGGCTTCAATCCGCTGGCCGCGGTGCCGAACAAGAAGAAACTGTCGGCAGGCCTCGCGAAGCTGAAGTTCCTGGTGGTGATGGATCCGCTGGAGACCGAGACGAGCGAGTTCTGGAAGAACTACGGCCCGCTGAACGATGTCGATCCGACGAAGATCGCCACCGAGGTGTTCCGCTTCCCGACCAGTTGCTTCGCCGAGGAAACCGGCACCTTCACCAACTCCAGCCGGGTGATCAGCTGGAAGGAAAAGGCGGTCGACCCGCCCGGGCTGGCCAAGCCGGACTCCGAGATTATCGCGCGCCTGTTCGTGAAACTGCGCGAGATGTACGCAAAGGACGGCGGCACGCTCCCGGAGCCGATCGCTGCGCTCAACTGGCCGTACATCAACGCGAGCGCGCCACACCCTGCGGAGCTGCTGCGCGAAATCAACGGCCGCGCGCTGGCCGACGTGATGTCGCCGCCCGACCCGAAGAACCCGGCTGCCCCGCCGACGGTGCTGGTGAAGGCCGGGGACCAGCTGCCCGGGTTCGCGATGCTGCGCGACGACGGCAGCACGTCCTGCGGCAACTGGATCTACGCCGGCTGCTGGGGTCCGACGGGCAACCTCACGGCCCGTCGCGACAACAGCGACCCGACCGGACTGGGCGTGTTCCCCAACTGGGGATTCGCGTGGCCGGCCAACCGCCGCATCCTCTACAACCGCGCCAGCGCGGATGCGAACGGCAAGCCCTGGGATCCCTCGCGCAAGTACCTTGCCTGGAACGGCAGCAGCTGGGCAGGCGGCGCGGATATTCCCGACATCCGGCCCGATGCAGCCCCCGAGCAGGGCGTGGGTGCCTTCATCATGAACCCGGAAGGCGTGGCAAGACTGCACGCCGTCGGCATGGCGGAAGGCCCTTTCCCCGAGCACTACGAACCGTTCGAAACCCCGGTGGGCGTGAACCTGATGTGCCCCACCAACGCCAAGGCGGTCAGCAATCCCGCCGCCCGGGTCTACAAGGGCGACCTCGAGGCCTTCGGCAGGAAGGAGGAGTTTCCCTACGCGGCCACCACCTACCGCCTCACCGAGCACCTGCACTACTGGACCAAGCACTCCCGCAGCAATGCCATCGTCCAGCCAGCGCCCTTCGTCGAGATCGGGGTCGATCTGGCGAAGGAGAAAGGCATTCGCCAGGGTGATCGGGTGCGGGTGAAGTCCAACCGCGGGGAGGTCGTGGCGGCCTGCGTGGTCACCAAGCGGATGAAGGCGCTCGACGTGAACGGCAAGAAGGTGCATCACGTCGGGATCCCCATCCACTGGGGCTTCAAGGGTGTCACGCAGAACGGCTACCTGGCCAATGCCCTGACCCCGTTCGTGGGCGACGCAAACTCGCAGACGCCGGAGTTCAAGGCGTTCCTGGTCAACATCGAGAAGGCTTGAGGAGGAACCCATGTCGAGTCTTCAATCCCTCGACGTCGTGGCCCGCTCGGCCACGACGCTGCCCACGCCGCAGATCCGCACTGCGGCACCCCACGTGGCCAAGCTGATCGACGAGTCGAAATGCATCGGCTGCAAGGCCTGCCAGGTCGCGTGCATGAACTGGAACGACCTGCGCGATGACATCGGCAACAACGTCGGCGTCTACGACAACCCGAGCGACCTCACCCCCAGCAGCTGGACGGTGATGAAGTTCTTCGAGGTCGAACCCACCGAGGGAAACCTCGAGTGGCTGATCCGCAAGGACGGCTGCATGCACTGCGAGGACCCCGGCTGCCTCAAGGCCTGCCCTTCGCCCGGTGCGATCGTCAAGTACGCGAACGGAATCGTCGACTTCGTCTCCGAGAACTGCATCGGCTGCGGCTACTGCGTGAAGGGTTGCCCGTTCGATGTGCCACGCATCAGCCAGAAGGACAACAAGGCCTACAAGTGCACCTTGTGCTCCGACCGGGTGAGCGTGGGCCTCGAGCCCGCCTGCGTGAAGACCTGTCCCACCGGCGCCATCTCCTATGGCACGAAGGATGACATGGTCGCCTACGGCAACCGGCGCGCCGAGGAACTCAAGGAGAGGGGGCACCAGAACGCAGGGCTGTACAACCCCGAGGGTGTTGGCGGCACGCACGTGATGTACGTGCTCAAGCATGCCGACAAGCCCCAGCTCGAGGACCTGCCGGCCAATCCGTCGGTCAGCCCGCTGGTGTCCCTGTGGAAGGGCACGACCAAGCCACTGGCAGTCGCCAGCATGCTCGGCGCGATGGTGCTGGGCTTCTTCCACTACATGAAGGTCGGCCCGATCGAAGAGAAAGAGAAGACGGAAAAGGAGGGGGCGTGATGGCCAGGATGCTGCAACGCTACTCGGACTCCGAGCGCATGAACCACTGGTTCATCGCGCTCACATTCGTGCTGGCGGGCCTGTCCGGGCTTGCGTTCTTCCACCCCGCCTTCTTCTTCTTCGTGAACCTCTTCGGCGGTGGATCGTGGGCGCGCATCCTGCACCCGCTGCTCGGCCTGCTGATGGTGGCCGGCTTCGCACTGCTGTTCGCGAAGCTGTGGCGGGACAACCTGATCAACGCCGCCGATCACGAATGGCGGAAGAAGATGGGTGAGATGCTTCGCGGCAACAAGGCGGCCATGCCACCGGTAGGCAAGTACAACTTTGGCCAGAAAGTCACCTTCTGGGCGATGGCGATCAGCCTCGCGGTGCTGCTGGTCACGGGCGTGATGTTCTGGCGCCCGTGGTTCGCTCCGCTGTTCCCGATCGGCCTGCTGCGCGTGGCCGTGCTGCTGCACTCGATCGCGGCCGTGGTGCTGATCCTGTCGACCATCATGCACGTCTATGCCGCCATCTGGGTCAAGGGCACGCTGCGCGCGATGACCCGCGGAACGGTGACCGAGGGCTGGGCTCAGGTCAACCACCCGCTGTGGCACGAGCAGGTCAGCAAAGGCAACTGAGCAGCATACGCCGTCCCGACCCCGTCCCGCTCCGGCATCGGTGCGGGACGGGCCGTGTCGCGTCCGGCCCGCAATCGACCCATCGTCGGTCGACCGGTAGCTGTCGAGCCGACCTCCTGCCCCCGATCGCAGACCTTCCTCCCAGGAGACTGATGCAATGACCGTCACCGCTACCGTCCGGGTGATGTCGGCCGAGGAGATCGCGGCCCGTGCTGGCGGCGACACGCCCTATCTCCTGTGGCCGGAGCGCTCGCGCCTCTTCGCCGAGCGCGCAATGCGACTGCGACAGCTCTCGCGCCAGCACCCTATGGGCGATTTCCTCGCGTTCATGGGCGATCTGGCCATGGCCCAGCACGAGGCACTGGAGTGTTTCCCCGAGGTCGCGCTGCCCGACGAGGCCGCCCTCGAACGCGCGGCGCGACAGGGCGCACCGACGCTGCCCGCGCTCGACTGGCCCCGCGATCCGGCATGGCGCGGCGCGCTGCGGGCGATGCTGCCCCGCCTCGCCGCTGCGGCGCCTGCCGCCACGGTCGCGGTCGTCGAGCGGGTTCTGGCGACCACCGACGATGAACTCGAGCAGCAGGCCGACTGCCTGCTCGCCGGCGTCACGCATGGGTTGGACCTCGCGGCGGCGCCGCTGATCGCCGCAGCGCTTCAGGTCTACTGGACCCACCTCGCGCTCGGGGTGCGCGCGCAAAGCGGGGATCGGGCCTTCGGCCGCATTGGCGACGAGACGCTGTGCCCCTGCTGCGGCAGCCGCCCGGTGGCGAGCCTCACCCGCTCGGCCGGCGAGTCCCTGGGTCAGCGCTACCTCGTCTGCAGCCTGTGCAGCCTGCAGTGGCACATGGTGCGCATCAGGTGCCCGCACTGCCTGTCCTCGAAGTCGCTCGCCTATCAGTCGCTGCAGCCGGCCGACAGCGACGACGCCCAGGGCGCAGTCGCGGCGGCGGTGCAGGCCGAAACCTGCGACGAGTGCGGCCACTACCTGAAGATCGTGCACAGCGATCGCGACCCTCAGGTCGAGGCCGGAGCGGACGACCTCGCGACCCTCGCGCTCGACCTGCTCGTCTCCGACACCGACAAGCGCCGCCACGGCGTGAACCTGATGCTGCTCTTCGGCGATCCGGGCCCGGACGATCCGCCACCCGATCCCGCAGTCTCCTGATGCGCTGGCCTGACCCATCCGTCGTCGACGGTTCGCAGGCCGGATTCAAGGCCCCGACCACCTGCGCGGCCTCCGTTGCCGCGAGCAGACGCGTACCCGTGCGCGCGCGGAGGGCGACGTCGATACGGGGCGCTCGAAAGGTCGATCGACCGGTCGTGCGGCTCATCCCCTCCAGCCGGGACACGGCCGGCATGAGCGTGGGTCCCGTCGGCTCCATCGGCCGCGACCGGGTCCTCCCGAAGTTTCGGAGGGTCTCCCATGCGGCGAGGTTGCCCGGATGATCATCGGCACCGCCGGCCACATCGACCATGGCAAGACCACGCTGGTGAAGGCACTCACCGGCGTGGATACCGACCGACTGCCGCAGGAGAAGCAGCGCGGCATCAGCATCGAACTGGGCTACGCGTTCCTGGATGCCCCTTCCGGACGGCGGATCGGATTCATCGACGTGCCCGGGCACGAGCGGCTGGTGCACACCATGCTCGCCGGGGCCACCGGTATCGACCACGCGCTGCTCCTGGTGGCTGCGGACGACGGCCCGATGCCGCAGACGCGCGAGCATCTCGCGGTGCTCTCGCTGCTCGGCGTGCAGTCGGCGACCGTGGCGGTCACCAAGTGCGACCGGGTGGACGCGGATCGGATCGCCCAGGTCACGGCGCAATCCGTCGATCTGCTCGCGGGCACCCCGCTCGAAGGCTCGCCCGCGGTCCAGGTGTCCGCGGCCAGCGGACAGGGCATCGACGCGCTGCTGACCCGACTGTTCGAGCTCGAGGCGTCACAGCCGGGGCGGGAAGAGGATCACCTCGCCTTTCGCATGGCCGTCGACCGCGTGTTCACGGTCGAGGGGACGGGCACGGTCGTCACGGGCACCCTCCACGCCGGATCGATCGCCGTCGGCGATGAGCTTGCGCTGCTGCCGGGCTCCACATCGCTGCCGCTCGCGCGCGTGCGCAGCGTGCACGCGCAGAACCGGCGCGTGGAACGCGCCCACGCGCACGAGCGTTGCGCGCTCGCGGTCGCGGGATTCCCGAAGGAGGCGATCCGGCGCGGGGACTGGCTGGTGCATCCTGCCGTCGCGCTGACCACCGACCGGATCGACGTGCACGTCACCGTCTGGGCGGGCGAGTCCCGACCGCTGCGCGGGGGCACTCCGGTACATGTGCACCTGGGCGCGGGTTCCACGCTGGGCACGGTGGCGCTGCTCGACCCGGTGGAGTCCATCGCGCCGGGAGAGCGTGCGCGGGTGCAACTGGTCCTGCGCCAGCCGATCGGTGCCTGGACGGGCGATCGCGTGGTGCTGCGCGATGCGGCGGCGACCCGCACCCTTGCCGGCGGCACGGTGATCGATCCGACCGGCCCGGCACGCTACCGCCGCACGGCGCAGCGCCTGGCCGAACTGAGCGCGTGGGACGCCCCGACCCCGGAGGCTCGGCGCGCCGCCCTGCTCGCCGTCTCACCGCTGGGGGTCGATCTGCGCCACTGGCGGCGCGCGGAGGCGCTGCACCGCACGCTGCCGCCACCGGCAATGGCATTGTGCGCCACGACGGGCGGGGAACCCTCCCACGCGCTCGCGAACACGCACCGCGACGCGGCGGCCGTGCGCATACTCGGGGCGCTCGAAACGTTCCACGCCGCCCATCCGGACGAACTGGGCCCGGATGCCTCGCGCCTGCGCCGACTCGCCCTCCCGCGCCTGGCCGAGCCGCTCTGGAGGGCGTTGCTCGCCTGGATGATCGGCGATGGGGTCCTCGCCGCGCGCGGCGCCTGCGTACACCTGCCTGCGCACGGCCTGCGCCTGTCCGGCGTCGACGAGCGGATCGCGCAGAAGATCGCCCCGCGACTTGCGGAGGCGGGCTTCGAGGGTGCATGGGCGCGCGATCTGGCCCGCGCCACCCAGGAGAGCGAGCCGCTGATGCGGGTGACGCTCGCGCGCCTGTCCCAGCGCGGCGATGTCCACCAGGTGGTTCACGACCTGGTGTACCCGCCGGCGACCATGCGCTCGCTCGCTGGACTGGCACGCCAATTGGCGGCCGCGAACGACGGTACGGTCACCGCTGCCACCTTCCGCGATGCCACCGGACTCGGGCGCAAGCGCGCGATCCAGATCCTGGAATACTTCGACCGGATCGGCGTCACCCGGCGCGTCGGTGATGGGCACCGGCTTCGCCCGGACTGCGCGCTGTTCACCGAGGTATCCGATACGGTGTCACAATCGGGTTCGCGAGCATGAAGATGTCCAGTCCCGCGGAGGGGAGACGGTCCTGGTGGATCGGCCGGGCTTCAAACCCGGTGGGTGGCGCTATGCGTTGCCGGGTGGGTTCGACTCCCATTCCCCTCCGCCATCCCGGTACCCACGGCCCCGGTTATCTTTCGGGCAACCCGGCGCTGTCCGGTGAACCCACGCCCGGAGTCGCGCGATGACCGTGGACGGGCTCGAGTTTCCCGACGATCTGCACTATCTGGTCGAGGAGCAGGTCTGGGCGCGTCGGGAGGGCGACTCAGCGGTGGTCGGCATCACCGCGCTGGGCGTGCAGTTGTCCGGGGAACTCTACATGTGCCGGCCGAAAGTCTCTGGCAGCCGCGTCGAGCAGGGCAAGAGCATCGCGGTCGCGGAACTTGCGAAGTCCATCGTCTCGGTGAGATCGCCCGTCACCGGAACCGTGGTGGAGATCAACGCCCACCTGGCCACCGAGCCGCAGCGCGTGCACCAGGACCCGTACGGATCGGGATGGCTCGCTCGTGTGCGGCTGTCTGCCTGGGACGGCGATCGCGCCCGGCTGCTGCACGGCGCAGCCGTGGCGCCGGCCATGGCGCACCACGCCTGGCTGTATCGACGCGGGGAAGGCGATGCCGGCACCGCGCACGAGGGCGGCACATGAATCGGGATGGGCGAGGGTTGTCAGCGGTCGAACTTCCACGAAGGGAGGGATGGAGCCCGCGCGCAGGCACGGGGGGCGCAGCCCTCCTCCACCTGCGCGCCGCAGCGAAGCCACCCGGCAGGCGAGCGACGATCGGCCGATCCGGCCCGTACGCACGTGCCTGCCGCAGTGGCCGCGGCGCGATTGACCGCAGGGCCACGCCATGAGCGGCTACGTCGATCAGCCCGCGGCGGGCGTGGCGATCCTGCTCTGGGCAGCAGATCCCACGGTGCCGGAACGGCTCGCAACGCCCTTCTTCCACGCGGCCGCCGCGGCGGCGATGGACCTGCCCGTCGAGATCTACTTCACCGCGGCCAGCGTACGACTGCTCGCGCCGGGCGTGGCCGAGGGACTTCGCCCGAATCCTTCGCATCCCAAGAGCGTGCTCGCATCGATGCGCGAGGCCATCGCGCACGGAGCACGGCTCTATGCCTGCGCCGATGCGCTGGCGGCGCACCGGCTCGCGCCCGACCGCCTGATTCCCGAGTGCGCCGGCCTCGGAGGCACGGTGCAGTTCATGGCTCGCGCCGCCGATCTGCGCTGGCGCACCCTGGTGTACTGACCATGTGCCCGGACGCGGTACGCGTGATGATCGAGCGCCACTCGCTGGGCGTGCGACACCTGACCGAGCCGGCGCCAGACGATGCCGCGCTCGCGCTGATGGCCGAGGCGGCGCTGCATGCGCCCGACCACGCCGAACTCACCCCGTTCCGTTTTTCCGTGGTTCGCGGTGCGGCGCGAGAGCGCCTGGCCACCCTCTTCGGGCAGATCGCAGACGCGGCGGGGCGCGACCCGGAGTCGGTGGCGATCGAACGCGAGCGCGCGTTGCGCGCCCCGGTCACGGTTGCCGTGATCGCCCGCATCGACCTGGGCCACCCGCTGGTGCCCCAGCACGAACAGTGGATCGCGGTCGGCGGGGCGATCACGAACTACCTCAATGCAGCCCACGGCCTGGGCTACGCGGGCAAGATGCTCTCCGGTCGCAAGGTGCGCCATCCGGCGGTAGTGGAGGCCTTCTGCAAGCCGGGCGAGACGCTGGTGGGCTGGATCGTGCTCGGCACTCCCACACGCCCGACCGGCAGTCGCTCGCCCAAGGCCCTGGTGCCCGATATCGCGACCGACTGGTAGGTCGATCGGCGGCACGCGCGGAGCGCCACCGCCGTCACTCGACGCCGTGCGCCCGTCGGCGTGCATGCACGACGCCGTGAGGCGCGCCACTCCGCCACCGCCCCCCATCTGCGGCGCATCGGGCGCTCGGTCTACCGCGGCCCGTCCCCGGTATCGTCGAACAGGGCTTCCTCGATCCAGTGCCGAAGACCCAACTGCGCGAGGTCCTCGAGGTAGCCGTCGTACTTGAACGCTACCTGCCCACCGAACAAATCACCCTCGAGCAGTCGGATGCGGTGCACCCGTCCATCGATCGGGAACTCGTAGAACCCTGGCCTGAACCGGGCCTGGGCGGGAATCCCCAGGACCTGCTTGATGGACAGGTCGAGGCAGGGAGGACCGCAGAGTCCCTCGAGCGTGTTCTCGAATCCCGCCACGAACGTCCGTCGCAGCACGTTCGAGACCGCGTTCTCCAGCGCCCTCTTCATGAACGGATGCCGAGGCGAGTAGATGAGCCCCCACTGATGGAAGTCCCCGCGCAATCCGACCCCGCTGACGACATCGTCGGCCGGATGCACGAAGCGGCTCAGCGGAGCGAGGCAGACCGTATCGATGTCCATGTAGACCCCGCCCCGCTCGTAGAGCAGCAGGTAGCGGAACAGATCGGCCCTCCCTGCCCCGGGACGGATCGTGTGCAGGGCACGGCACAGCGCGTCACGGTCGAACGGGAGGTCCGAGCAATCGAAGCCCGCTGCAAGCGCGTGGATGTCTGCATCATCGAAGAGCCGGTACTCGTAGTCCGGGTTCATCGAGATCCAGGTATCCACCGCTGAGGCCATCGCCCCGGGCACTCGACGGCTGCGGAACGTCTGGTGGATCACGCGCGGAATGCGGCTCGCCTCGGCGCGCTCGACGCGAGCATGCATCACCGCTGGCAACTCGACGCTCGCCTCCTCCGCCATGGCCGCACTCTCGCTTGTTCCTGACGCCCTGAAAGCATTGCTACAAAGTGAGATTGTAAATCCATTATAGACAGTGCATCCCATTCGGCTCAACGACACCCGTTCGTTCGACGGACATCCTGCACGGCGTGTTTCAACGCGCCTTGCGTGCACGGTCATGCACCCGTCGCAGGTCACGCCCCGTGTTCGCTGACATCCGCGTCACGATCATCGGGAAGCGACGGCAGCGCGCATCCGAGTCTCTTCCTCGTATCCGCGCGCAGGCCGGGACCATGCGTCGCGCGATATCTCCACGCGCGTGACGACACGACGGGCCGCGCGGTCTCGACCGCGACCTCGACCGTCACCTCGACCGTGACCTCGGGCGATTCCGTCCCGCCCGAGCCGCGGCACGCCTGTCCTTCCGGCCCGCATGTCGCCGGCAGGGGCGGTGAGTTCAGCGACGCGGCACCTCGGTCCGCGACGCCCTGACCTTGTGTCCCGGGCGGATCCGCGTGGAGAGGGATGACGGGGCGGCCCGGTCGAGCAGGGCCGTGCGCGTGCGCGGATCTTCGAGCCGACCCAACCACCACTGCAAGGCCCGGCCGCGCCCGACCCCGGCATTCCATGCATAGGCCGGTCGGGCAACGCGCTCGGGGCGTGCGACCCGCTTCACCACGAGGCGCCCCGCCCGGAGATGCGGCCGCGCCAGGGGTTCGGGCAGAAGCACTTCGATCCGCAGGCCCGGCGCGGTCGCCTGGTACCCATCGCCGCCGGGCAGGACGACCTCGTGGGCGCGGGCGCGCTGCGCCTGCACGCCGATGCGGTGATCCGGGCCGGACTCTTCGATGGCGCGGAGCATGCGGAACTCATGCTGGAACCGCACCGGCTCACCTACGTCCACCTCGTTCGCGGCGAACTCTCGGTCAATGGCCATCCGCTGGCGGGCGGGGATGCGGCGATGCTCGACGCCGAGATGCGGCTCGAACTCGCCGACGGTCGCGATGCCGAGGTGCTGGTGTTCGACCTGGCGGCTCGATGATCGCGCGATATCCCTGACCCACCCTCAACGCCCCCATCCGCCGCACAGCCCCTCTCCCCTCATGTAACGACAGCCCGGCCTGCCCCGCCTGTTCCGCGTCGGCGTCCGACCGCGCCCGCATCCCTGCCCACGGCGGTCGACCCGCCGCCCTTTTCCAGGAGCCTCCATGTCCTCTTCCCGCGATCCCGCCCGCAACCGCTTCGATGACCTCTCGCTGCTTCTCGCGCGCCTCGCAATGGTCGCGCTGTTCCTGCCCGCCGGCATCGGGAAGATCGGCGGCTTCTCGGGAACCGTCGGCCATATCGGATCGGTGGGGTTGCCGCTGCCCGTCCTCGGGGCCACGATCGCGATCGCCGTGGAGGTTGCGGCCTCGCTCGCGCTGCTGGCCGGCTACCGGACGCGCGTGGCGGCCCTGGTGCTCGCGGCCTTCACGCTCGCGGCGACCCTGCTGTTCCACGCGTGGTGGGCGATGCCGGTCGACCAGCAGTTCGTCCAGCGGCTGATGTTCTCCAAGAACATCGCGGTCGTGGGGGGGCTGCTGGCCCTGGCGGTCGCCGGAGCCGGCCGGTTCGGCCTGGACACCCGCCGCGCACGCGCCTGACCCCACGCGGCCCGTGCTGCGTCCGACGCGATGGCGAGCACGGTGGTCGCAACGCGGTCGACTCGGCAACCCGGCGCGACGACCGTACCTCGGTCGAGCGGTCGGGTACGCCCAATGGGCCGGCGAGGCCCGCGCGGCGCCCGGCCCGGGGCTCATCCGGGCGATCGCAACGCGGTCGCCCCGGCCATCCGGCGCGACGACGGTTCCTCGGACGGCGGCTGGGCCCACCGATCCACCGGCTCATCCGCGGCCACGACCCGCTTGCCCGCGCGTCCCTGCCCGTGTCCGTCCAGGGCCCGCGCGCAGCCAGCGGGCTGGGCAGCGGCGAAGGCGACTGCGTCAGTCGAGCAGCGGGATGCCCGCAACCTTGACGAGTTCGGCGATGCGGCTCACCTCCGCGCGAGCAAAGGTCGCCATCTGCTCCGGGGTGCCTCCGGTGATCTCCAGCCCCACTTCATTCAGCCGTTGCCGGACGTCGGGCGACTTCAGCGCCGCGTTGAAGTCCGCGCTGATGCGCTCCTGGAGTTCGCGCGACATCCCGGGGGGAGCGGCCGCGGCCGTCCAGCTCACGAAGGCATAGCCCGGGACTCCGGACTCGGCGATGGTCGGCACGTCGGGCAGTTGCTGCGAGCGGTTCGGGCCGGTCACGGCGATCGCGCGCACGCGACCGGAGCGGATGTGCGGCAGAGCCTCGGGCTCCGGCTGGAACGCCGAGGCGATCTGGCCGCCCATCACGTCGACCGCGGCCAGCGCACCACCCTTGTAGGTGATGTGGGAGAGCCGTACGCCGACGCGATGCGCGAACATCTCCGCGGACAGGTGCAGCGGCCCCCCCGAGCCGGCCGAGCCGTAGGTCACCTCGCCCGGGCGCGCCTTGGCGAGCGAGATGTAGTCCCGGACGGTCTTCACCGGTAGCGCGGGATTGACGATCAGCACCAGGTTCTGGCTGACCAGCAGCGCAAGCGGCGAGAGATCCTTCAGGGGGTTGTAGGGCATCGTACGGTACAGCGCGAGGTTGGTGCCCAGCGCGCCCATGCTGGTCACCAGCAGCGTGTGGCCATCGGGCTCCGCGCGCGAGACCGCCAGCCCCGCGATGTGGCTGGCCGCGCCGGGACGGTTCTCCACCACCACCTGTCGCCCCCAGATCACGGACAGCCGCTGGGACAGCGCACGCGCCACCAGGTCGACGCTGCCCCCCGGGGCGAACCCGACCATGATCCGGACGGGACGATTCGGGAACCCGGAGGACTGCGCGAACGCCGGGGCGGCCGCCAGTCCGAGCGCGGCGGCAAGGACGGAAACGATGGACCTGTTCATCTCGGTTCTCCAGTCAGCGGATCCTGCTCGAGGACGTTGCGGGAAACGGTGTCGCGCCACCCAGGGGTCGCGCCGGCCACGCGGCTCGGCGGGCACCCCCTCGCGGCGCGCCGATACGGACTCAGTCGACGCCCTCCAGCAGCATCCGCGCATCGACCAGCGTGTAGCCGCTGCCGTGCGCGATGACCGGATTGAGGTCGATCTCGACGATATCCGGGTGCGCAAGGGCCACCTGCGCCACACGCACGATGAGATCGGCGATCGCTTCGCGATCGACCGGCGCGGCACCCCTTGCGCCCTCGAGCAGCGAGCGGAAGCGCAACTGGTCGAGCATCGACAGGGCGTCCTCGCGGGAGAGCGGCGGCGCGCGGAAGGCCACGTCGCCCAGCTGCTCGACGAACACGCCCCCCAGCCCGGCCACCACCACCGGCCCGTGCTGCCCGTCGCGGATGACGCCGACGATGAGTTCCACGCCGGGCTCGGCCATCGGGGTCACCAGGCAGCCGGAGAGCCGCGCGTCCGCGCGCCACGCCTGCGCGCGCTCGCGGATCGTCGTGAAGGCCCCGGCCAGCGCCTCGCCCCCCCGCAGGCGCAACTGCACGCCGCCGGCTTCGGACTTGTGCACGATGTCGCGCGACACCACCTTCATCGCAAGCAACCGGTCGGGGAACTCGGCGGCTGCCGCCGCCGCCTCGGCGGCGCTCGCGACCATCCGGTGCGATGGCACCGGGATCGCGTGCGCGCGCAGCAGTTCCCGGGCCTCGGGTTCGAGGAGATGGCGTCCCTCCGCTCGCGCGCGTGCGATCAGCGCGTCGGCTTCGGCGGGAGCGGCGGGAGCCGTCGCAGCGGCTGCGACCGAGCCGGCCAGTCGACGCAGCGCGGCTGAGCGGTCGGCCGCGGCCGCCAGGCACTGCACGGCCACTTCAACGTGCCGCTGGTAGGGAACGCCCGCCTCGCGCAGCACGCCCAGCGCCTTCGTCCGGAGATCGGCAAAGTGGCTCTGCACGATCACCGGCTTTCCGTGCTCGCGCATCAGATCGCCGAGCAGGCGACTGACGGGCTCCTCGTCCGCCGATGCGGCGGCGCTGAACCGCTCGGCGTAGCCGCCCCAGATGCCGACGATCAGCAGTGCGTCGACGTTCGGGTCCGCGAGGATCGCCTGAGTGATCGGCCGATAGTAGTCGGCACGCGGGTCGGTGCCGCCCCCGGCGTCGACCGGATTGGAGATGGCGGTGGCGTTGGGCACCACGGAATGGATCAACGCCTGCGTCGCCTCGGTGAGCGGCGCAAGCTCGAGCCCCGCCTCCACGAGGGCATCGGCCGCCACGGTGATCGGACCGCCGCCCTCGGAGAGCACCGCGACCCGCCGACCGCGCATGGGCGGGAACAGCGACAGTGCCTCGGAGACCGGATACAGGTGGTAGAGCCTCTCGACCACCGTCACGCCCGACTGCCTCAGGAGATCCCGATTGACCGGGTAGGCGCCCGCGAGCGATCCGCTGTGCGACTTCGCCGCGCGCTTGCCCTCGCCGGTACGACCCGCGACATACATCACGACCGGCTTGTCGGGCGTGGTGCGACGCGCGACCTGGGCAAAGGCGCGCGCATCCTTGAAACCTTCCAGGTACATCATCACCGCGTGCACGTCGGCGTCGCTGCCGAGGCAGTCGAGATACTCGTGGAACAGGATGTCGGCCTGGTTGCCCACGCTCAGCAGCGTATGCAGGCCCATGTGGCCGAGCACCCGTGCCTGCAGCACGAGGGACGTGACCACGTTCGCGGAGTTCGACATCAGCGCAAGCGGACCGACCGGGATGTCGGGAAGTCCCCAGGCGTTGCAGCGCATGCGCGCGCTGAACATGCCATTGGTGTTCGGGCCGATCAGCCGCACGCCGTGCCGGCGCGCCACCTCCAGCGTGCGCTCCTCGAGGCGCCGGCCTTCTTCGCCCGCCTCGCTGAAACCGGCCGCGAGCAGGATGGCACCCCTGACGCCGCGAACCCCGCAGGCCTCGATCACGTCCGGGGTGGTCGCGGCGGCCGTGCAGACGATCGCCAGGTCGATCTCGCCCGGTGCGTCGGCGACGCTGGCATAGGCAGGCAGCCCCAGGATGTCGCGCTCGCGCGGGTTGATCGGCAGGATCGTGCCGAGGTACCCGTCGGCCTGAAGCGAAAGAATGGCCCGATACCCGCGCTTGGACGGGTCTCGCGAGGCACCGATGACGGCGATGCTGCGCGGGTTGAGTACGGGTTCCAGCGGATGACGTGCGGCGGCAGGCATGAGGGCGGTTCGAAGTCCCGGATCTGACAGGGGCTACCGTAGCACAGGGGCCGGACTCCAGACACCGCCGCAGTCGCCTCCGGCCGGCGCAGCCCCCCCCCGATCGGCATGCACGCGACCCCGACCACGGGGCGCGGCGGGCGCCTGCCGATCGCCGCGCTCGTCGCCTGCGGTACGCAGGGCCAGCCGCACGCGCCGGGGCCTCCAGGGCCAGCACGGCGGCCGGCGTGCGGCCGGCCGTCGAACACGCGCGGCGCGGCATCGCGGCCCGTGCGTTGACCCGGCTGCCGCAAACCCGCACCATGCCGACGAGGGGTTCCGGCCGCGCCTCGACCGGACATCGTGTTTCGCCAACCGTCCAGGAGTGAACATGCAGCGTCGAGCCTTTTCGCTGGCCACCGCCTCCCTGCCCGTACTGCTGTCGAGCGGTCTCGCACGCGCCCAGCAGGTCCGATGGGACCTCGCCGCCGCGTATCCGGCCACCAACTTCCACACGGTGAACCTCACCGCGTTCGCCGCCGAGGTGGAGAAGGCAACGGGCGGCCAGCTCCGCATCACCGTCCACCCGAATGCCTCGCTGTTCAAGGCCCCGGAGATCAAGCGCGCGGTGCAGGGCGGCCAGGCGCAGGCGGGCGAGATCCTGCTCGCCAACTTCCAGAACGAGTGGCAGATCTGGGGGGCCGATGGCCTGCCGTTCCTGGCGGACAGCTACGACGAGGCGATGAAGCTCTATCGCGTGCAGCGGCCACTGATCGAGAAGAAGCTCGCCGAGCAGGGCATGATGCTGCTGTACTCGGTGGCGTGGCCGCCGCAGGGCATCTACAGCCGCCGTCCGCTCGCCAGCGCGGCCGACCTCAAGGGCTCCAAGTGGCGCGCCTACAGCCCGATGACCGCGCGCATCGGCGAACTCGTCGGCGCACAGCCGGTCACCGTGCAGGCGGCTGAACTGGCCCAGGCGCTGGCCACCGGCGTGGTCGAGGCCAACATGACCTCCGGCGCCACCGGGGTTGACAGCAAGCTCTTCGAGCACCTGAAGTTCTACTACGACGTGCAGGCCTGGCTGCCGAAGAACGCCGTGATGGTCAACCGCAAGGCCTTCGACGCGCTCGACAAGGGTGCGCAGGCAGCCGTGCTCAAGGCCGCCGCAAACGCCGAGACGCGCGGCTGGACCGACTCGCGACGGGTGAACGAAGAGACCCTTGCGATCCTGCGCAAGAACGGCATGGAGGTGTTGCCGCCCTCCCCGCAGTTGCGCGCCGACCTGCGCAAGGTCGGCGACACCATCCTGAAGGAATGGCTGTCGCGGGCAGGCGCCGAAGGCAAGGCGTTGTACGAAGCCTACATCCGCTGACCGACCGCGCCACCCGCCGGTCGATCGGACACCATGCGCCGCGCCCTCGACGGGCTGTACGCATTCGCCGGCGCGCTGGCCGCTGGATGCGTGTTCGCGATCCTCGCGCTGATGGTCTGGGCTTCGCTCGGGCGCGCCTTCGCCTGGCGAGTGGGCTGGGTGAACGACGTGGTGTCCTGGCTGTGCGCGGCTGCGGCCTTCCTGGGCATGGCCTGGAGCTTCCGCAACGGTGACTTCGTCCGGGTCACGCTGCTGCTCGAGACCGTCCGCGGGCCCACGCGCCGGATACTCGAAGTCGCGTCGCTCGTCATCGCCGCCCTCGCCACCGGCTACCTCGCCTGGTGGGCGGTGCGCTTCACCTGGGAGAGCTGGGCGTTCAACGAGATCGCCAACAACATGGTGGCGATCCCGATCTGGATTCCGCAGGCCAGCTTTGCGCTGGGTACGGTGATCCTGCTCGTCGCGGTGCTCGACGACTGCCTGTGCGTGCTGCGCGGCCGCGAACCGAGTTACACCACTCGCGTCGCGCAGCGCCACGCCCAGGGTGATTTCTCCCAGGACCTCTGAGTCGTCGACCCCATGGGCCTGCTCGAGATCGGCGCGCTGCTGCTCTTCCTGATGCTGCTGATGCTCGCCGGCGGCGTCTGGATCGCCATGACGCTCGCCATCGTCGGCTGGGTCGGCCAGGCCTTCTTCACGAATACGGTGCCGGGCAAGAACCTCTGCTCGGCCTTCTGGGAGACGGCCGCGAGCTGGGAACTGGCGGCGCTGCCGCTCTTCATCTGGATGGGCGAGATCCTGTACCGCACGCGGCTCTCCGCACAGATGTTCGACGGGCTCTCGCCGTGGCTCACGCGGGTGCCCGGGCGACTGATGCACACCACGGTGCTGGGTTGCGGCATCTTCGGCTCGGTGTCGGGCTCCTCGGCAGCCACCTGTGCCACCATCGCCAAGGTGGCATTGCCCGAGCTCGGACGGCGCGGCTACGACCGCGATCTCGCGCTGGGCTCGCTCGCCGCGGCCGGTGGCCTGGGCATCCTGATCCCGCCGTCGATCACCATGGTGGTCTACGCGGTCGCCGCGGACGCGAGCGTGATCCGGCTCTTCCTCGCGGGCTTCCTGCCCGGCCTGCTGCTGATGCTGCTGTTCTCGGGCTACATCGGCTGGTGGAGCCTGCGCCACCCCGAACGGGTTCCCGCCGCCGACCCGCCCGCCCCGCTGCTGGAGAAACTGCGCCGCTCGGCCAGCCTGGTCCCCTGCGCGTTGCTGATCGTGTTCATCGTCTGGGTGCTGGTCGCCGGCATCGCTACCGCCACGGAGTCCGCCGCCTGGGGCGTGGTGGGCGCACTGGCCATCGCCGCCGCCGGTCGCAGCCTGACCTGGCAGAGCTTCCGCGATGGACTGCTCGGCGCCACGCGCCTGAGCTGCATGATCATGTTCATCCTTGCCGGCGCGGCCTTCCTCACCAAGACCATGGCCTTCACCGGCATCCCGCGCGAACTGGCGGAATTCGTCGCAGCACTCGGGCTGTCGCCCTACGCGCTGATCGCGGTACTGGTGCTGGTGTACCTGGTGCTGGGCACGGCGCTGGACGGCATCTCGATGATCGTGCTCACCAGCGCGGTCGTGCTGCCGATGATCCAGGCGGCGGGCTTCGACCTGATCTGGTTCGGCATCTTCATCATCCTGCTCATCGAGATCGCCGAGATCACCCCGCCGGTCGGCTTCAACCTGTTCGTGCTGCAGAACATGACCGGCGTGGACAGCAACCGCATCGCGCGCGTGACGTTGCCCTTCTTCGCCTGCATGCTGGTCGCCATCGCGCTCGTCACCGTATTCCCGCAGATCGCCACCGGGCTTCCGAATGCGTTGATGGGCGTGCCGAAGTAGCAGCAGGTTACCCCGTCGATAGCCGCCGCGTGCGACGACCGGCCGGCGCCGCCGACCGACATCGGGCGCCGAGACGCAACGCGGCGGGTCCGCTGCCCCTGGCAGGCCTCGTGCCGAAGGCACCGCATCGGTCGGCACGGAGTCGATGCGCGATGCGGCGTCTATACTGCTGGCTTCGCATATTTCCGCTGCCGCCCCAGGCCGATTCCGACGATGTCGACCCACCACCTGCGTTTCCATCGCGACACTCACCCGGCGGGCGCACGCGTGAACCTGCCCTCCTGCATCGCCCGGATTCTTTTCATCGAGCAAGGCGTGGCACGGATACGCGCCGCGCGTACCGCCGCCGGGCTCGGTCCGAACGCCGCCTGCCTCGCCTCGGGCGAGACCGAGGTCCTCTCGGCAGGCGAAACCATCGTGCACCGCTGGGAACTGCACCGCGTCGACGCGACGCCGGACGAGCCCGCCGATCTCGTCGCGCCGATCTCGCTCGACGCGGGCACCCGCTGGCTGATCCGTTGCGATCGCGTCGATTTTCCGCCGGGCGGCGTGGCCTGGACCCACACCCACCGCGGCCCGGGCATCCGCTGCCTGCTGGAGGGCACGATCCGGGTGGAGGTCAACGGGCACGGGCAGGACATCGTCCCGGGCCAGCCCTGGTTCGAAGCAGGCCCGGATCCGGTACTGGCCATTGCCTCCACGACCGTGCCCTCGGCCTTCGCGCGCGTGATGGTGCTGCCCGCGGAACTGCTCGGTCGCAGTTCGATCCGCTACGAGCTCCCCGAGGACCAGGACAAACCCAAGCGACAGAGTTACCGGCTCGTGATCGACGAGCCGATCGACACCTGACCTCCGTGGTTCACCTCCACTTCCATGGCGCCTCGGCTCCCAGTCGGGCACCGGGCACCCTCGGCGAGCCCTCGGCATCGACGGCTCTGCGGGGGAGCGATCGCCGCGCGACGTGCGCCGCGACACATCGCTCCCCTGCCTCTTCGCGAACGCAGCCCCCTCGCGGGGCGATCCGCCGCCCGGACCATCCCGGTCTCGACAGGGCCGGGCGTCGGGCTCGCAGCGCCACTCCCCGCGTTGCCCGCCGGCCCGTTCGCCCGCGGCTGGCGCGATCGCCATGACGAGCGAGCACACGCATGCCCGATAGCGTCCTGGAACCCTCGCGCCGCACGCCGGTGATCGCGCACCCCGACGTGCTGGTGGTCGGCGGTGGCGCGGCCGGGCTGGCGGCGGCAGTGGCGGCGGCGCGCTCGGGCGCGCACACCCTGCTCATCGAGCGGCACGGTTTCCTGGGCGGAACCCTGAGCGCCGTCACGCTGGGCACGCTCTGCGGCGGCTATCGGGTCGAGGGCGAGGGCGGGCGCGTCCACGCGCTGGTGGGAGGCTTCTACGCGCACCTGGTCGCTGCCCTGCGCGCGCAAGGGGCCACGCTGCCGCCGCGACGCTGGTTGCGGAACGTGTCGGTCCCCTATGACCCGATCGCGCTTCGCGAACAGGCCGACCGGCTCACGGCCGCCGCCGGCGTGCGCGTGCTGCTGCACTGCCTGCTGACTTCGGTACAGGTCGACGGCGATCGGGTCGCCTGCGCCTTCGTCGAGCACAAGGGCGGCCGTGCGGCCATCCGGCCGAAGATGGTGATCGACACCACTGGCGATGCCGACCTGTGCGCGCGGGCCGGCGCCGGATTCGACATCGGCGATGACGGCTCGACGCAGTTCGCCTCGACCATGGTCCGACTCGGAGGGGTGGACATCGAACGGTTTCTCTCGATCACCCGGGCACAACGACTCGAGCGTCTCGAACAGGCCGCCGCGGACGGCCATGCGCTGCCGCGTACCTCGGCGGGATTGCAGGTCCATCCGGGCACGGGTGTCGTGCACGCGAACATCACCCGGATCCGCGAGCCCGACGGCAGCAGCCCGGACCTGCTCGATCCGTGGTCCCTGTCCGCGGCCGAGGCGGAAGGACGGCGACAGGCGTCCCTGTACGAGCACGTCCTGCGCGAGTACATGCCCGGCTTCGAGCACGCGCGCCTCGTCGACATGGGCGCGCAGCTGGGCGTTCGCGAAAGTCGCCTCGTGCACGGCGATCGGCAATTGACCGAGGCGGCCGTGCGCGGCTGCCTCAAGCCGGCCGACACCATTGCCTGCTGCGCATGGCCGATGGAACAGCACGGCAAGGGCAGCGGCACGACCTGGGACTGGTTGCCCGCGGGCGACTGGTACGGCATTCCCTATGGATGCCTGACGGTCCGCGGGTTCGACAACCTGCTGGTCGCAGGCCGGAACCTGTCTGCGGAACACGTCGCGCAATCCTCGGCGAGGGTCGCGGCCACCTGCATGGCGATGGGCGAGGCCGCGGGGACCGCCGCCGCGCTGGCCGCCACGACGGGCTGCCGCGCGCGCGAGGTGGACGTGGCCGGCCTGCGTGCCACTCTGGCGAACGCCGGCGCCCTGCTGCAGCCGGGTGAGCCCGCGCTCGCCGGCGCCGGCGTCGACTGGGTCGAGGGATGACCGACGGAGAAAGGGCGGCTCGAGCGCCGCGATGTGACCGACCCGAGCCGGCCCCGTTCCTCACCCGCCTGGAGAACCCGATGAGACCCAAGCCTCGAGGACCGCACGGAATGATGTCCATCGGCTTCGCCCGGATCGTCTTCGCCCGGATCGTCTTCGCCCTGATCGGCCTGTCGATGGACGGGATCGGCGGAGTCGCGCCGGCTGCGCATGCCCAGTCGACGACGGCGGCTTTCCCGGCCCGTCCGCTGCGCC
>CAIKXV010000281.1 GCA_903831455.1 uncultured Pseudomonadota bacterium | reverse complement strand
GGGCCGCGCTGGCGGCCGCCCAGGCCGCTGCCGAAAAAAAAAAGCTGACCGCTGACGGCTGGGCGGCGTTCATCCTGCAGGCCGGCGTCACCGGCATGGCGAGGATGCTCGCCCAGCACTGCGAGCTGGCCTCGCACGAGACGGGCGCGCGGGGCGATCGTATCGAACTCGTGCTGGGCGATGCGCACCGCCACCTGCTGGAGAAGCCGTATCAGGACAAGCTGCAGCAGGGCCTGTCCGCGGCGCTGGGTACGCCGGTCGAATTGCGGGTACGCACCGGTGCGCCGGTCGCGGAGACCCCGATCGAGCAGGAGCAGCGCGCGCAGTCCGAGCGCCAGCGCGCGGCCGTCGAGTCGATCGAGCGCGACCCGTTCGTGCGCGACCTCATCAACACCTTCGACGCGCGACTCGATACCGATGCGATCCGCCCCTCGGGCGAGACCGCCGGACGCGACGCACCCCCCCGGACGGTGGCATCCTCCGGGCATCCCCCATCGTCACCCCCTACCGCGAGCGAGTCCCCATGAAAGGCGCGATCGGCAATCTCATGAAGCAGGCGCAGCAGATGCAGGAGAACATGCGCCGCATGCAGGAACAGCTGGGCCAGACCGAGGTGGAGGGCCAGGCGGGCGCCGGGCTCGTCAAGGTCACGATGACCTGCAGGCACGATGTCCGGCGTGTCCAGATCGACCCCTCCGTGGCGGGCGACGATCGCGAACTGCTGGAGGATCTCGTGGCCGCGGCCGTCAACGACGCGGTGCGCCGCGTCGAGGCGACGGTGCAGGAGAAGATGTCCGGGGTCACCGCCGGCCTTCCGCTGCCGCCCGGCTTCAAGATGCCGTTCTGATGGCCGCTGCCCCCAGCGCGCTCGCCGCGCTGATCGAGGCGTTGCGCGTGCTGCCCGGCGTCGGCCCCAAGAGCGCCCAGCGCATGGCCTACCACCTGCTGCAGCATGCGCGCGATCCGGCGCGCTCGCTCGCGCGAGCGCTCGACGCCGCGCTGGACACGGTGCGCCACTGCGAACTCTGCAACGACTTCAGCGACGCCGCCCGCTGCGCGCTGTGCGAGTCGCCGCGCCGCGACGCGAGCCGGTTGTGCGTGGTCGAGATGCCCGGCGACGTGCTGATGGTCGAGCAGGCGCGCTGCTACGACGGTCGCTACTTCGTGCTGATGGGACGCCTCTCGCCGCTCGACGGCATGGGCCCGGGCAGCCTGGACCTCGATCGGCTCGTGGCCCGCGCGAGCGACGGATGCGTGGAGGAGGTGATCCTCGCCACGAACTACACGGTCGAAGGCGAGGCCACCGCGCATTACCTCGGCGAACTGCTCGCCGCTCGCGGCATCGCCTGCACCCGAATCGCGCGCGGGATCCCGGTGGGCGGGGAACTCGAGTATGTGGACAGCGGTACCCTGGCCCAGTCGATGCACGAGAGGCGGAGGATTTCACGTGACTGAACGAGGCGGGCGGGGCAAGCCGGCGAACCGGGAAGGCCAGGGACGCGGCGCGCCGCGGGGCGGGGGCGCGAGGGGCGCGCGACCGGCTCGCGGGGGGACGTCCCCTGTCCGTGCCCCGGCACAGCGCGACCGTGGGCCCGGCGATGCGGCGCGGGCGCCGCGCGTCGGCGCGCGCGGCGC
>CAIKXV010000280.1 GCA_903831455.1 uncultured Pseudomonadota bacterium | reverse complement strand
CGCCGGTCGCGCCCCTGCCCCCGCGCGCGCCCCGACGGCGCGGCCGCCGGCAGGCGCTGACATCGAGCGGTACGCCGAAGCCCCGGGCGGCCCGCCACGGGCGCGAGGCACGAGGCCTTCGCGCGGCCGGGGCGCCCGAACGCGGCCAAACTTCGATGCGCGTCGGGGCCCGCTCTCCCGACAGCGGCGGCCGGTGGCGCGGCACAGCCGTTTTCGGTAGCCTGCGACCGCGTCGTGGCGGCCCGGCTTCGCAGCAGTGAGGCGCAGTCGGCTTCCGCCCGCAGGGACCGATCTCCGACCCCCGCGAGCAGCACGGAAGCGTGGCCGAGTGGTTTAAGGCACTGGTCTTGAAAACCAGCGAGGGGGGAACCCCTCCGTGAGTTCGAATCTCACCGCTTCCGCCAGATCGATCCCGGTTGCCGCGATGACGGGTGGCCGTCGACCGACGCGAGCCCTGCGCTGGCGCGGGATGCCGCCGAATCGCCCGGCCAATCGACCGCGTGTCGCTGTGGCCTTTTTGCTGCCCTGTCCGCTGAATGCCAGGACAGCGCGTCAGCCGCCCGTTTTTCCGCGTGGATGCCGTGCGTCGGCAGAGGGCCGCGTGCTATCCCTCGGCCGCCGGACACGCTCGTCCGGCAGCGACCACGCGCCCGGAGGCACGATGAACAAGGAAGCCCGCCAGCTCTGGCAAACGCCCAACGGACTGGACCTGCTGCGACAGATGCTCAAGGGCCAGCCCCTCACTCCGCCACAGCGGGATTTTCTCGAGGAAATGAAGAAGGTTGATCCGCCAACGCTGCGCCAGCCTTCGCCGGACGACGCGACCGGGACGTCGCCGCCCGCGAGCGCGACTACGCATGCGGCGGACGATGCCCGCGGCCCCGATCGCCTGGAGGATGGGGCAGGTCTCCTGCCCGGGCACCCGGGCCGCGACCCGATCGGCGGTCCGTCGAATGGTCGGGGCAACTGATCGGCTGCCGCCTCGGGTGGGCCGTCCAGCCCGGTCGCCCGGGACAAGACCGCGGGCAACCGCGGCGGCGGGCCGAGTCCACGATCGGGCCGAACGCCATCGGACAGCGTAGCGCCCGTTCGGACCCCGATGTCGCGGCCCCCGCGCGCCTGCCCCCTGCGCGGTCTCGCGAGCCGGTGATACCCTGCAGCGAAAAGGGCAACCCGTGAGGGATGCTCGCGAGGAGGGCTCGAACAGGTACAGGTCGCGCGAGCAGGCAATCCCCGCGTGGCCGGTCGCCTCGGGCAGCGTGGGCGCGAAGCGATTGCGCGTGCGCGCAATGACGAACACCCACTGCGGAGGTACAGCCATGCGCGCATCCATCACCCTCAAGGGACTCCTCGCGGTCGGCGCGGCCTCGCTGGCCGCAGGTGCAGGCGCCGCCCTGGCCGCGACCCCGGCCGACGCCTGGCCCAACCGTCCGGTGCGCCTGCTGGTGCCCTTCTCGGCCGGCAGCGCCACCGACATGTTCGCAAGGGCCGTCTCGGCGCGGCTGACCGACCACTACGGGCAGCAGTTCATCGTCGACAACCGCCCGAGCGCTGGCGGGACCGTGGCCGCGCAGGCGGTCGCCACCGCCAACCCGGACGGCTACACCCTGTCGGTCGTGTCCTCGGGCCACGCGATCAACGCCACGCTCTACCCGAAGCTGCCCTACGACACGCTGCGCGACTTCGCCGGCATCTCGCTGATCGCCACCCAGCCGGGCCTGGTGGTGGTCTCCCCCTCGCTGGGCGTCAGCTCGATCCGCGACCTGATCGCACTCGCGAAGCAGAAGTCGGGGGTGCTGTTCGCCTCGGCCGGCGTGGGCAGCGGCACCCATCTCTCGGCCGAGCAGTTCCGCTTCCAGGCCGGCATCGACGTCACCCACGTGCCGTACAAGGGCGCGCCCGAGGCGCTCACCGACACCATGGCCGGGCGTACCCAGTTCTTCTTCGCGCCGTTCAACTCGGCGCTGTCGCTGGTCAAGGACGGGCGGCTGCGCGCGATCGCGGTCACCTCGGCCCAGCGCGCGCCGCAGCTGCCCAACGTGCCGACCATCGCCGAGTCCGGCGTGCCTGGCTACGAGTTCGACATCTGGTACGGCCTGATCGGCCCCGCGAAGCTGCCACGCCCGCTGGTCGACGCGCTGGCCGCGCAAGTCGCCCGCATCCTCGAGATCGCCGAGGTGCGCGAGCGCTTCTTCGCGCAGGGCGCGCAGGCCCGCGCAATGAAACCCCAGGAGTTCGATCGCTTCATCGCGCTGGAAGTGGCCCGGCTCGGCAAGACGGTGAAGGCCTCCGGCGCCAAGCCCGAGTAGCCCCGCCCCCGCCCGACCTCACCCCGCCCTCGCCCGTCCGGCGGATTCCCTCACCCATTACCCCTCACCCCTTGCACGGTGCCCAGGCGGCGAATGCATGCCGGTCGCACGCCGCACGGTCTGCCGATACCTCGCCCGCACGCCCTGCCCCACGCATCGTCCCCACCCGGAGGAGACCATGACCCGACGCCGGTTCGCCGCCGCCACGCTCGCCTCGCTCACCCTCGCAGCCCTGGCCCTCGCCCTGGCCCCGGCCGCGCCTGCCTCCGCGCAGACCGATTACCCGAACAAGCCGGTGCGCATCATCAACCCCTTCGTGGCCGGCAGCACGACCGACGTGCTCGCCCGCGCGCTGGGCGCAGGCATGGCCAGCCGACTGGGGCAACCGTTCGTCGTCGAGAACCGCGGCGGCGCGGGCGGGGCGATCGGCACGGCAGCCGTCGCTCGCGCCGAAGCCGACGGCTACACCCTGCTCTTCTCGCCTGCGCTGGTGCTCTCGGTGCACCCGCAGGACCGCGCCGACACCGGCTATCGCACCGATTCGCTGGTGCCGATCTGCCAGACCTTCATCAACGCGATGGCGCTGGTGGTGCGTCCGGACTCGCCAATCCGCACCGTCCCCGACCTGGTCGCCGCCGCCCGCGCGAAACCCGGCGCACTCAACTACGGCCACCAGGGCAACATGACCATCCCGCACCTGGCGATGGAGGAGTTCCTGATCGCCGCGGGCATCGATATCCGCGACATCCCCTTTCGCGGCGAGCCTCTGGTGATGGGCGACCTGATGGGCGGACGGCTGGATGTCGCCTCCGTCGTGCTGGGCTCCGCGGTCGGACAGAACGTGCGCGTGATCGGCGTCTTCGGCGAGTCGCGCCACCCGGCCTTTCCCGACGTGCCCACCGTGCGCGAGCAGGGCTTCGACGTGAGCCCGGCGAGCTTCGGCGGACTGATGGCTCCGGCGGCCACCCCGGCCCCGGTCCTCGCGCGCCTGTCCGAAGCCTGCGCCGCCGCGGCGGGCGACGCGGCCTATCGCGCGGTGGCCGAGCGTGCCGCGCAGCCGCCGAATTTCTACGACGGCACCGCCGGCTTCAGGGCGCGACTGGAGCGCGACATCGCGGCCAAGGCGCGGGTGCTGGCGAGGCTCAAGGCGCGACCCGCCGCGAAGTGACGTCGTCCGCGCGCAGCCGCCTCGACCGCCGGGGCCTCAAGCCCCCGCGGCCGCCCGCACCGCACCCACCAGGGCGGCCAGCATCAGCACGAGGCAGGGCCCGATGCTGAGCAGGAAGCCCAGCCCGCGAGCCTCGGGCGCCTCCATGTAGGCCCGCTGGTAGACCGCGCGCCCGAGCAGGTAGACCGCCCCACAGGCGGCCACCGGGGTCTGCGGCCAGTAGGCGGCGGCGATGTAGAGCGCGGGGATGAACAGGACCAGCAGTTCCAGCGTGTTCATCTGCACCCGATAGGCACGTTCGAACATCTCGTGCCCGCTCGTGGCCGGCGCCTGGATGCCATACCTGATCCTTGCACGCCCGACCCGCACGGCAAACAGGAAGAACTGAAGCAGCGCGATGAGCGCGACGAGATCGATGAGCGGCATGGCTGGCGGCCTCCGGGGTTGAAGCGACGTCGATCGGATCGGACGGCGAGCATCGCCCGCTCCCCATCCCGCCGCGACCACGGGGCCGAACCGCGTCGGCGCCCGGATCGAGGACATTCCCGCGCGGGCAGCCGAACCCGACGACGCGCGCTCGGGGCTGATGGTACGGCCAGCCGATGACCTTGGGCGCCTCCTCCGTGGGCGCCACCACGACCGCGAACGGACCCGTCTGCGCAGTCGGCGTCGCCGATCAGCGCTAACGTGGGGCGGCCCGGACATCCACCGCACCCAGGCCCGCTTCGCGCGGTGGACGAAACCAGACCACGGGCGGTCGCCGGGGCTGCTTCTGCCCGGCGTCGCTCCGGGCCCGAGCCGGCGCAACACGCGCCCCGAGGCCTCGGGTCGCCCGCACCCCCACACCCGTCGACATCCCCCCATGCTCTATTCGCTGCTGAAAACCGTGCACGTGCTGTCCATCGTCCTCTGGGTCGGGGGGATGGCGTTCGCCCACTTCTGTCTTCGCCCCGCGGTCGCCGCGCTCGAACCTCCGATCCGACTGCGCCTGATGCACGATGTGCTCGGCCGCTTCTTCCGTGCCGTGCTGGTGGCTTCGCTGCTGGCGCTGGCCAGCGGCCTGTGGATGCTGGGGCGTGTGGCCAAGGGCGTGGTGCAGTCGGGCGGGCGCTTCGAGATGCCGCTCGCCTGGTGGGTGATGACCATCCTCGGAATCGCGATGGTGGCGATCTTCTTCTACATCCGGTTCTCGCTCCATCGGACGCTCGACCGCGCAGTGGCAGGCGCCGAGTGGCCCGCGGCAGGGGCCGCGCTGGCACGCATCCGCCGGTGGGTGTCGATCAATCTTCTGATCGGCACGGCCGTGCTGGTCGTGACGCTACTGGGGTCCCGCTGAGGCCGCGGCCCGCTGCCGACCCGGCGTCCATGCAGCTCGTGCGCCCCCGCCGGCGCGACCACCCGCGCGTGGCCCGCACCGCGCGCGGCCCGACTGCGCAGGCGCATGATCGGTGACCTGCGCTACCCGCGAGGTCATCGGCCGGATCTCACGGTCTCGCAGCGTCAGACCCCGTCGCCGCGGTCGGGGCTGCCGTACCCGCCTGCCCCTCGGGCGTGGCGGCCGGGGCTGAAGGCACCTGCAGCTTGCAGCGCTTGGTGATGGCAGCCTGCTGGATCGCATCGGCCTCGCCCTTGAGCCGCGCATACTCGGCCTCCTGCTGCCGGGTGCCCCCGAGGAAGAACAGCGCGGGCCAGAACAGGATCACCCCCGCGGTGGTCAGGGCTGCGTCGTTCGAGGCCGCCTGATCGAGACGACCGCCGAGTTGCGTCGATCGGGTGTGCACGCGCGCGAGCTCGGCGCTCAGTTGATCGCAGCCGTAGGACTCGTAGACCAGCGGCGACACCGAGAGGGGCGCGATGTCCTTCGAGGCGGTCGCGCAGCCGGTCAGCGCAAGCACGGCAGACAGGGAAACGGCGATCGGGGCTTTCATGGGACTGTCCTTGTACGGGAGGCCCGGCGAGCCGGACGGTTCGAACGACGGAAAGACGCGGCGCCACCGACCGCGCGGCTGGGCGTTCGCGGCGATCGCCGAGCCTCGGGCGGTACGCACTGCGCCGGACACCGCCCTGCCGACGACTGCAGCACCGCGCGGCTGGGCATTGCCCGACGCCGGCAGCGTGACCCGGAGGTGGATCAGAACGTGATCGACCGCATGGACCCCGGTCGGCAGGTCCGGAGGCCGGTCAACGCCGGGCGCCTGCAGCCACCCGGCCAGACTGATCCGACCCGGCTCGCCGAACGAGCGCCGGAACCTGCCATTGCAGGCACCAACCGGGCGGCAGGACCGCGCCGCGGCCCGCCGGCCGCCGCAGCGGACGCGCGGCATCAACCGTGCGACGGGCGCGCGCCGGGAGGCACTGCTTCGGGATCGCCCGGATCAGGCGCACGCCGCAGCCGCGATCCCGATCGACGCCCACGGGTGCATCGACGGGCGGGACGCCACGACGTCTACGGCGCGGCGGCGTGCTCCCCGCGCGCCCGAGCACGCCGGGCCGCGGCCGACACCGCGCCGATGCGTCGCCTCAGTGGACGATGCCCTCGCGCGCGAACTGCTCGCGCTGGCGCTCGTAGGAGGCCTGGTCGATATGGCCCTGCGCGCCGTGCCGTTTAACGTCGGCCTCGATGTCGGCGAGGATCTCCGCCACCGGCCGATTGACGTCGATCGCGACGCTGTAGGGCTGGCGCGCCTCGAACGGAGTGCTCCAGTACACCTCGACCCGGTTGCCTTCGGGGTCGAAGAAATAGATACCCACGGCGTTGCCATGCGAGGTCACGCGCGAGAAGCGCACCCCGTGCGACTTGAAGCGATGGTAGTAGCCGATGATGTCCTCGAGGTGCTCGCAGTTGAACGAGATCTGCTGCACGCTCGTGACCTGGTCCGGCTCGCGCGAGCGGAACACCGCGAACTCGTGGTGCTCGCGCTTCGGGTCCGAACTCATGAACGCGACGTTCGGCGTCTCGTCGCTGATCTGCAGGCCCACGACCTTCGAGTAGAAGTCGCGCATCGACTCGAAGTCCTTCGCCCAGATGCCGACGTGTCCCAGCTTCCTGATCGCCATCGCGTGTCCTCCGTATCGGGTGCGCGTCGCACCCTCGCGCAGCCTGCCCGCCACTCCGCCTGCGGTGGCGGACGGTCCGCCTCAATCGGTCGGGCGGATGTTAGCGTCCTTCATCACGGCGGTCCATTTGGCGGTCTCGGCCACCAGGCGGGCACCGAACTCCGCGGGTGAACTCGGCGCCGGCTCCACGCCCAGCGCCGCCAGACGCTCCCGCATGTCCGTCGTCAGCATGATCCGCGTGGCCTCGGCATTGACGCGATCGACGATCGCCTGCGGCGTTCGCAGCGGCGCGAGCAGCCCATGCCAGCCGAGAATCTCGAAGCCGGGAATCGTTTCGGCGACCGCAGGCACCTCGGGGGCCATCGGGCTGCGCTTGAGACTCGTCACGCCGATCACGCGCAGCCGCCCTGCGCGGGCGAACTGCGGCAGCGTGGGCAGCGGCTGGCAGGAGACCTGCAGATCCCCGGCCGCCAGATCGGCCAGCGCCAGCGTTCCCCCCTTGTAGGGCACGTGCACCATCTTCACGCCGGCGGGACCGTTGATGAGTTCCATGCACAGGTGGGTCGTCGCGCCCTGCCCGTTCGACCCGTACAGCAGCTTGCCCGGCCTCGCCTTCGCATGGGCGAGCAGTTCGGGCACGCTGTGCACCGGCAGGCTGGCGTTGACCGCGATGCCGAACGCGGTGCTCGAGAGCATCGCCACCGGCGTGTAGTCCTTCGCCAGCGGGAAGCGGCCATAGAGCGTCGTGCCCAGCAACTGGGTCGAGGTGATGAACCACAGCGTGTAGCCGTCGGGCGCCGATCGGGCGACGATCTCGGCCCCGATCAGGCCGGTCGCGCCAGGGCGCGAGTCGATCACCACCGGCTGGCGGAACGCCTCGCTCAGTTGCGCGGCGAGTTGCCGGGCGATCAGTTCCGGCCCGGTGCCGGTGGGCGCCGCGATGACCATCCGGATCGGCTTGACCGGCCAGGCGGGCTGCGCCCGGGCGTACGCCGGAGACAGGATCAACGGCAGGAGAAGACACGTCGACCAGGCACGGCGAAACAGCGTCGTCACATCACCCTCCTGCCGGCATTGCATGGGGTGCAGCACGCGGGATTCGATCGATGTTCAGTCCGGCTTGGCACCGGACAGCTTCACGATCCGGGCGTACTTCTCGACCTCGGCGGCGAGGAACGCCGCTGCCTCGGCTGGCGAACTGCCGACCGGCTCCGAGTTCTCCCGCTGCATCCATGCCCGGACATCCGGGTGCTGCAGCGCGCTCACCGCCTCGGCGTGCAACCGGTTGACGATGGCCGCCGACGTCCCTGCCGGGGCAAACAGCACGTACCACTGATCGACATTGAACCCCGGATAGACCGAGGCGACCGTCGGTACATCGGGCAGCGCGGCGATCGATCGCTCGGTCGTCACCGCGATCGCGCGAAGCTTCCCGGACCGGATGAACGGCAGGACGCTGGTGGTGGCCTGGAAGCCCAGCACCACTTCGCCGCCGACCAGGGCGCCCACCGCCGGGTTGGCGCCCTTGTAGGGGATGTGGGTGAGCTGCGTGCCAGCCGCCTGCTCGAACATCACGCCCGCCAGATGCGATCCGGTGCCGCTACCGTTGGACCCGTAGTTGAGCCCGCCCTTCGCCTTGCGCGACAGCGCCACCAGTTCGCGCACGTTGCGCACCGGCAGCGACGGGTGCACCGCCACCACGATCGGCGAGCGCGCCACCTGCGTGACGGCCACGAAATCCTTGCGGATGTCGAACGAGAGCTTCGAGTAGAGCGTCGCGTTGATCGCGGTGGAAGTCGTCGAGAAGAGCAACGTGTAGCCGTCGGCGGGCGCCTTGGCGACGATCTCCGCACCCAGGTTCCCGCCCGCACCGGCGCGGTTGTCCACCACCACCGGCTGTCCGAGGGTCTCGGTATAGCGCTGGCTCAGCAGCCGCGCGAGCAGATCGGTGCCACCGCCGGCCGCAAAGGGCAGCACCACCCGCACCGGTCGGGTCGGATAGTTCTGCGCGAACGCCAGCGGAGCGACGGCGCTGGCAAGCGCCGCCACAAGGAATGCTGCCCATGCACGACCACCACGCCTCATCGTCCCCTCCTGTCGCGGCGACATCGGAGTCCACGACCCAGGGGTCGGCGACTCCGGGGTCCCTTCAGTCCACACGATACTTCCGGATCATCGCCTGATCCAGTTCCAGCCCGAACCCCGGCCGTTGCGGCACTTCGATGTAGCCGTCGACAGGCATCGGACGATTGGTGATCAGGTCCTTCCAGATCGGATCGCGCAGCGGGTCGGCGAAGCACTCGACGTACGTGCCGTGCGGCACGCCGCCGAGCATGTGCATCGACAGGTGGGGCTCTTCGTGGTGCGCCATCTTCACGTCGAACACCGAGCACATTCCGGCCACGCGCCGCCACTCGGTGATGCCACCGGACTCGGACGCATCGAAGTTCACGAAGTCCACGGCCTCGGCCTGGATCAGCCGCCGCACGCCCTGCGCGGTGTACTCGGACTGCCCCGCGTTGATCGGGATGGTGGTCGCCCGGCGCACCTTGCCCATCAGGAAGGCGTCGTCCGTCCACAGGCAGGGCTCCTCGAACCAGCCGATGTCCAGGTGCTCGATCAGCCGCGAGAAGCGGATGGCGTCGGTCGCGTTCCAGCCGCGATTGGCGTCGACGACCAGGATGAAATCCTTGCCCGCGCCCTCGCGGGCGGCCGCCACCCGCTTCGCATCTTCCTCGGGCGACAGCCCGCCCACCTTGACCTTGCAGCCGGCCATCCCGACGCTGCGGATCCACTCCATTTCGCGCGCGAGGTCGGCCAGCGTCTTGCCCTCCTCGTAGTAGCCGGCGATGGTGATGATCGGCAGCCGGGTGCGGTAGCCGCCGAGCAGCTCGCACACGCTCGCCCCGCAGGCCTTGCCCATCAGGTCCCAGAGGGCGGTATCGACGCAGGCGATCGCCTCCAGCGCGAGCTTGCGATCGCGATTCCAGTCGGTGATCGCGTGCATCTTCTCCCACAGCCGCTCGATCTGCCGCGGGTCCTCGCCCAGCAGCCGGGGCGCGAGCTCGTCGAGGATGATCTTCGCGATCGCCGGGGAGTGATCCCGGTTGTCCCCGTTGTAGACCTCGGCCACCAGCCCGTCATCGGTGCGGATACGGGTGATGACCGTGCAGCGCTTGAGCACGTGGTACGTGCTGCCGCCGAAGTCCTTGGTGAGCGGAATCTCGATCGGGATTGCCTCGATCGTCTCGATACGCATGTCTGCCTCCCTTGTCCCGATGCGCGGGGGTCAGGCCGCCCCGAGCACCGTGTCGAATCCGATGTCCCAGCGCCAGGCGCGCGCGGTCGTCTCGGCGGCGTCCGCCCCGGCGCGGCGCAGCCGTCCCAGCAGGCGCCCGCCCGCCCGAGCCTCGCCCGAGAGATCGATGCCTCCGTCCCGCACCCAGTCCGAGGACCTCCGCTCGACCCGAAGCGTCTCGGCCCCGCCGCCGCCCACGCGGACCGAATAGCGATCGAGGTTGTCGAAGGTCGCCCGCCCCTGCGCGCGGAACCTCAGCACCAGCATCACGTGCGGCAGCCGTGCGGCCGACAGCCATTCGTCGATCGGCATCGCCTGGGCAGGCCACGCCCCGCCCTCGGGCGGCTGCTGCACGAACGCCAGCACCGCCTGCATCCCGGCGGGATCGAACCGTCCGATCCCCTGGGTGAACGCGAGATCGCTGCCTGCCCAGTGGACGGTCGCTTCCATGCGCTCGGCGCGAGGGCCACAGGCGCCCGCCAGCGGGGCGAGCGCAAGGGCCGCGACCAGCCCGCGGCGACCGGGCGCGTGGATGCGAGCGGTCGCGAGAGACTGCGGCCGCTGGCCGCTGCCCGCCTCCGTGCATGCGCGCATGCCCCCGCCCCGACCGATCAGTCCTTGCGCTCGAGCAGTTCGATGCTCACGCCGTCGGGGCCCTCGATGAACGAGATGCGGGTCGTCGGGTTGACCACCGTCGGCTCCATCAGGAACTTGACGCCCTTGCCGCGCAGTTCCGCGCACAGCGCGTCATAGTCGCCGTTCACCCGCAGGCCGAAGTGGTCGAGACCCCATTGCACCGAAGGCTTGTCGATCGCCGTCTCCCCCGGGCGCTGCCCGCGAACGATGACCATCCCGCCGCCGAAGGCGATGTAGATCTGCGGCGCGCCCGCGATGGTCACGT
>CAIKXV010000279.1 GCA_903831455.1 uncultured Pseudomonadota bacterium | reverse complement strand
TGGTACCAGCTCCACCTGCGCCACACATTGGTCTTGTCTCAGGAGAAGCTACCTACACAACTTGGGAAGGACGTATAAAAACGATTTTGAATGCTCGTCGAACCGATAGATATCCTTTTGTTGGGAGATCACTCGGTTGGAATGACGACGAGGTGGTGAGGGCTGTGGAAGAGTGGGAAAAGATCGTACTGCATGAAGTGGGACGAAGTTGGTACTGGAAGGTCGGGAAGCCCAGGCCGGACCAGTAGGCGAGGAAGGTACGGCTGCCGGTGTGGGCGTGGCCCGGCGGTGCCACGCCGGAGGCCGACAGCGTGATCAGCGCGTCCGCTCCGGCCGCTGCCTCCCGCACGGCCTGGCGCATCGCCTCCCGGCGGGACAGCAGTCCGGCATAGCGGTCCGGGGTGATCGTTCGCGCCCGCTCGACGAAGCCGCGGATGCGCTCGCCGATCACCTCGCCGTGTCGCTGCACGTAGGCCTCGTAGGGCCAGCGCATCTCGTACGCGAGGATGTCGAGCCCCTCGTCCAGCCATCCGTCGAGTTCGCGTTCGAGCGCGTCGATGCGTGGGTCGTTGGTGCGGTCGACGATCTGCACGCCGTGCTCGCGCAGCGCGGCCAGCACCGACGCGAACGCGGCTGCGCTCCCGGCGTCGAGTTCGGCCCAGCCGCGGGTGTGCAGATGGATCAGTCGTCGCGGCGCGATCGGCGCAGGGGCCCATGCCCCGGCGCCCGGCAGCGCGGCATGCCCCGGACTACCCACCCCCAGCGAGGTCTGGGAAGCGACCGCCCAGACATCGTCGAGCGTGGCGCCGATGATGCCCAGATGGTCGAGCGTGGTCGACAGCGGGTGGACTCCGCCCAGGGGCAGCGCACCCAGGGTCGGCTTGTAGCCGACCGCGCCGTTGTAGGAGGCGGGGCGGATCGTCGAGCCCTGGGTCTGCGTGCCCAGGGCGACGGGCACCATTCCCGATCCCACTGCGGCTGCCGAGCCACTGGAGGAGCCACCGGGGGTGCGTTGCGGGTCGAACGCATTGGTGGTGGGCCCCGAGTAGCCGACCGCGAACTCGGTGGTGACCGTCTTGCCGACGATGACCGCGCCGCCCGTTCGAAGCGCGTGCACTGGAGCGGCATCGTAGCCGCCGTGCCAGCCGGCGAAGGCGGGGCTGTTCATCTGCGTGGGAAGGTCGGCCGTGCCGATGATGTCCTTCACGCCGATCGGGCAGCCGTCGACCGGCGACAGCGGTCTTCCCGCGCGGTAGCGCGCAGTGGACGCATCGGCTGCGCGCCGGGCGGCCTCGAGGTCGAGGCAAACCCAGGCGCGCACGATCGGCTCGCGCGACTGCAGCGTCGCGATGCAGCGCTCGAGGAAGTCGCGCGGGGTGTCGCTGCCTTCCCTGAAGCGCTGCCGCAAGGCGGCGAAGGAGACCGCCTGCAGGTTGTGCCAGCGGCGCAAGGCGGGCCTTACTTCACCAGCAGCGCGGTAAGTTCGCGCACGTCGGCCAGCGACTCCAGCGTGCGCACGATCCGGATCACCTGCTCCGCCTTCTCGCGCGGCCACTTCGCGAAGTCGCAGCATCCGCGGAACTTGTCGGCCACCTCCTCGTAGGACATCGGATTGGCCGGGCTGCCCTTGCCGAAGTCCGCACTGCCGCTGATCGTGCGGCCGTCCTTCATCTCGATGTCGATGATCGTGGTCATCTTGTCGTAGCCGGCGGCCTCCGCCACGGGATGCACGCCGAAGTCCACGCGGGTGATGAACTCCTGCACGTCGGGGCGCATCACCACCTCGTCGGTGAACTCGGGGAGGTTGGCACGCCCGTCGAGCAGCAGGATCGCCATGCAGAACTCCATGCTGAACTTCGCCTGCAGTTCGTTCGTGGGGCGGTGGTGGATCAGCGCGTTGGGCATGTTGTGGTTCGTGCCCACCTTCACGCGCGCCACGTCGGCTGCGCGGATGCGGTGCTCGCGGATGAGTTCGAGCATCTTCGTCATGCCCGGATGGGTGAGCGATCCGGACGGGTGCGGCTTGATCGACACGCCGGGGAACGCGAAGGTCCACGGGCGACCGAGCTTCCCGTTGATGGCCGCGTCGTCCCAGCCGCCGCCGGCCGCCTTGAAGAAGCCCCGCCCGGCCTCGAGGATGTTCGGGGCCGCGGTCCAGCCGAGCTTCGCCATGTCGGTGGCGAACACGCCCGACTCCGCGGCCTTGCCGGCGTGGAAGGGCTTGGTCATGGTGCCGAAGTTCTCGCGCAGGCCCGCGGACTGGCTGCCGGCGATCGACAGCGCGCGCAGCACGGCCTCCTTCGGCAGCGACTGCAGGCGCGAGGCGGCGGCCGCGGAGGCGAAGGTGCCGCAGGTCGCCGTCGAGTGGAATCCGTGCTGGTAGTGCCGCGGATCGATGGCCTCCGCGATCTTGCACTCGACCTCCACCCCGAGGTGGTAGGCGAGCATCAGGTCGCGTCCCGAGCGAGCGTCGCGCTCGGCGATGGCGAGCGCCGAGGGCAGGCAGGGCGCGGTCGGGTGGGTCAGCAGGCCGTAGACGCGGTCCTTGGCGACCGCGAGCTGGGTGTCGTCGTAGTCGTCGGCGTGGATGCCCACCCCGTTGGCGAAGGCCGCGAAGCGCGGGGGGAGGCGCAGCGACATGCCGATCGCCGAACAGGGCCCGCCCGAGAAGCCCTGCGCCGAGAGGTATTCGCGGACCAGTTCGCCGGAGTGCGCGACCGAGCCGGAGAGTGCGAGGCCGAGGCCATCCAGGATCGACTTCTTGCCGGCGTCGATCACCTCCGCCGGAAGGTCCTCGTAGCGGGTGGAGAGGATGAAGTCGGCAACCTGCCCGGTCAGCGAATCGGCGGCGGGGTTCTGGGTATCGGCGGGCATCGTGTTCTCCGTGGAGGGCAGGTCGGGGAGGGCGCGGGCGCGCGCGGAACCACCGGCGGGGCATGCGGGGCCGGGGGCGCTCGCCCGGGTTGCATCGGGGCTGTCGCAGGCGTGTCGGCCCTGGGGGCCGATCGGTCTTCGCGCCGGGGTGCCGGGGCACTGACCCACGTCAGGTCGTAGTACCGCGGTACGGATCGGACTCGGATCCGGGCCGCGCGGCGGTCCCGAAATTGTAGCGGAGCGGCCGTGGCGCTGCTCGGTGCAGGCCGCGCGGCCTCAGGCCTGGCAGGGCG
>CAIKXV010000278.1 GCA_903831455.1 uncultured Pseudomonadota bacterium | reverse complement strand
GGGTCGCCCCGGGCGGTGGCACGGCCTCGGCCCGGGGCGCGACGCCCGCGGCGAGCAGCGCATCGATCACCTCGCGGTTGTGCGCCTCCGCGAAGAAGCCCTGGATGGCCTGCGCGATCACCGGGCCGACTTCGGGCACCTGCAGCAGGTCTTCCTCGCGCGCAGCGCCCAGCGCCTGCAGCGAACCGAAGGCGCGCGCGAGATCCCGCGCGGTGGTCTCCCCGACGTTGCGGATGCCCAGCGCGAACACCAGCCGCGACAGCGGCCGGGTTCGGCTCGCCTCGATCGCAGCGAGCAGGTTGGCTGCCGACTTCTCGCCCATGCGCTCCAGTCCGGCCAGCGCCTGCGGGTCGAGCCGATAGAGATCGGCGGGCGTACGGACCCGCCCACCGTCGACCAGCTGGTCGACGAGCTTCTCGCCCAGGCCTTCGATATCCATCGCCCGCCGCGACGCGTAGTGCAGCAGTGCCTGCTTGCGCTGGGCGGCACAGAACAGCCCGCCGGTGCAACGGGCGATCGCCTCGCCCTCCGGCCGCGACACCGCCGACCCGCAGACCGGGCAGCGGTCGGGCATCACGAACAGGCCGGACCCGCGCGGTCGATCCGGTGCCACGCCCACGACCTCCGGGATCACGTCGCCCGCCCGCCGCACGACGACCGTGTCGCCGATGCGAACCTCCTTGCGTCGGACCTCGTCCTCGTTGTGCAGCGTCGCGTTGGTGACCGTCACCCCGCCCACGAACACGGGCGCCAGCCGCGCCACGGGTGTCAACGCACCGGTGCGCCCGACCTGCACCTCGATGTCGAGCAGTTCGGTGAGGGCCTCCTGGGCCGGGAACTTGTGCGCGATGGCGAATCGCGGAGCGCGCGAGACGAAGCCGAGCGTCCGCTGCTCGTCGAGCGCGTCGACCTTGTAGACGACGCCATCGATGTCGTAGGGCAGTGCATCGCGACGCGCACCGATCCCGCGGTAGTAGGCGAGCAGGCCGTCGAGCCCGCGCACCCTCGCCCGCTCGGCGCTCACCGGAAAGCGCAGCCCCGCGAGCCAGTCCATCAACGCCCCGTGGCCGCGGGCGGGCAGCGAGTCCATGTCCTCGTCGGCCACCGCGTACGCGTAGAAGAACAGGCGCCGTCCGGCCGTGATCCGCGGATCCAGCTGGCGCAGGGACCCGGCCGCCGCATTGCGCGGATTGGCGAACTCGCGCTCCCCGCGCTCGCGCTGGATCGCGTTGAGTCGTTCGAAGTCGCGACGGCGCATCAGCACTTCGCCGCGCACCTCGAGCCTCGGACGATCGGTGTCGATGCGCAAGGGGATGGCCGGCAGCGTGCGCAGGTTGGCGGTGACGTCCTCGCCGGCGTGTCCGTCGCCGCGGGTCGCCCCGACCGCCAGCACGCCGCCGATGTAGGTCAGGCTGACCGCAAGTCCATCGAACTTCGGCTCGGCGGAATACTCCACGGCGGCCTCCGGGTCGCGTCCGGCAGCGGCCAGTCCCTCGCGCACCCGCCGGTCGAACGCCTGCACCGCCTCGTCGTCGAAGGCGTTGGCGAGCGACAGCATCGGCAACCGGTGCGCAACCTCGCGGAATCCCTCGAGCGGTGCCCCGCCCACCCGCTGCGTCGGCGAGTCCGCCGATGCGAGCTCGGGGTGGCTCGTCTCCAGGGCCTCGAGCTCGGAAAAAAGCCGGTCGTACTCGGCGTCGGGCACGAGCGGCGCATCGAGCACGTAGTACGCATGCGCATAGCGCTCGACGTCGGCCCGCAGGCGCACCGCGCGGGCGCGCAGCTCCTCGGGCAGGCTCACCGCGCCCTCCGTGCAGGCAAGGCTTCGGTCCCGATCACCGGGGCCTCAGCCGAACAGTCGCCGCGCGAGTGCATCGCCCGGCTCGAATCCCTGCTGCCGCATCGACTGCACCATCGCGCCCAGCTGGGCGCGAATCCGGTCGAGCGCTGCATCGTCGAGCGCGCGACCGGCATCGTCGACGAGGCGACCGGACAGGCCCTGCGAGAACTGACGCGCGATCGACACCGCGCGTTCGAACTGCGCGATCGGCCCGGGCGTGCGCGGGAGGTCGACCTGCAGGCTGACCGCGCGAATGCCGCCCGCGCGCATCACCTGGGGGTCCAGGCCCCGCCCCTCCGCGTCGGTCAGCGTGCACAGCACGCGCCCCTCGTCGTCGGCCAGGAGCCAGGTGTGATCGGGCGCGCTGCGAAATCCCGACGCCTCGATCAGCCCGCGCAGCTTGGTCCCGGCGAACCCCCCGCCGGAGGACACCACGTTGAGTCCGAGCGCGACATCGACCGACTGGCAGAACTCGTACAGGGCTGCAGCCGAGCCGGCCGCCGTGGACGGCTCCGGTGCGGCGACATCGGCCGCCAGCGCCTCGCCCGCCTGCTGCGCCTGGATGAGCAGGCGACGCAGTTCGGCCACGCCGGCCGCACCGCGCGCGTCGACCATCTGAACCCGCATCAGCGCGGCCCCCACCCGCGAGGGCGTCTCGCCGTCGACGACGACCGCGGGCACCGTGGACCACTCCACCGCGCGGGCACCCCGACCCGCGCGCTCGCGAAGGATCGACACCGCCGATTCATCCACGGCGCCGGTGAACGTGAAGCGCACCGGGAACCACAACCCCGCCGGTCCGTCGTCCTGGGCCGCTCGCGGACGCACCGTCGCAGGCCGGACCGCACCGTCGGGGCCCGGCGTCCGCGCCGTCTCGTCGAACACCGCCGGGTCGAGCGACGATGCGTCCTCACCGCCCAGCACGGGCTCGCGCCGATCGTCCGGCAGGGACTCCGACCCGTCGTCCGCTCCCGAGAGTGGCACCGGATCGACCGATCCGGAGGGTGGGCGCGGAGGCAGGGCGGCCTCGCCACGCCGCCGCAACTGGCGCTCCTGCCACTTGTTGAACAGGAACACCGCGCCGATTGCGACCACGCCCAGGACGACGAGGGCTCCCTGAAGTTCGCTCATGCCCGTCACCCTTCGACGATCAGGCCGCGCGCGGCTGGCGGGCGAGTTCGACCGCCTCGTCGATGTCGACCGAGACCACGCGCGAGACGCCGCGTTCCTGCATCGTCACGCCGATCAGCTGCTGGGCACCGTGCATGGTGACCTTGTTGTGGGAAATGAACAGGAACTGCGTGTATTCGGCCATTTTCTTGAGCAGGTCGCGGAACCGCTCGACGTTCGAGTCGTCCAGCGGCGCGTCGACCTCGTCGAGCAGGCAGAACGGCGCCGGGTTCAGGTGGAACAGCGAGAACACCAGCGACAGCGCGGTGAGGGCCTTCTCTCCGCCGGAGAGCAGGTGGATCGAGGAGTTCTTCTTCCCCGGCGGTTGCGCGAACAGCGCGACCCCGCTGTCGAGGATCTCCTCGCCCGTGAGGACGAGTTCGGCATGACCGCCGCCGAACAGCGCCGGAAACAGCTTGGACAGGTGGCCGTTGACCTCGTTGAAGGTCTCCATCAGCCGATCGCGGGTCTCGCGGTCCATGCGACGGATCGCCGTCTCCAGCGTCTCGATCGCCTCGGTGAGGTCGGCAGCCTGCGCGTCGAGCGCGCCCTTCTTCTCGCTGGCCGCGCCCAGCTCCTCGAGTGCGGCCAGATTGACCGGACCCAGCGCCGTGATCTCCGCCTGCAGGCGATTGATCTCGGCGACCAGCGTGCGCGGACGCGGGGCATCGGGAGCCTTGGCCGCGAGTTCGGCCTCGTCGGCGGCGGCCTCGAGAAGCTTGGCCGCGAACTGCTCCTCGGTGAGCCGTGCCTCCTGTTCGGCGAGGCGAAGCGAGCCGATCGACTCGCGCAACGGGGGCAGGCGCTGCTCGCACTGCAGCCGCTCCTCGTCGATGGCCTGCTGGTCCGACTCCATCGAGGCCAGTCGATCCCGTGCCTCGGCCATCGCGCCCTCGCGCACGCCGCGCTGCTCCAGCGCCTCGGACAGCGTCTCGCGCAGCGAGGTCTCGTCGAAGCCCTGCAGTTCGGACTCGAGGGCCTGCACCTGCGCGCCCAGCGCCTGGTGCTCGCGCTCGGCCGAGGCCATCGCCGCCGTGGTCTCGGCGATCCTCTGCTGCAGCGACTCCGCGCGGAAACTCGCCTGCTGCGCGCGCTGCACGGTCGCCTGCGCAGACTCGCGCGCCTCCGCGAGCCGCGACTGCGCGACCGAGGCTTCCGAGCGGGTTGCGGCCAGCCGGGCGCCGATGCCCTGCAACTCCTCGGCGAAGCGGGCGAGATTGCCATCCAGCGACTGCATTCTCGCGGACTCCGCGAGCTTCTCGGCGTCGAGTTCACCGAGTTCGCGCGTGATCTGCGCGAGTCGCTGCTCGACGCGATTCGCCTGTTCGGTCTGCCGGACCAGTTCGACCTGGCGGGCATGCTGCCGCTGCCGAAACTCGTCGGCCGCGGTGCGGCGCGAGCGCAACGTGTCGCGGGCGGACGAAACCACCGACTGCGCGTCGGCCAGGCGCTGGCGCGCGCCGGCAAGACCCGCCTGCAGCCCGGTCTCCTGCTCGAGCAGCTCGTCGATCTCGCGCTGGCGTGCGAGCACGCCGTGCACCTCGGAGTCGGGCGAATAGTAGATGACGCTCGAGCGCGTCAGCAGGTGTCCCTCGCGGGTCACCAGCAGGCTGCCGGCGGGAAGCCGCTCGCGCAGCCGCATGCCCTCGGCAAGGCTGGGCGCGACGTAGACCTGTGCCAGCCAGTCGGCAATCACCGGCTCGGTGCGCGGATCCTCGCAACTGACGAGGGTGCGCAGCGGGCGCCCGAGCACGCCCAGCGATCCGGTGGTGGCCGCGCCTGCGGCCAGTTCGTATACCGCGGCCTTGGCGCCCGGCATGTCGGCAAGCCAGTGCGAGTCGGCATCGATCCGCTCGACGGCGAAGGCGTTGAGCCGCTCGCGCAACACGGCCTCGAGCGCGTTCTCCCAGCCCTGTTCGATCCGCAGGCCCTGCCACAACCGACGCGCGTGGGTCAGTCCGTGCCGGGCCGCCCAGTCGCGGGTGGACTGTTCGTTGGCGATCCGTCCCTGCAGCTGCTCGAGCGCGTCGCGGCGGGCCTGCGCCTGGGTGAGCGCACGATTGGCCTGGTCGACGGCCTGCTGGGCCTCGCGCGAGGCCTGCTCGCCGGAGGCCAGCGCCTGCTCGTCGAGCCGGACCGCTCCCATGGTCTCCGCGAGCGAGACCCCGATCGAGTCGAGGTCCTGCTGCAGCGCGCCGAGGGCCGCACGGTCGGGGGCGGCCATGCCGTCGCGCTCGCGGGCGAGACGATCGAGCCGTTGCGCGAGCTGCTCGATCTGCCGCTGGCAGGACTCGCGACGCGTCTCCTCGACCTGCCACAACTGCTCGGACTGCGCCAGCGCTCGCTCGGCCTCGCGCACCCGGCCCTGCGCCTCGCGTGCCGCGGCCTCCATTTCGGGCAGCCGCATCGATTCGTGATCGGCCTCGGCGCGGGCGGTTTCGGCCGCACGCATCGCAGCGCCGGCGTCGTCCTCGAGTTGCACGCACCCGGCTCGCAGCGACTCGAGCTGACCGCCCGCGGCCGCCTGGCGTTCGCGGGCCTGCGCGAGCTGGGTCTCCACCCGGCTGCGGGTGTCCCGCAGGTGCGCGAGCTCCTGCTCGAGGCGCGCGACCGCCGCGTTCGCCTCGTACAGTTCGCCCTGCGCGATGCGCGAGGCGTCGTTCGCCTGCTGCAACTGGTCGCGCGCGTGCACGAGCCGCAGTTCGATCTCCCGCAGCCGCGCGGTCTCGGCTTCGAGTTCGAGGCTGGTCCGCTCGATATCCCGGGCATGGCGCTCGCGAAGCGCCGCGGCCTCGGTCCGGCGAATGAACCACAGCAGGTTCTGCGCGGCGGACAGCTCGGCCGAACGCTGCTGGTGGACCGCGGCTACTTCGGCCTGCGACTGCAGGCGCTCGATCTGCCGCCCCAGTTCCAGCCGGATGTCTTCGACCCTCGACAGGTTGAGCCGGGCATCGGACAGGCGATTCTCGGTCTCGCGCCGCCGCTCGCGGTAGCGCGAGACGCCCGCCGCCTCCTCGAGGAAGACCCGCAGCTCCTCGGGGCGCGCGTCGATGATGCGCGAGATCATGCCCTGCTCGATGATCGCGTAGCCGCGCCCACCCAGCCCGGTCCCGAGGAACACGTCGGCCACGTCGCGGCGACGCACGTGCTGGTTGTTGATGTAGTAGGACGAATCGCCGTTGCGTTCGAGCACGCGGCGAATCGACAGTTCGGCGTAGGCGGCCCACTGCCCCGCGGCCTTGCCCATCGAATTGTCGAACACGAGTTCCACGCTCGCGCGATTCGCCGGCTTGCGCGTGGACGACCCGGAAAAGATCACGTCCTGCATCGTCTCCCCGCGAAGCTGGCGAGCGGATGTCTCGCCCAGCACCCAGCGGGTGGCATCGATCACGTTCGACTTGCCGCAACCATTGGGGCCCACCACGCCGACGATCTGGCCAGGCAGGCGGATGACGGTGGGATCGACGAAGGACTTGAAGCCCGAGATGCGGATTTCGGTGAGGCGCACGTGGAGTCCGGCAGGATGACTGCGTATCGATGGAACGGATGCGGCAAACGGGACCGGTCTCGCGATCGGCGAGGGGACCCGCTGCAGGCTGACGCGCGAGTGTAGCCGAAGCCCCCGTCGCGCCGGCGCGCGCCCGCCGGCAGCGTGGCTTGACCGCCGGCGGCTAGCGCAGGACACTTGTGAAGAACCCTGCGCAAGTCACTATCAGAAAACACTATTTGATCGGGTGCAGTGGTTCCTTCATGCGCGCAGCCCTCATCGACCCCGCACCCGAGCCCGCCGGAGCAGACGACATCATGCCGATCGAAGCCCTCGACCACTACAACATCTGCACCACCGACCTCGAGCGTTCGCGAAGGTTCTACGAGGAGGTCGTCGGCCTTCGCGACGGCGATCGCCCGCCGTTCTCCCGGCCCGGGGCGTGGATGTACCTCGGAGGCCATCCGATCCTGCACATCTCCACCTCGCGCGCGCCCACCACGGCGAAGGCCGATGCCTTCGACCACGTCGCCTTCCGCGCGAGCGGCCTCGCGCAGATGCGCGAGCGCCTGGCCGCGCGACAGGTCCGATTCCAGGAGTTCTCGGTCCCGGATCGGGAACTGGTGCAGATCTTCTTCCGGGATCCGGACGGCGCGGAGATCGAACTGCTGTTCGGCGGCGACGAGGCCCGGGACGCGATCGCCGCGGGGATGCGCGCGGACGCGACGGTCGGCCGCAGCACCTGAGCGACCGCCCAACCGCCCGATCGCCCGGCCGCCCGCCGCGTCCGGGCGCAGGCCGCCGGCCCGACCGCGAGGCCCGGCCGGCGTGACCGAGGGCGGTGCCTACTGCTCGGCGGTCTTCCCGATGAAGCGCACCGAGGCCTGGATGCGCTTCACCTCGGCCTGCCAGTGCGCCTGGAAGGCCGCGCCGTCGAGGTGGGCGATGGTCGACAGCGATCTGGCCATCGCACCCTTGAAGTCCTCGTCCTGAACCACGGCCCGCACGGCCCCCTGCAGCGTGTCGAGCACCGGCGCGGGCGTCTTCGAGGGCGCGAACAGCGCGGTCCACAGCGTGAACTCGATGTCGATCCCGCTCTCGCGGAACGTGGGCACGTCCGGGAACGCGGGCACGCGCTGCGCGCCCCAGCTCGCCAGCGCCCGCACCCGCCCGGCCTTCACCTGCGCCATCGCGACGCTGGGCGCTGAGGCGACCGCGGTCGCGTGCCCGCCGACGACCGCCGCGATCGCGGGCGCACCGCCGTTGTAGGGGACATGGCGCAGCCGGATCCCGGCCGCCTGCTCGAGGATCGCGATCGGCAGGTGGGTGGTGCCGTAGGTCCCGGACGACGACACCAGGAAATCGGCGGGACGGGACCGGGCCAGCGCGACGAACTCCTTGACCGTGCGCACCGGCAACGAGGGATGGATGAGGAACATCGCCGGGTCGGCGGTCACCTGCGCAAGCGGCGCCAGTTGCGAGAGGCTGTACTGGGCCGGGCGCTGGAACAGTTCGTCGATGGCCGGGATGGCCGCGACCGCAGGCGAGGTGAGCAGCAGCGTGTAGCCGTCCGGCGCCGCGTTGGCCACCGCCGCGGTGCCGATCGCCGAGTTCGCGCCCGGGCGGTTGACCACCACCATCGGCTGGCGCAACTGTCGCTGCATGACCGTGGCGATGCCGCGAGCGACGATATCGACGAAACCGCCGGGTGCGTTCGGGTTGACCAGCGTGATCGTTCGCTGCGGGAATGCGGCCGCGTCCGCCTGCGCCCGGGCCGGCGACGCGCCGACGCCGAGCAGGAGTCCCAGCGCAGCGATGCCCAGGGGGGTGGCGATACCTGCGGGCATGCCGGGGGTAGCCACGGGGTTGCCCTTGCGAATCGAATTCATCCGTACTCCTCCGTCGACAGTGCGCAGTCGGGTCTGGTTGCCCTCTGGATGCGCGCGGGTCCGTGCCCGGCCCGGGCGCAGCATACGTCGCACGGGAACCTGCCGGCAACCGCGTCGCCTCGCGGGGGCCGGGATCGGGGCAGGCGCGCGTCTGGACCCCGCCCGGGCTTGCCGCGGATTCGCCGGGCGTCGACGCACGGACCCCGCGCGAGCAGGCCGGGACCAGCGCCTATACTCCGCGCCTTTGATCCCGGTGCCGTTCCCATGCCCGCCAAGACCCCTGCCCGCACCCCGCCCACGCAGCCCAGTCGCACGCTCGACACCTTTCCCAATCCGTCCCCGGGCCGCGATTTCCGCATCCACATGGAAATCCCGGAGTTCACCTGCCTGTGCCCGATGACGGGACAACCGGATTTCGCGACCCTGGTCCTCGACTACGTGCCGGATCGCCGCTGCGTCGAACTCAAGAGCCTCAAGCTCTACGCGTGGTCCTACCGCAACGAGGGCGCCTACCACGAGGCCGTCACCAACCGCATCCTCGACGACCTGGTGAAGGCGACCGCGCCGCGCTACATGCGGCTCGCGGCGCGATTCTTCGTGCGTGGAGGCATCTTCACCACGGTCGTGGTCGAGCATCGACGCCGGGGCTGGCGCCCCTCGCCGCCGGTCATGCTCGACGCGATCGAGCCGGGTCTCAGCACCCGCGGCTGACCGGCGGCGGACACCGGCATACGCCGCCGCCACCTATAATCGTCGATCCGGGGCGGACTCCGACCGGCGCCCCCCCATCGCGGATCCGGGACGGACCGCGACCGTCGCCCCCCACCTTCGCGAGCGCGCACGTGAACCCCGATCTCGACCTGTTGCAGCCCTACCCGTTCCAGCGTCTGGCCGGGCTGTTCGAGGGGGTCACGCCAGCGCCGGGCCTGCGCCCGATCAGCCTGGGCATCGGCGAGCCCCGCCATCCCACGCCGGCGCTCGTGCGCGATGCGCTGGTCGCCAACCTGGACGGACTGTCGTCCTATCCGGCGACGGCGGGGACCGAGGCGCTGCGCCGCTCGATCGCGGAGTGGCTCATCGGCCGACACACGCTGCCGGCGATCGACTGGAAATCGCAGGTCCTACCGGTCAACGGGTCGCGCGAGGCGCTGTTCGCGCTGGCGCAGACCGTCGTCGACCGGACTCGCCCGGATCCGGTGGTCGTGTCGCCCAATCCGTTCTACCAGATCTACGAGGGTGCCACGCTGCTCGCCGGCGCGCGCCCGGCCTTCCTCAACCAGACGCCCGCGAACGGATTCCGCCTCGACCTCGGCCAGTTGTCCGACGAGGTGTGGAGCCGCACGCAACTGCTGTTCGTCTGCTCGCCGGGCAATCCGGCCGGCGCCGTGCTCACGCTCGAGGACTGGCGCGCGCTGTTCGAACTCTCCGATCGCCACGGGTTCGTCATCGCCTCCGACGAGTGCTATTCGGAGATCTACTTCGACGACGCCGCGCCTCCGCTGGGTGGGCTGGGTGCCGCCGCCCGGCTCGGTCGCACCGGCTACGAGCGCCTGATCGCGCTGGGCAGCCTGTCCAAGCGCTCCAACTGCCCGGGCATGCGCTCGGGCTTCGTGGCCGGGGATGCCGCCGTGGTCGAGCGGTTCCTGCTCTACCGCACCTACCACGGCTGCGCGATGAGCCCGACCCTCCAGGCCGCCAGCCTCGCGGCCTGGCGCGACGAGGCGCACGTCGACGAGAACCGTCGCCTCTACCGCGCCAAGTTCGACGCGGTGCTCGACATCCTCGCCCCGGCCCTTCCGGTGGAGCGCCCCGACGGCGGTTTCTACCTCTGGATCGAAACCCCGGGCGACGACACCGTGTTCGCACGCGAGCTCTACCGCAGCCAGGCCGTCACGGTCCTGCCCGGCAGCTACCTCGCGCGTGCCGCCCACGGCGAGAACCCGGGGGTCAACCGGGTGCGCGCGGCGCTGGTTGCCGACGTCGACGAATGCGTGGAGGCCGCCAGGCGCCTGGCGGCCTTCGCAACCGGCTGGCGCGCGACCTCGCGCTGAGCCACGCCCCCATACCCCTTCCACCGCCCGCCGAGGATCTCCGATGCCCGCCGATACCGCCGCCCTGCAAACGACGATCGAGTCTGCCTGGGAGGCTCGCAGCGAACTCTCGCCCGCCGGTGCCCCCGCCGCGGTGCGCGAAGCGGTCGCCGAGGTGCTCGCCGGGCTCGACAGCGGCCGGTTGCGCGTGGCCGAGAAGATCGGCGCCGACTGGACCGTCCACCAGTGGGTGAAGAAGGCCGTGCTGCTCTCCTTCCGGCTGCAGGACAACGCAGTGGTCGAGGCCGGTGCGCTGCGGTTCTACGACAAGGTCGACTCCAAGTTCGCCCACTACGACGCCCAGGCCTTCGCCGACGGCGGCTTCCGCGTGGTGCCGGCCGCCACCGTCCGCCGGGGTGCCTACATCGGCAGGAACGTGGTGCTGATGCCCTCGTTCGTGAACATCGGGGCCTGGGTGGGCGAAGGCACCATGGTCGACACCTGGGCCACGGTCGGCTCCTGCGCGCAGATCGGCCGCAACGTCCACTTGTCCGGGGGCGTGGGCATCGGCGGGGTGCTCGAGCCTTTGCAGGCCAACCCCACCATCATCGAGGACAACTGTTTCATCGGCGCGCGCTCCGAAGTGGTCGAGGGCGTGGTGGT
>CAIKXV010000277.1 GCA_903831455.1 uncultured Pseudomonadota bacterium | reverse complement strand
CTACACCCTGGGCGTGGGCAGCCTCGGGGGGCTTGCGCTGTCGCCCGCCATCGATCCGAAGCTTCGCTACGATCCGCTGCGCGACATCGCGCCGATCGCCGCCGTGGCCATCACCCATTACGTGCTGGCCGTGCACCCGGGCGTGCCGGCGAAGAGCGTGCAGGACCTGCTGCGCATCGCCCGCGAGCGACGAGGCCAGCTCAACTACGGGTCGTCCGGCGTCGGTTCCATCTCGCACCTGCTGGCCGAACTGGTCGAGGGAGCCACTGGCGTGCAACTGGTCCACGTGGCCTACAAGGGCACCGGACCGGCTGTCGCCGCGCTGCTCTCCGGCGAGATCGACATCGGCTTCATGCCGCTGCCCACCTCCGAAGGCGCTGCGAAGGCCGGGCGGCTGCGGCTGCTGGCGGTCACCGGAACCCGCCGCGCCGAGGGTGCAAGGCAACTGCCGACGCTGCTCGAGGCGGGGCTCAAGGTCCATCCGGTCGAGGCCAGCTACGGCATCGTGGGGCCGTCGGGTATCTCGCGCGAGGTGGTCGTCCGCGTCAACGGGCTGCTCAATGCGGCGCTCGGATCGGTCGAGTTCCGGCAACGGCTCGAGAAACAGGGTTTCGAGGCGGTGCCGCCCAACTCCCCGGACGAGTACGCTCGCCAGATCCGTGCCGACCTGGATGTGTTTCGCGATGTGGTACGCCGCGCCGGCATCAAGCCCGAGGTCTAGCGGCAGCCGCGTGCGGGACGACGACTGCCGATACCGCGACCGCAACCGTGGTCGATGACACGGACGGGCAGGCCGCTGGCCCACGGCAAGGTTGCGAGCGTGTCGGATCGGGGGGCGGGCCCGTGACCGACACCCGCAGCCCTTCGGCTCGCGTGACGCCCGCGTCGGCGTGGCGCGAACTCAGTCGGCCTTGATGCCCGCCTTCGCGACGATGGTGCGATAGAGCGCGATGTCGCGCGCGATGCGCTCGCCGAACTGCTCGGGAGTGCCGCCTACGGGCGAGAGTCCGTCGCCCTCCAGCCGGTCGATCATCTCCTTCGTCTTCAGCACGCGGTTGAGTTCCGCGTTGAGGCGGTCGGTGATCGGTCGCGGGAGGCCGCGCGGCGCCAGAAGTCCGTGCCAGAGCGCAAGGTCGAAGCCCGGGACACCGGATTCGGCCACCGTGGGGATGCTGCGATCGCCGTTGATGCGGTTCGCGCCGGTCACCGCGATCGCGCGCAGCTTCCCCGACCGTGCGAGCGGCAGGGTGGCGAACACGTTGCCGAAGGTGAGCGCCACGTGCCCGGCGACCGTGTCGGCCAGCGCAGGCGCGGTGCCCTTGTAGGGGATGTGGGTCATGCGCACGCCGGTCATCGCCATGAAGTGCTCGGTGGTGAGGTGGCTGATCGTGCCCTGGCCGCTGGTGGAGTAGTTCAGCCCCCCGGGCGTGCGTCGGGCCAGCGCGATGAGATCGCGCACGGTCTTCACCGGCACCGACGGGTGCACGGCCAGCAGCAGTGGCCCGTCGGAGAGCTGGATGATCGGCTGGATGTCCTTGACCGGATCGAACGCGAGCTTGTAGAGCGACGGGTTGACCGCATAGCTCGCCACGCTGAAGGTGAGCGTGTAGCCGTCGGGGGCGGCCTTCATGCCCATCTCCGTGCCGATCGATCCGCCCGCGCCGCCGCGGTTCTCAACCACCACGGGCTGGCCCAGCGCCTCAGTGAGTCGCTGCGCGCTCAGCCGTCCGATGAGATCGGTCGCCCCGCCCGGTGGGAACGGGATGATCATCCGGATCGGTTTGGCGGGCCAGGCCTGGGCCTGCACCAGCACGGGCAGCGCGCAGAGCGCCGCGCACGCGGTGATGCCCAGTCGATGCATGGGGCGCACGCAGCGCAGGCGATGGGCGGACGAATATTCCAGGCGGCGATTCATCGGGGGACTCCGGTCGGGGCTGGGGGGATGCGGTGCGGCGCGCTGCGCAATCAGGGCTGGATCAGGCGAGCGAGCTGCACGGCATTGGCGATCTTCTCCACCCGCCGCACCGCGCGCACGAGCTTGGCCTGGCGATCGGCGTCGAGCAGCCCGTCGGCGCAGGCGGCAAGCTTGGCCACGAGGTCCTCGTCCGAGAGCGGGTTGAGCGGTCCGCCACGGTACTTCTCCGGCGCCCAGTGCACCAGCAGGCG
>CAIKXV010000276.1 GCA_903831455.1 uncultured Pseudomonadota bacterium | reverse complement strand
GGCCGCATGAAGATGCGCGACGTGGAACTGCTCGCCGCGCTGCCGTGGCTGGACGCCGCCGAGAAGGACCTGATCCGCTGCGGCAACGCGCGGGCGCTGCTCGGGGGTCTGACCGCGGGTCGCGCGCCCGGGCTCTCCGACCCCGGCGACGCCTCAGCCGATCGCCGCGGCGACGGCCTCGCCCATGGCCACGGTGGACGCGGTACCGCCCAGGTCGCCGGTGAGCGATCGGCCCTCGGCGATCGTGCGCTCCATCGCCGAGGCGATCCGGGCCGCGGCATCGACCGCCGCCGGCAGGCCGCGTCGGTGGCCGAGCCATTCGAGCAGCATCTGGCCGGACATGATCATCGCGTAGGGGTTGGCGATGCCGCGCCCGGCGATGTCGGGTGCCGAGCCGTGCGTGGCCTGCGCCATCGCCTGGGTCTCGCCGATGCACAGCCCCGGGGCGAGGCCCAGGCCGCCGACCAGCCCTGCGCCCAGGTCGGTGAGGATGTCGCCGAACTGGTTGGTGGTGACGACCACGTCGTAGCGCTGCGGGGCCATCGCGACCTTCATCGCGAAGCCGTCGACCAGCACCTCGTCGAAGGTGACGTCCGGATAGTCGCGCGCGACCCGCCGGCATTCCTCGGCGAACATCCCGCAGGTCATCTTGAAGATGGGCTCCTTGTGCACCGCGGTGACATGGCGGCGGGGACGCGTGCGGGCGATCTCGAAGGCCGCGCGTGCCACGCGGTTCGACCCCCGGCGCGTGATCACGCGATGCCCGATCGACACCTCGTCGTTCGGACGGAATTCGCCGGTACCCGCGAGGGTCACGCTGCCCGACTGCTCGCCTTCGGTCACCTCGCGCAGGAACACGATGTCCACGTCCTTGTGGATGGACGCCACCTGGGGGTAGGAGCGCACCGGCTTCACGTTCGCGTAGAGTTCGAACAGCTTGCGCAGCGGGGGATTGATCCACGTCGGGTCGTTGCGCGGGTAGGCGTTGTGGCCGATCGGCCCCTGCAGCCAGCCGTCGACCCCGCGCAGCGCCTCGACGGTCGCCGCGGGCATCGAGTGGCCGCACTGTGCGTGGCCGCGGCGTCCGATCGGGAGATCCAGCCACTCGATCGGCAGTCCGCTCGCGCGCGCGGCCGCGCGCATCACCCTCACCGCCTCGGGCACGACCTCCAGCCCGATGTCGTCGCCCTGGAGTATTCCGATCCTCAGCATGCCTGCTCCTTCGATGCAATCGGGGTGACGCCTGCGTCCGCGCGCCCGCCCGCCGCTGCTACTATGGCACACGAACCGGAGGGGTTCACCGGGCCGTCCCGGCCCGTGCGAGTCCCGACCGGCGAGCCGGCGCCACGACCGGCATCCGCGAGGAGGAAGAGATGACGAGCGTCCCGGTATCGCGTGCAGCACCGGCCATGGCCCTGACCGGCGCTCTCGCCGCCCTGGGGCTGATGGCCGGCCCGGTGGAGGCGCAGGGCTGGCCTGCCCGTCCCGTGCGGATGGTGGTGCCCTTCGCCCCCGGCGGCAACACGGACATCCTCGCGCGTGTCATCGCGCCGCGCATGGCCGAGTCGCTGGGCCAGCCGGTGGTGATCGAGAACCGCGGTGGTGCCGGCGGGGCGATCGGCACCGAGATCGTCGCGCGCGCCGCGCCCGACGGCTACGCGATCGCGATGGTCTCGGCCGCGCACGTGATCAACCCCGCGATGGTCAAGCGCCTGCCCTACGACTCCCTGCGCGATTTCCAGCCGGTGTCCCTGGTCGCCGACGTGCCCACTGCGCTGGTCGTGCACCCGTCGCTGCCGGCACGCTCGGTGCAGGACCTGGTCGCGCTCGGGCGCAAGCGCCCGGGCCAGGTGCATTACTCGACCTCCGGGCGTGGCACCGTCGGCCACCTGTCCGGCGAACTGCTCTCGGCGGCGACCGGCGCGAAGTTCGTGCACGTGCCCTACAAGGGGGCCGGCCCGGCCCTGGTCGACCTGATCGGCGGCCAGGTCGAGTTCCAGTTCGCCAGCATGCCCGCGGTGGTGCAGTTCGTGCGCGCCGGCAAACTGAGGATGATCGCCCAGACCGGCGAGAGGCGTTCGCCGGCGGCCGCCGACGTTCCCACCATG
>CAIKXV010000275.1 GCA_903831455.1 uncultured Pseudomonadota bacterium | reverse complement strand
GTGCGGATCCACCCGACGGGCCACCCGGCGCGCGCCGCGCCGCCGCCGTCGCCTCGGCCATCGCCTTCTCGGAGAACGGCTGGCGCAGGGCCCGGGGTTCGGTGCGAACGCCATCGGTGCCCGGGGGACGCGAGGCCGCCGCTCCGGCGGGCGCCGTCGGCGCCGATGCCGGCGCAGCAGCAGCAGCAGCAGCAGCAGCGGCAGCGGTCGCCGGCGCCGCCGCAGGGGCCGGTGATGCGGCATCGCCGGTCGGCGGACGCAACCGCAGTTCCTGGCCGACGCGAATCAGGTTCGGGTTGTCGATCCGGTTCCACGCGGACAACTCGCGCGGGTCCAGTCCGTATTCGAGCGCGATGCTGATCAACGTGTCGCCCTTGCGAACGCGGTGCGTCTCCGGCCGCGACGCGGGCGTACCCGCCGGCGCGCGTGCACTGCTTGCCGGGGCCACGGCTGGCGACGGAGCAGCCGCGGCAGGGGGGGGCTGCGGTGGCCGGCACGACGGGAGGCGCCGCAGCCCGCGGGCGCTCGGCGGGCGTCGTGCGCTGGGATACCGGGGCGGGCACGGAGGTCGAGCCGCACCCCGCCACCGCGAGTGTCGCGCATCCGAGGAGCGCGAGGAGACGAATGGGCGCGGTCATCGCTTCGCTCAGCGCCGTGCCGACGGTACGGTCTTGCCCAGCAGCGCCGGAACGAATCGCACTGCGTCGTGGGTACTTTCGAGAAAGCGCGAGCCGGTGCGCTGGATCAGGCACAAGCGCTGCTCGTTGCCCGCGGTGCCCCGGGGAAGCACCAGCCGCCCCCCGTCGGCCAGCTGGGCAAGCAGCTCGTCGGGGATGTGGGGCAGCGCGGCCGAGATGACGATCGCGTCGAACGGCGCCGCCTCCGGAAGACCTTTCAGCCCATCCGCGTGGCGCATGCGCAGGTTCGCAAGGCGCAACTGGCGGACCACCCGGTTGCGGGCGGCCTCGGCGAGTTCCTTGTGGCGTTCGACCGCGTAGACCTCGCGCGCGAGGTGCGCGAGCACGGCCGCCTGGTAGCCGCTGCCGGAGCCGATTTCCAGCACCTTGCCGATCGGGCCTCCCGCGCGCGCGAGTTCCGTGACCCTTGCGACGGTCAGGGGCTGCGAGATCGTCTGGCCGCAGCCGATCGGGAGGGCCACGTCGAAATCATAGGCACGGCTGGCGAACGCCTCCTCGATGAAAAGGTGGCGTGGCACGGCCGCCATCGCGGCGAGCACCACCTCGTCCTGGATGCCGGCGCTGCGCAGGCGCTCCACCATGCGCAGGCGCGTGCGCTCGGAGGTCATCCCGATACCGCCGACCGGATCCCGTCGCTCGCTCGTGCTCAAGCGAGCCACTCCCGCACCGCGTCGAGCTGCTCGAAGCGGGTGAGGTCCATCTGGAGCGGGGTGATCGACACGGCCCCCTGCTCGACCGCATGGAAATCGGTGCCCTCGCCGGCGTCCTGCGCCGAACCGGCAGCCCCGACCCAGTAGACGGTATCGCCGCGCGGGTTGACCGCCTTCACCGCCGGCTGCGCCTTGTGGCGCTTGCCCAGCCGCGTGATCCGCGGCGCGAGAAGGGTGTCGAACGCACGGTCGGGCACGTTCACGTTGAGCAGCACGGCGCCGGGCAGGGGCTTGCGCGCCAGGCGCTCGACCAGCCCCGCGGCGACCCGTGCGGCGGTGGCGAAGTGACCCTCTGACCGGCTGACGAGCGACACCGCGATCGACGGCAGGCCGAGGAGGAAGCCTTCGGTCGCCGCGGCCACCGTGCCGGAATAGATGGTGTCGTCGCCCATGTTGGCGCCGTCGTTCACGCCGGAGACGACGATGTCGGGCAGGGTGTCGAGGACACCGGTGACCGCCAGGTGCACGCAATCGGTGGGCGTGCCGTCCACGTAGAGGAACCCGCTGTGCGACCGGCGCACCCGCAACGGCCGGTCGAGCGTCAGCGAGTTGCTCGCGCCGCTGCGATCACGTTCAGGGGCGACGACCACGACTTCGCCCACCGCGCGCATGGCCTCGGCCAGCGCAGCGAGCCCGGGGGCGAAATAACCGTCGTCGTTGCTGAGCAGGATACGCATGCGCGGGAGGTCGTCGATCTCCGCGGCCCACGCGGTGCGATCGGCCCCGGCCGGGCCTCGCGGCCGTCCGGGCGATCGGCCACCCGCGGCCGCCACAAGGGCCCGAGTATACCGCCGGGTGCCCCCTCGCCCGTGCCCGATTGCGCGCCTCGCCACGGCCTTTGCGCGCTGCGCGCGCCCTTGC
>CAIKXV010000274.1 GCA_903831455.1 uncultured Pseudomonadota bacterium | reverse complement strand
TGCAGACCTCGTTCATGCACCCGCCCTTCGGCTTCGCGCTGTTCTACCTGCGCAGCGTGGCGCCACCGGCGGTTCGCACGATCGACATCTACCTCGGCGCCATCCCGTTCATCGTGATCCAGCTGGTCATGGTCGGGCTGCTGATCGCCTTCCCGGGGCTGGTCACGCGCTGATCGCCCGCGGGACGGCCCGCCGGCGACCGGCGTCGCCGCACGTCGACCCGCGGCCGCGCCCGGCCGGTCGCAACCGGCCACCGGGAGGCGGCCGCAGGGCGGGCGCCTCGCGGCACCCGCCGTCGTTCAGCGCTTGCCCGGCGCGGCGTTGTTCATCACGAAGTTGTCGAACGTGAGGTCCGCGGTGCGGTGCCAGGCATGCTGCGCATCGCGGAAGGCGCGCCAGTTCGCGTAGACCTTCGCGAACGAGGGGTTCTTCGCCGCCTCCTCGTCGAAGATCTGGAAGGCGGCCTTCTGCGCCGCCTGCATCACGTCGACCGGGAAGGCCCGCACCTGCACGCCGGTCCTGGCGATGCGCGCGAGCGCGGCCGGGTTCTTCGCGTCGTACTCGGCCAGCATGTTCAGGTTGATCTCGGCCGAGGCCACGTCGATCGCCTGCTGGAATTCGCGCGGCAGCTTCTCCCACTCCTTCAGGCCGACGTAGATCGAGAGGCCTGCGCCGCCCTCCCAGAACCCCGGGTAGTAGTAGAACTTGGTGACCTTGGCCAGGCCCAGCTTCTCGTCGTCGTAGGGGCCGACGAACTCGGTCGCATCGATGGTGCCGCGCTCGAGCGAGGGATAGATGTCGGCCGGCGCGATGGTCTGGGGCAGCACGCCGATGCGCGAGAGCATCTCGCCCGCCAGCCCCGGGATGCGGAAGCGCAGCCCTTCCATGTCCTTCACCGATCGGATCTCGCGTCGGAACCAGCCGCCCATCTGCGTGCCGGTGTTGCCCGCCGGGAAGTTGATGATGTTGAACTCGCGCATCACCTCGCGCATCAGCTGCAACCCACCCCCGTAGTACATCCAGGCATTGTGCTGGCGGGCATTCAGCCCGAAGGGCACCGCGGTGTCGAAGGCCAGCGTGCGGTTGCGGCCGATGTAGTAGTAGCTCGCGGTGTGGCCGACCTCGACCGTGCCGTTCTGCACCGCGTCGAGCACCTGCAGGCCGCCGACGATCTCGCCCGCGGCGACCGGCCGGATCTGGAAGCGCCCTCCGGTCAGCCGGTCGATGCGCTCGCAGAACATCTGGGCGGCGCCGAACAGGGTATCGAGGCTCTTGGGGAAGCTCGACTGCAGCCGCCAGCGTACCGCCGGGCCGGACTGCGCGATCGCCGGCGCGGCCACCGCCGCGGAGGACGCCGCGGCCGCTCCACGCAGGAACGCGCGCCGGCGCGATCGGCTCGAGGCCTGCGCCTGGGCGACGGTCGTTACCGCATCGGGGGCCGGGGCGGATTCTGTCGCGGCGCCAGCAGGCGCCGCCGGGCTCTTCGCGTCGGCTTGCATCGCTCTCTCCTGGAGTGGGTGTTCGACGGATGTTTTTATGGCCGGGGCCCATCGACCGCCTCGGACCCCGTGGCGGCCTTCGGGTCGACCTCCCGAGGCGGACAGTGTAGCCAGAAAGCCCGGGCGCGCGGCATCCCCCGGCCGCGACCGGACGCGCATGCCGCCCGGGTATCATCGGCCATGCACGAATGGATCGAATCGCCAGCCGCCTTCGCCGGGCGACTGGCCGCATCGGCCGGCGAGCCGCGCATCGGACTGGATACCGAGTTCATGCGCACCGATACCTACTGGCCGAAACTCGCGCTGCTGCAGTGGCGCGACAGCGGCCCCCCGGTACTCGCCGACCCGCTGGCCTGCGCGGACCTGCCCGGGCTCGCAGCCCTGCTCGCCAGCGAACGGTGCGTGAAGATCATGCACAGCGCGAGCGAGGACCTGGTCGCGTTGTGGACGGTCGCGCCCGTTCCGGTCGCCGCGCTCTTCGACACCCAGGTCGCCGCCGCCTTCGCGGGGCTGGGCAGCGGGCTGGGCTACCAGAAGCTCGTCGCGCTGCTGCTGGGCGTCGAACTGGACAAGGGGGAGACGCGGTCGGACTGGCTGCGCCGGCCGCTGTCCGACGCGCAGCGCCACTACGCGGCGGCCGACGTGGTGCACCTGCCCGCCCTGCACGATGCGCTGCTCGAGCGGCTGCGCACGCGCGGCATGCTCGGGTGGTGCGAGGAGGACTGCGCGCGGCTCGCCGGCCAGTCGGCGAACACCGACGCGCAACCGCACCTCTCGTTCACCGCGCTGTGGCAGCAGCCGTCACCGGTGCAGGCGCGATTGCGGCGCGTGCTGCGATGGCGCGAGGCCCTCGCGAGGCAGATCGACCGGCCGCGGCTGTGGGTGCTCGACAACGCGACGGCCGGCGCGCTGGCCACCCAGCCGCCGGCACGCAGCGAGGGGCTGATCGAACGGGTGCGCGGCCAGCGCAGCCTGCCGCGGCGGGAGTTGCCGGCGCTGCTGGCCGTCCTCAACGACGAGCCGGCGCATGCCGAGGACGCGTGCCCGCCGATTCCCGCCCCGCTGCGGGGCGAGCCGCAACGGCGCTTCGATGCCCTGCGCGCGGCGGTTGCGCGCCGCGCCGACGAGCTCGACCTGCCGGCGGCGCTGCTCGCGCCGCGGCGCCTGCTCGAGGCGCAGGTGCGAGGCGAGACGGTACCGGAATGGAGAGGCTGGCGCGGAGAGGTGCTGGCCGAGGCGCTGCGGGCCGGTTGAACCGTCCTGCGCAGTGCGGTCGACCGTCCGTTCGGCGTCGCTGCTCGCGCCGTGCCCGCTCGAAGGGCGGATGCGCGGGGTGCCGACGGCCGAACGGCATGGGCGACCCGGATGGCACGGGCGCACCGGGACGCGAGGCGGGCGTGGGCAGCGCGCCCGCCGCGGCGGCGCCGGGCACTCAGCCGAAGTCGCGCGACCGGGTGACCAGCCGACCGAGCAGGCGGGTCTCGTCGACCAGGCGTCGCGCCACCAGGTGCACCACCTCGCCCTCGCGCTGAACACGCCCCTGGACGACGAGCAGGCGAGCGTCCAGCACTTCGCGCCGGTGGCGCTCGGCGAGATCGCCCCACACCACCACGTTCACGTAGCCGGTCTCGTCCTCCAGCGTGAGGAACACCGCGCCGCCCGCGGTCGAGGGTCGCTGGCGGCAGGTGACCAGGCCGCAGGCCTGCAGCGCCTGCCCGTCGCGCGCGGCGCGAAACTGCCGAGCGGTCGACAGCCGCCGTCCGGCCAGGCGGGGGCGCAGCAGCGCGAGCGGGTGGCTGCGCAGCGTGAGCCCCAGCCGCGCGTAGTCGAGCACCACCTGCTCGCCTTCCTCCGGCGGCAGCAGGGACGGTTGCACTGCTTCGCGTGGTGCCGGCACCAGCGCACCGTCGCGCTCATGCCCCAGCGCCGCCCAGGCCGCCTCGCGCCGGTGCCCGGCCAGCGAAGCCAGTGCGTCGGCCGAGGCCAGCGTGGCCAGTTCGCCTCGATCGAGCCGTGCGCGACGCGCGAGATCGGCGACGTCGGCGAACGGTGCCCGCGCGCGGGCGCGCTCGATGCGACGCGCAGCCGCCTCGGACAGACCCTTCACGCTGCGCAGGCCCAGTCGCAGCGCCGGCCCCGCGATCGCCTGCGTGCCGCCCGAGTGCCCCGCGGCAGGCGCGCGCGTGGCATCCGCGCCCCGCGAACCGCCAGGGGTGAGGTGGCCTGCCGGGTGCGCGGCTTGCCGAACGGACGGAGGCTCCGCGGCCTGCCGCGCCTGCCGATCGGACGGAGGCTCCGCCGTCTCCGGTCCGCCCGCGCCGCGATCGAGCTCGAGGCTGCAGTCCCAGCCGCTCGCGGTGACATCGGGCGCGAGTACCCGCACGCCGTGCCGCTGCGCATCCTGCACGATTGCCGAGGGGGAATAGAACCCCATCGGCTGGGCATTGAGCAGACCGCAGGCAAAGGCCGCCGGGTGATGGCATTTCAGCCACGAGGACACGTAGACCAGCAGCGCGAAGCTCGCCGCGTGCGACTCGGGGAACCCGTACTCGCCGAAGCCGAGGATCTGCTGGTAGATCTGCAACGCATAGGCTTCGCTGTAGCCGCGCGCGCGCATGCCGTCGATCAGCCGCTCGCGGAACGGCTCGAGGCCACCGCGGCGCCGCCAGGCCGCCATCGCGCGACGTACCTGGTCGGCTTCGCCGGCGCTGAAGCCCGCCGCCACCACCACGAGCTGCATCACCTGCTCCTGGAAGATCGACACCCCCAGCGTGCGCTCGAGCACCCCGCGTACCGCCTCCGAGGGATAGGCAACCGGCTCCAGTCCCTGGCGGCGGCGCAGGTAGGGATGCACCATGCCACCCTGGATGGGGCCGGGACGCACGATGGCCACCTCGATCACCAGGTCGTAGAAGCAGGCGGGCCGCAGCCGCGGCAGCATGGTCATCTGCGCGCGCGACTCGATCTGGAACACCCCGATCGTGTCCGCGCGCTGGATCATGGCGTAGGTGGCCGGATCCTCCGGCGGAATGTCCTGCAGCCTCCAGCGCGAAGGCGGCTCCTCCGGCATGCCCGGGGCCGGGCGCACCAGGGGTATCTCCCCCTGCCCGGGCACCGCGCGCACGACCGTCTCCGACGGCCCGCACGCCTGCCCCCGCCCTCCGGCCGCCGGGCACGCACGGGCACCCGCCCCCCCGACCTCGCCGCTCGCGCAGGGCGATACGCCGCTGGCGTGCCGCGCAAGGGTCGCGCCGGAGTGCCGGGTCGCGCGGGTCGACCCGCAAGACCCGGCGCCGCCCTGCGATGGCGGCGCGACCGGACCCGCGACTGGCTCCCGGGGCGGGGCCACGCCGATGGACTCGAGGGCATCGAGCGCACGGCGTACCGCGGTGAGCATGCCCAGGGCCAGCACGTCGACCTTGAGCAGCCCCAGCGCATCCAGGTCGTCCTTGTCCCACTGGATCACGGTGCGCCCGTCCATCGCCGCATTCTCCACCGGCACCAGGCGCGTGAGCCGATCGCGTGCGATCACGAAGCCGCCGCTGTGCTGGGTGAGATGGCGCGGGAAGCCCAGCAGTTCGCGCGCGTGCTCGAGCACCTGCGCGAGCAGCGGGTTGCCCGCGTCGAACCCCGCTTCGACCAGGCGGTCGGCCGACACCTCGTTGCCGTCCCACCAGGCCACGGTGCGCGCGAGCCGGTCGACCTGGTCGAGGGACAGGCCGAAGGCGCGGCCGACGTCGCGCAGCGCCGAGCGCGGACGATAGGTGGCGAGCGCGGCGGTGAGCGCGGCGCGATCGCGCCCGTAGCGCTCGTAGAGGTACTGCACCACCTCCTCGCGCCGCGCGTGCTCGAAGTCGACGTCGATGTCCGGCGGCTCGTTGCGCTCGCGCGAGATGAAGCGCTCGAACAGCACCTGCATGCGCGAGGGATCGACCTCGGTGATGCCCAGCGCGTAGCACACCGCGGAGTTGGCGGCCGAGCCACGCCCCTGGCACAGGATGCCGCGCCCGCGGGCGAAGCGGACGATGTCGTGCACGGTCAGGAAATAGGGCTCGTAGCCCAGCTCGGCCACCAGCGCGAGTTCGTGATCGACCTGCGCCGACACTGCGGCCGGGACCCCGGCCGGGTAGCGCTGCGCGAGCCCTTCCTGCACGAGCCTGCGCAACCAGCGCGATGCGGTCTCGCCCTCGGGCACCAGCTCGCGCGGATACTCGTAGCGCAGCGTCTGCAGCGAGAACGTGCAGCGCGCGGCGATGTCGACCGTCTGCGCCAGCAGTTCGGCCGGATACAGGCGTGCAAGCCGTCCGATCGGGTGCAGGCAGCGCTCGGCATTGGGCAGCGCGCGCGCGCCCAGCGCATGCAGCGGCTCGCCGCTGCGGATGGCCGTCAGCACGTCGTGCAGCTGCCTGCGCTCGCGCACATGCATCCGCACCGCACCGCAGGCCACCAGCGGCAGCCCGGCACGCTCGCCCAGCGCGCGGGCCTGCGCGAGCAGCGCGCCATCGTCCGGCCCGCGCAGCAGCGACACCCCGATCCAGCAGCCGCCGGCGAAGGCGCGCGCAAGGTCCCGCAGCGCCGACAGGGCGGCATGCGACGGCGCTTCGCCCCGCGCATCGTCGGACGACGGATCGACCCCGCGCGAAGCTTCGGCGGCCGTGCCCGCGAGGGGCATCGCCGGGGCCGCAGGCACCGCAATGGCCAGGCAGCCCGCCAGGCCCGCCTGGAGGTCGGCGGCGAACAGCCGGTACTGCCCCTTGGGCGCGCGGGCACGCGCGAGGCTCACGAGTTCGCACAGGTTGCCGTAGCCGTCGCGATCGGCAGCCAGCAGCAGCAGACGATCGATCGCCGGCCAGTCCTCGACGCGAAAGCGGGCGCCGACGATCAGGTGCAGCCCGCAGTCCTTCGCCGCCAGGTGCGCGCGCACCACGCCCGCCACCGAGCACTCGTCGGCCAGCGCGAACGCGCGATAGCCCAGCGCGCAGGCGCGGTGGACCAGTTCCTCGGGGTGCGAGGCCCCCTGCAGGAAACTGTAGTTCGACAGCGCGTCGAGTTCGGCGTAGACCGGCAGCATGCGTGCGGCGCGCGTTCAGTGCCGGCCCGGGCAGCAGCGCGCGGACCGTGGATCGCGCGCGCGCGGCCGCAGGCGCTCGACCGGACCCGAAGCCCCGCAGGGGCGTGCCCAGGAGGCCATGGCGGCGATGCCGCGAGGGTCATCCGCATGCATGTCTTCGAGCCCCGTCACTCGCCCGGCATCCCCGCGTGCGATCAGCCGAACAGGCCGTGCAGGAACCAGCGCGAAGGGTCGGCAGGTTCGCGGTAGATCCAGCACGCCTCTCCGGCGCGATTGCGCGCGACGTAGTAGTCGCGGGCCACGGACCGCCCGTCCCACCAGCCCGACTCGATGCGCTCGGGTCCGCTCAGCAGTTCGAGCGGGCCCTGGTGCTGCGGTCGGCCCGCCGCGTTGACCAGCGCGCGAGGGCGCTCGAGCAGGAACAGCGGCCTCGCCCCGCCCGGCAGCGCGCTCGGCGCACCCCGCGATCGCGAAGGCAGCACCGCGGCATCGGTACGCTGCCAGGCATGCTCGGGGCGATGGTCTTCCCGCAGTTCGATCAGGAACAGCGCACCCGGGCCGCAGCGCGCGGCAATGCGCTCGGACAGCGACTGCCATTCGCGGGATCGGCGCTGGGCATCGGGCAGGAAGGTCTCGCTGCCGTCGCTGAAATCGTGAAGGGCGTCGACCCGCAGGCCGACCGCGCTCACCGCGGCCGGCAGCGCGTGGCGCCCCAGTCGCTCGCGCACCAGCGGCCACCAGCGCAGCCGCGATCGCTCGGGCACCTGTGCGCCGATCTCCAGCCGCGAGGGCGGGACTCCGTAGCCGTGCTCGAGCATCACCACCAGGCGCAACGCGCCGGCCCCGCGGGCACGCAGGAAGCCTTCGAGTTCATCGAGCATGCGCACCAGTGGCACCTGCAGCCGATCGGTACCCGTGCTCTCGCCCGGCAGATCGATACGCGAATCGAAGCGCTCGGGCAGCACGAAGCAGGCGCGTGGATCGGGAGTACGCCCCAGAGCCCGGTCGAGGTCGGCGAGCAGCGCGGCGCCGAAACGGCGGCGCAGGCCCTCGCGCGGCAGTGCCAGCACGTCGCCCACGCGGGTGGCCCCCAGCGTGGCCAGCGCCTCCAGCGTCTCGCGTGGCCAGTCGAGCAGGGTGGTCGGCAACTCGCCCAGGCGCTGCGGCAGTTCGGCTGGCGACAGGCAGGCGCGCACCCCCGTGCGCTCGAGTCGTGCGCGTGCCAGCAACCAGGCGGCACGCGGGGTGGGGGCCACGCCGAGGGCCGCGCGATACCCCAGCCCGGACAGCCCGCCGCGCAACTGCCCGAGCAGGCGGGCCAGCCCGCCGAACAGCGTGAGGCTGGCCGCCACTTCGAGCAGCACGCCTCGCGGCTGCAGCGCCACGGTCGGCGTGAACTGCGCGGCCCAGGCGGCCACCTGGGCGATCGCCTGCTGCTCGCGCGGCTCCGAGCGCGAAACCACCACCAGCCCGGAGACGAGCGCGCAGGCCGCCGCGATCGGCTGCCCGGGGCGTACGCCCGCCGCACGGGCCGGGGCATTGGCCGCCAGCACGAAGGGACGTTGCGCCGGACCGTCGCTCACCGCCACCGGCAGGTCGACGAGCAGGGGCGCGGCTGTCGGCGCAGGGACGGGCGGCAGCGGCGGCGCGCCCGGGGCGCCGCCGCGGATCGCGGCCGATGGCCTGGCCGTCAGCGCGCCGGGGACAGGCTCGCGCGCCTGCCCTGCCTGGGCGCGGTTGACCACCTCCAGGGACAGTTCGGGCAGATAGACTGCAATCCACAGCATGCGCGTATCCCGGACACGAGGCCTGCGCTCATCGCGCCGGCACCTCGCCTCGCTGCGCGCCGCGCCCGGTGGCTGCCACCGGATGGCGTCCGGCCGCGGGTTCCCGCCGCAAGCTCGTGCGTGCCGGCAGGCCGTGGCCTGCCAGCCAGGGCTGCGGCAGGGCCCGGGAGGACACCTGCAGCGTGACGGGCCGAGCCAGCCCGCGCCGCCGGGCCAGTTGCACCGATAGCCTGCCGTCGGCAGCCGCCTGCAGCACGACTCGCAACGCGGCCGGGCTCGAGGAGGCAGCCACCGCCCGGGGCGCGAACACGACGCCCAGCCCGCCGCCGGCCGCCGCCGCCAACTGCAACCGCCGCAGGCGCGGATAGCGCTGCGCGCCGTCGGCGCCTCGCGCGCACGCCTGCCACAGCAGCACCGCCGCCGCCGCGCCGGTGCGCAGCGCCTGCTCGGCCGCCCACAGCGAGTCCTCCTCGCGCGCCGGCCGAAGCACGGCGATGGACGCGAGGTCGAGTCCGCAGGCCGCCAGCGCGGGCGCGTAGGGCAGGCCCGGCGGGTTGATGAGCAGCAGTCCGCGCCCTCGCCAGTCGCCGGACTGCCCCAGGTGGCGCAGCGCCGGCAGCAGCAGGGACACCTCGCCGATGCCGCAGGCGTCGCACAGCATCTCGGTCAGCGCCCCTGGCGGCCAGCCGCCACCGGGCAGCGCGGCGTCGAGATCGGCGAAGCCGGTCGGGATGCCGGGGGCCATGCCGGCCGGCAGTTCGCCGCAACGAAACACCGAGGGTATGGCGAGTGGTGACAGCGGTGCCGGGGCGCGGCTGGCCACCGCGTTGCCGGCATCGGGGCCGCCAGGGCATGCGCCGGCCCGCGGGTGCGCGGACGATGTCGGGAGAGGGGCGAGGGCGGGCGATGCAGGGGGCACGAGAGGCGGTCCGGGCAAGGGGACGAGGAAAACCCATCCGAGTACCGTATTTCTATACGGTATTTTCCTGCCTCGCAAGCCCGCGGCGAGCAGTCCGCCCCGGGCGATCGCCACGCGGGGGCGGGCGCCCTGCCCGCCCTGCCGGGGCCCGTGTCCCTGCGCGGGGCAGGATGCCGGACACCCGCCTGCCGCGACCGGCCTGCCCCTGGACCGGGGCGGCTCGGCACTTGCGCCGGGGTGGATCGCCCCCTCGCAAGGATGGATCCGCCCCCGCGTCGCGGTGGATCGGCACTGACCCCGGATCGGCCCCTCCCTCGGGACAAAGGCCATCGCATGGCGCACGCCCGGGGCCGCGCGAAACCCTCCGACAGGCCACCGCCTTCAGGGCCGGCCGACGCCCCCCGGGCCACCCAGGCCGCCGTCGGCCAGCAGCGCGAAACTGGCCAGCCAGTGGGTCCCGACGTAATCCCCCTCGCCCGCCGCGCCCATCGAGGCTGCACGATGGGCCGCGATGGCGGCGCGCACCGGCCCGTTGCGCTCGGGCGGAAGCGCGGGCAGCAACTGCTGCCAGCACCAGGCACGGGCAAGGTTGAGCCCGTGCAGGTGGACGATGCGCGCATCGGTATCCGTCGACACGCGAACCGGCTCCAGCCAGCGATCGATCGCCCCGGGCTCGGGGGAGAAACCGGCCCACCACTCCGACCACTGCGCGGGCCCGAGCACCGCCCGCATCAGCACCGCCTCGACCAGTCCGGCCGGAAGGAAATCCTCCCCCGAGGGTTCGTAGGCCGCCGGATAGCGACGGTCCTGCCCGTAGGCGCGAGCCGCGAAGCCGGCGATCTCGGCCGCGAATGCCCGCTGCCCGCGCTCGCGCGCCCAGTCGAGCGCCAGCACGCAGGCGAAGGCGGTGTTGCCATGGGTGCCCGCACGCACCGGCCAGTCGAGCGCGCGCAACCAGGTCGACAGCGAACCGGCGAAGCGTACGGCCAGCGGCTCGAGCATCGCCGCCCAGCCCGCCGCGGCCGGCTGCGCGGTCGCCAGCCGCCGCAGTTCGGCCTGCAGGGCCAGCAGCCAGGCCTGGCCGTAGGGACGCTCGAACGTGCCCTGCCCCGGCCGATCCACGAACGCACACTCGCCCGCCACCGCGGCCGGCGTGAATCGCGCCTCGAACCACGCGCTCGCACGCGCGGCCTGCGGCGCCGGCAGCGCGCCCCGGCGCAGCAGCCGCGCGAGGCTCCAGTGCATATGCACGCAGGAGTGCCAGTCGTAGCTCGTATGGAACAGCGGGTGCCGGATGCGCGGCTCCACCCATCCCTCGGGCGACTGCAGCAGCAGGTCCGGACGCCAGGGGTAGTCCCGCGCGAGCGACTCCAGCACGACGGCGGCGAGACGGTCGTCGGACGGGCAATCACCGCGAACGTCGGTGGAGGCGGGGTTCGACAAGGCCATGGGGGCATCCGCGCGAGGCGCGGTCATCAGGGGGCGGCGGCGACCGGGCGATCGCTCGTCGCAAGGTACACGACCGTCCCGGACGCCGGTGCCGGGCGCTCAGCCTCCGGCGAGCAGCAGCAGCGCGACGCCCGCCGCGGTGAGCCCGATGCCGACGATCTCGCGCAGGCTGGCCCCCTGGGCGAACAGGCGGCGCGAGACGATCCAGGCGAACAGCACCTCGACCAGGCCGACGGTGCGCACCGCCGCCGCCGTCTGCAGCGCGAAGGCCGCGAACCAGAACTGCGAGGCGAGCGCGCCGAGAAACCCGGCCTTCACCGAGGGACGCCAGGCGCGTACCAGCGCGCCCAGTGCACCCGGTTGCGCGATGCGCAGCCACGCCGACAGCAATACCGTCTGCAGCGCCAGCGCCAGCACCAGCGACAGGCTGGCACGCCCCAGCACGGGACCGTCCCCCAGGGCAAGGATCGCGCCGCGATAGGCCACCGCCGACACCGAGAACGCCGCCCCGGTGGCGATGCCCAACGCGGCCGCCCGCAGCGCATCGCCCGGCGCGGCATCGCCCTGGCCACGCGCAGCGGACGGCCAGGAGAGCATCACCACGCCCAGCGTGGCCACGCACACCGCGAGCAGGCCGGACGGCCCGAGCCGATCGCCCAGGAACAGGAAGCCGAACAGCGCGATCTGCACCGGCTCGGTCTTGATGTAGGCCGTGCTCACCACGAACGAGCGGCGCTGCATCAGCACCAGCATCATGCCGGTGGCCAGCGCCTGGGAGGCCGCGCCCAGCCCGAGCCACGCCCAGAAGCGGGGTGAATCGAGCCTGGGGTCGACGATCGCGCCGGACGCCCAGACCGGGATCAGGAACAGCAGGGCGAAGGGCAACCCGTACAGGAAACGCACATGGGTGGCGCCGGCCGTGCCCACGGTGTCGACCAGGCCACGCTGCATGGCATTGCGCGCGGTCTGGGCGGCCGCGGCCGCCACGGTGCACCACACCCAGAGCAGGCTCGCGCCGATCATCTCCGGCCGGATCCGGGCACGGGCGCCTCAGTCGGTCGGCCGCGCGAGCACGCGGGCCGATCCGGCTTCGTCCGGCGCATCGGGGGCGGCGGCGGACTCTCCCGGCGGCGCGTGGGACGCGGCGCGATCGGCGGGCAGGGCCTCGCGCGACCGGGGTGGTAACCGGGACGATGACTGCGGCTGGGGCTGCGCGCGTACCGCGCCCTCATGGCGCAGCGCCTCGACCTCGGAGCGCAGGCCGCGGATCTCCTCGCGCAGCGCGCGCACGTCATCGTGCATCGCGCGTCGCAGCTTGGCCTCGTCCTCGCCGATGAACAGCGTGACCACCGAGGCGGTGAGCAGCGAGAGCATCGCGAAGCCCCCGAGCGCCATCACCACGGCCCAGGCGCGCGCGGCGGGCGTGGTGGGCACGAGGTCGCCATAGCCCACCGTCGCGCCGGTGATGAAGGCCAGCCAGAGGCCGTCGCCGTAGCTGGTGACGGTAGGCTCCAGCCAGTAGAAGCCCGCCCCGCCGATCATCAGCGCCACCACGCCCAGCCCCAGCACGAAGGGCAGCGCATCGGGCGAATAGAGGGTACGCAGCGAACCCATGAACCGCCCCAACATCAGCGCCACCAGCGCCACTCGCGCCGCGCGCGCGAGCGCGATCCAGCCGGCCTGGGCGCCGGCCACGCTGGCGATCGCAGCGGCGATGATCACCAGGTCCAGCCAGTTGCGCGCGAGGTAGGCCGCGCGCTGGCGTACGAGGCAGAGCATCAGCGCCAGCTCTGCCACGAAGGCGACGAGGATCGCGATGTCGAGGATGTGCCCGGCCCGGCGCAGCGCAGGGTCGCGCGCGAATTCGTCGATGAGCAGCGACGGCAGGGTGGCCAGTGCCACGCCGATCATCGCCCACTGCAGGCGCCGCTCCCAGCGATAGGCGCGCGGGTTGTCGTGCGCCGGCACGCCCCCGATGCCGGCATAGCGCGAGCGGTGCAGCCCGCCGTGCTCGCCGCGGCTCATTGACCGCGCGCCCCGAGCCGGCGAAGCGCGTGCATGGTCAGTTGCCGGCGATCGTCATGCGATCGACCAGGATCGAACCGGTCCGCCGGCCTCCGCGCTCGAGCGCATCGGCCCCCACCTCGACGATGCCGCGGAACATGTCGCGAAGGTTGCCGGCGATCGTGATCTCGTGCACGGGCCACGCGATCTCGCCGTTCTCCACCCAGAAGCCCGCCGCGCCGCGGGAGTAGTCGCCGGTGACGGTGTTCACGCCCTGGCCGAGCAGCTCGGTCACCACCAGCCCTCGACCCATCTGCCTCAGCAGACCGGCGAAATCGAGCGATCCGCTGCTCACCACGATGTTGTGGCTGCCTCCGGCGTTGCCGGTGCTGGGCATGCCGAGCTTGCGCCCCGAGTACGTGCCCAGGAAGTAGCCCTCGACCACGCCGTCGCGCACGACCACCCGCGGCGCGGTGGCGACGCCCTCGTCGTCGAAGGGGGCGCTCGACAGGCCACGCGGCAGGTGGGGCTGCTCGTCGATGCGCACCGCCGGCGAGAACACGGGCTGGCCGAGGCTGTCGAGCAGGAACGACGACTGGCGGTAGAGCGCGCCGCCGGAGACCGCGCCGATGAAGTGCGAGACCAGGCTGCCGGCCAGCGTCGCCTCGAACAGCACGGGTGCCTGCACCGTGTCGAGCTTGCGTGCGGCGAGCCGCGCCACGGCGCGCTCGGCCGCACGGCGCCCCACCGACTCGGGCGACTCGAGTCCGTCCTCGCGGCGCGCGACGGTGTACCAGTCGTCGCGCTGCATGTCGTCGCCGCCGCCGGCGATCACCGAGCAGGACAGGCTGTAGCGCGAAGTGGCGTAGCCGCCGCAGAAGCCGTTGCTGTTGGCGAGCGCGAAGTGCCATTGCTGGGTGTAGAGGTTCGCCCCCTCCGAGTTGCCGATCCGGCGATCGTGCTCGAGGGCCGCCGACTCGCAGCGCCGTGCGAGGTCGATCGCCTGCTCGACCGGGACGTCCCACGGGTGGTGCAGGTCGAGCTCGGGCACCTCGACCGGATGGCGCTGCGGGTCGGGCAGCCCCGCGCAGGGGTCCTCGGCGGTATGGCGGGCGATGGCCAGCGCGGCCTCGACCGTGTCGCGGATCGCTCGCGGGGAGAAGTCGGAGGTGCTGGCGTGGCCTCGACGCTGGCCGAGGTAGACCGAGACGCCGAGCGATTTGTCGCGCGTGTATTCGATCGTCTCGACCTCCCGCGAGCGGACCGTCACGCTCTGGCCGAATCCGTCGTTCACCTCGGCCTCGGCGGCGCTCGCCCCCAGCGACCGCGCGTGCGCGACCGCATCGCTGGCCATCTGGCGCAGGGTGGCATCGGAGAGGCTGAATCGGGAAGTGCTCATCGGCGGGGCTGCACGTGGGAGGCTCCGCGGTCGCTCGCAGGCCGGCCCGCCCGGTCCGCGCCGCGCGACGGATGCCGACGTATGATAGCAGCGCCACCCCTGCACGCCGGCCCGCCCGATGACCGACCCGAACGACCCGACCGCTTCCGCGGACATCGCCCCCGAGCACGAGTCCGGGTCGTCCGGCCCCGGCATCAGCAAGACGCGGCGCAAGCGCGCGGCCCACGACCTGCAGTCGCTGGGCGAACGCCTGGTGGACCTTTCGCGCGAAGCCCTCGCCAGCCTCGACCTGCCCGACGCACTGCGCGAGGCCGTGGCCGAGGCCCGGTCCCTCACTCGCCACGAGGCCCGACGTCGCCAGTTGCAGTACATCGGACGGCTGATGCGCGACATCGACCCCTCCGCGATCCGCGAGCGGCTCGCCGAGCGCGACGGCACCTCGGCAGCCGCCGTTGCGCGACACCACGAACTGGAACGCTGGCGCAAGCGCCTGATGGAGGACGATCGCGCGTTCACCGAATTCGCCGCAGCCCATCCGGGCTGCGACCTGCAGCAGTTGCGCACGCTCGTGCGAAACGCCCACCGCGAGGCCGAACTCGGCCGCCCGCCGCGCAGCTGGCGCGAACTGTTCCGGGTGCTGCGCGAGACGCTGGAGCCCGCGCCCCGCTGATCCGGCGGATGAGTCCCGTTCGGCCCCCCCGCGCCGTGCACCGTCGCGTCCGATCCCGCAGAGGATCGACCCCCACGAGGAGATTGAAATGCCCGAGCACAGCCCGATCCCTGCGGCGCAAGGCCCTCGCCGTCGAGCCCCGACCAGGCCCCGGCCGGACTCCGCATCCGCCGATCCGCGCGAGACCTGCGCTCCGGTGGCGACACGGGGCGCCGGGCGCCGATCGCTCGCGGCGCTGGCAGCCGCCTGCGGACTCGTCGCCGCCGCGCCGACGTGCGCCCAGGCCTGGCCGGTCAAGCCGGTTCGCCTGCTGGTGCCCTTCGCGCCGGGCGGCACCACCGACGTCATCGGGCGGCTGGTCGCGCAGCGGCTGGGCGAGCCGCTCGGCCAGCCGGTGGTCGTGGAGAACCGCGCGGGCGCCGGCGGCATGATCGGCTACGAGGCCGTCGCACGCGCACCCGCCGACGGCTACACGCTGCTGATGATGACCATCGCGTTCCCGATCAACGCCGGCATGCGCAAGGACCTGCCCTTCGATCCGGTGAAGAGTTTCGCCCCGGTCACGCAGCTGGTGTCGCTGCCGCTGATGCTGGTCGTGCACCCCTCGCTGCCGGTGAAGAACGTGCGCGACCTGATCGCGCTCGCGCGCGCGCGTCCCGGGCAGCTGACCTACGCCACCTCCGGCCACGGCACCTCGCCGCACATGGCCGCCGCGATGTTCACCTCGATGACCGGCACGCAGATGGTGCACGTGCCCTACAAGGGAAACGCCCCGACGCTGACCGACCTGCTCGGTGGCCAGGTCTCGCTCACCTTCGGCATCGCGCAGGCCTTCCTGCCCCACGTGAAGACCGGGCGGCTGCGCGCGGTGGCGGTCACCACCGCGCAGCGCACGGCGTTCGCGCCCCAGTTGCCCACCATCGCCGAGTCCGGCCTGCCCGGCTACGAGATCAGCGCCTGGCAGGGCATCCTCGCGCCGGCCGGCACCGATCCGGCCATCGTCGGTCGGCTCTCGCGCGAGATCGGCCGCATCCTGCGCCTGCCCGACGTGGTCGAGCGGCTCGCGCACGAGGGGGCGGAGCCGGTGGGCAGTTCGCCCGAGGACTTCGGGCAGTACCTGCGCAGCGAACTCGCCCGCTGGAGCAAGGTCGGGCAGGCCGCGGGACTGCGAATCGACTAGCCGTCGGGCGCGGCCCGCGGCGAGCCGCTATCATCGCGCTCGCGCAGGCGGCGCGATCCGCCTCGACCCGACGATCCTCGCCCCTCGACCCGCAATGACCGAATCCGCACCGCCCACTGCCCTCACCATCGGACTCGTTTCGATCAGTGACCGCGCCTCCAGCGGGGTCTACGAGGATCTCGGCCTGCCTTCGCTCGAGGAATGGTTCGCCCGTGCACTGGTCACGCCCTGGCGCACGGTACGCCGACTGATCCCCGACGAGCGCGATCGGATCGAGGCCACGCTGGTCGAACTCGTCGATCGCGAGCACTGCGATCTGGTCCTCACCACCGGTGGCACCGGGCCTGCACCGCGCGACGTCACCCCCGAGGCCACGCTCGCCGTGGCCGACCGCGAGATGCCCGGCTTCGGCGAACAGATGCGCCAGATCAGCCTGCGCTTCGTCCCCACCGCCATCCTCTCGCGGCAGGTCGGCGTGATCCGCGGGCGCGCGCTGATCATCAACCTGCCGGGCCAGCCGAAATCGATCCGCGAGACGCTCGAAGGCCTGAAGGATGCGGACGGTCAGTCCGTGGTACCCGGCATCTTCGCCGCCGTCCCCTACTGCATCGACCTGATCGGCGGCCCCCGCATCGAAACCGATCCGGCCGTCGTGAAGGCATTCAGACCCAAGAAGAAATGACCGCGCCGCGCGACGCCTCGTCGCGCGGCCCCTGCGAACGACCCGCTGGAGTTGTCCGGATGTCACTGCTCGAAACCGTGGAAACCCAGTCCGGTCCGGCCGGAGTGCCCGCCCGCGCGGCCGTCATCTGGATGCACGGCCTGGGGGCGGATGGCCACGATTTCGAGCCCGTGGTCCCGCAACTGCGCCTGCCGCCTGCGCTCCCCGTGCGATTCGTGTTCCCGCATGCGCCGATGCAGCCGGTCTCGATCAACCACGGCGCGGTGATGCGCGCGTGGTACGACGTCACCTTCGACGATCTCGAAGGTCGCTCGCGCCGTGCGGACGAGGCGGGCGTCCGTGGCTCGATCGAGCGGGTGCGCGCGCTGATCGAGCGCGAGGTCGCCCGGGGCATCCCGGCCGCGCGCATCGCGCTGGCCGGCTTCTCCCAGGGCGGGGCGATCGCACTGGCCACCGCGCTGCGCCATCCCGAGCGTCTCGCCGGCGTGATGGCCCTGTCGACATACCTGCCGATGCCCGAAGCGACCGCCGCGGAAGCCTCGGCAGCCAACGGACAGTTGCCGGTTTTCTATGCGCACGGCACGCATGATCCTGTCATCCCGATCGCGATGGCGCGCTCGTCGATCGAGCGGCTCGACGCCCTCGGCTACCCGATCGAGTGGCACGAATACCCGATGCCGCATTCGGTGTGCCTGCCCGAACTCGACCATATCTCCGCGTGGCTGTCGCGGGTGCTGGCCTAGCGTTGCCCGCCGCGCCGTTCGAGCCGCCGGCCGCCTAGGCGACCGCGGTGCTGGTCACGCGAAAGCGCATGTAGTCGTAGTCGTCGCCGGCCTCGGCCAGCTCCCCGTCGTGCAGGCGGTGGTGGCCGTTGCCTACCTGAACCACGTAGGCGCCATCGAAGGCAGCGCTGCCCGCGGCCAGCACGACGTCCACGCGGCCGTTCTCGTCCGGCCTGTCGGACAGCAGAAGGCCACGCAGCACCGCGCCGTCGCGTTCCGCCGTCAGGGTGATGGGCAGCACGGCCTTCGTCCACAGGCGCACGCCTACCCTGAGCGCGCCCTCGTCGCCTTCGCCCACCAGCCTTCGGACGACGCCCAGCCCCCAGAATCGCGCGAGTTCGGTGCGTACGGCCACCAGTGCACCGATGCGCAGCCAGTCGCCGGGACGCTGGGCGATTTGCGCGCCGTAGCCGCTGTCGCTCTCGTCGCAGGCGAGCCACGCCTCGGTGTCGGCGACACGCGCCTGCTCGCCCAGATGCTCGCGCAGGATGCAGTCGGCGGCGAGGCGGTAGCCATGGGCCACCAGCAGGCGCGTCATCAGCGGGGTGCGCGGGGATCCGCGGCGCGGTGCGTTCACGCTGAAGTGGTTGAGCAGGTGCTCCAGCGTCTCGATGACCAGCGGCACGCCATGCTTCTCGCCCAGCCGCACCGAATCGGGCAGGGTTTCGCGCACCTTCACGACCTGCAGCAGCGCGCTCATGTCGCTGCGCGCATCGGCGATGCCGAAGTAGCGGCGGTTCGGACTGGACGCCACGTCCGGACCGTATCGGGCGGGCGGGCGCTGGGTGGCAAGGTCGACGTAGTGCGTGGTGCGCTCGTCGGGCAGCAGGTGCAGGGCGAAGCCGCGGGCGAACCATGCGATCGCCCGCTCGGCGATTTCGACCTGCGCGGGCAGCAGCACGTCGGTGCCTGCGCTGCCCAGCACGAGCACGCGCAGGTACTCGCGCAGCACGGAGCTCTCGCTGTACGAGACCGAATAGATGCGGATCGGCGCCGCCGCGACTCCGGCCACCTCGGCCTGGGCGTAGGCCCGCGCGGCGCTCGTCCAGAGCCGCTGCGACCCGGCCTGGTAGCGCAGGCACATCCACTTGAGCTCCGCGCCCACCGCCCGGATCGCCCGGGCGCAGGCGATCGCCAGCAGGGGCGCGAACTCCCCGCGGGTCTTCTCGTCGGCGGCCTGGGCCACATCCAGGCAGTGCAGGTAGGACGCGGCGAGGGACTCCCAGAAGCTCGCGGCCGCCCGCCACATCCGGATGTCGTCGGCGCGACTCATGCGCGAGGCCTCGACGTACTCGGCGGTGAGCCGGCGCTGATGGGGCTTGGCCGCCTCGTCGAGGTGCTCGATCACCTGGAACAGCGTGGTCGGCGCGAAGTCCTCGGATCGCCGCAGGGTGTCGAGGTAGGCGCGCACCTCGTCGAGGCGCCCGCAGGGGTCGCCCCCGCGCAGCCTTTCGATCAGCGCACGCGCCGCGGCGGGATCGGCCAGGGGATGATCGGGCCGCTTGCTGAACCATCCGAACATGGGCGGGAGCCGGACGAGGCCGGTGGTCGGAACACTAGACGACCTCGAAGGTATCACCCCGCGCCGCCCGCCTCCAGAGCCCGCGCGCGTCCGCGCCCGGTATCGACGCCGCGCAGAAGGATCAGGGCTGCCACGAAGAACAGGCCGGTGACGAGGATCGCGAGCCGGTGGTCTCCCCCGCCGGCCCAGCTCACCAGCCCGTAGCACAGCGGTCCGAGGATGGAGGCGACCTTGACCGCCAGCCCCCACAGCCCGAAGCACTCGGCGCGCTGGTCCACGGGTGCGAGCAGCCCCACCAGCGCCCGCCCGGCCGACTGGCTGGCGCCGAGGCACAGCCCGACCACGTTGGCCGCCACCCAGAACAGTTCCGGCCCGCGCGACGCCCAGGCCAGCGCGATCGCCACGAGCCAGCCCAGCAGGGTGAGCGCGAGGGTGCGCACGTGGCCCAGGCGATCCTGGACGTGACCGAAGGCCGCGGCGCCGATCGCGGCGGTGATGTTGACCAGCAGGATCATCTGCACCGTCTGGGCCGTCTCGAAACCCAGCGCCTGCTCCGCGTAGATCGCCGCCAGCGCAACGACGGTCTGCACCCCGGCCTGCGCGAAGGTGATGCAGACGAGAATCCGGCGCAGTTCGGGCAGCCGGGCCAGCGTCACGCGCGACGCGCGCAGCTGATGCCACGCCGCCCCGACGAGGAAGCCGACCGCCAGTGGCGGCCCACCCGGCGCCGGTTGCGCACGCTCCCGCAGGAACAGGAACACCGGCAGCGAGGCGAGGGCGAACAGCGCGGCGGTGATGAGCATGCAGACCGCCACCTTCGACTGCGCGGAATCGTCGGTCGCCCCGGGAGAGGAGATCCACGCGAGGCAAAGCGCGAGCGCGATGAGGCCGCCCAGATAGCCCACGGCCCAGCCCCAGCCCGACAGGCGCCCGATCGCCTCGGGGCGGGCGAGTTCCGGCAGGAAGGCCGCGATCAGGTTCTCGCCGAGGCTGAAGCACAGGCAGGACAGAGCCACCAGCAGCACGGCCGCGAGCATGTCCCCGGGACCGACCAGGGCGAGACCCGCGGTGCCCAGCACGCAACCGGCCGTCGTCCAGCCCAGCCAGGTCTTCTTGCTGGCCCGGCGATCCACATGGGCGCCCAGCAGGGGCCCGAGCACGATGGCCGCCGCGTAGGAGACCGACAGCGCGGCCGTCCACGCGAGGGTAGCCCAGTCCGCACCCTCGGCCACGACCGACACGAAGTAGGCGCTGAACACCGCGGTGACCACGACCGTGGTGTAGCCGGAGTTAGCGAAGTCGTACAGCGTCCACGCAACGACCTCGCGCCGCTCGACCCCCGGCGCGAGCGTGGCCGACGCCGGCTTACCGGTGGGCGTCACCGGCAGGGGCAGCGTCGACGCGCGTCGTCGCTGCGCGTGGCCTCGCACCCCGGCCCCGCGCACTCGCGGGCCACCCGGGCGCCGGAGGTGCATCGGCCGGGCGCGCGGCGAGTGGAGGCAACGGCGCCGCGGCCGCGTCGGCCACCCGATCGGTCAGGGCGCGCGGACATCCCCGGTACCCTGGGTGTCGTCCTCGGCGCCGAGGCAACGACGCAGCAGCCGGTTCTCGTAGCGCGTGGCCGACAGCGAGGCCTTGGCGACATCGTGAAACGAGATGACGCCGACGAGCGCGCCGCCCTCGGTCACCGGGAGGTAGCGCACGTGCCGGGCCGTCATCGCCTCGCGTACCTCGTCGAGGGTGTCCGAAGGCTGCCCGATCATCGGGTCACGCACCATCACGTCGGCCGCCACGCGACCGCCCAGCTGCCCGCCCGCGCGATCGATCGCGCCGAGCACTTCCCGGAAGGTGACGAGCCCGGTCATGCGCCCATGGTCGATCACCACCAGCGAGCCGATGTCCCGCGCGACCATGGCCGACACGCACTCGGCGAGCGGGGCGTCCGGCGCCACGGAGTGGATCGTACTGCCCTTGAGTTTCAGCACGTCGCGGATCAGCACGTCATCCTCCCCGATGAAACGTCGCCACCCGCCGCCGGACATCCGGCCGCGCGGGTGGCGTGCCGCAGGCGGGTCGCTACTTCGCCGCCACCACCATGATCTCGATCAGCGTCTGCGCGTCGCCGAGTGCGACCTGCACGGTCGCGCGCGCCGGCAGGTTCCTCGGATCGACCCACGCGAGCCAGGCCTCGTCCATGCCCGGCTTGTTGCCCATGTCGCTGATGTAGCAGGTCGCGGTCAGGATGCGCGACTTGTTCGACCCGCACAACGCGAGCGCGCGGTCGATCTCGGCGAGCACCTGCTCGGTCTGGCCGCGGATGCCTTGCGTGGTGTCGGACGCCACCATGCCGGCGAGGTAGCACAGGCCGTTGTACTCGACGGCATCGCTCAGCTTGGGGCCTGCCGGATGGCGGACGATGGTGCTCATGGGACTTCCTTTCGGTCGATCGCTGTTCGGGGCGCCGGCCGACGCGAAATGCGCCAGGCCCGGCGAGTTGCGAGGGTATCAGCCCGCGCGAGGCGCGCAAGCGCGAAGGCCTGCGTGCAGCCTGCGCGTGGGCGGCCCGCCGCTCGGCTGCCACGAACGGCGGTCAGCGCCAGCGGGCCACCTCGCCGGAGTCGACGGGCGAGGCCTGGTTCCCCCAGGCCTGGCGCACGTAGCTGACGACCGCGGCCACCTCGGCATTGCTCATCCGGTGCGAGAACGGCGGCATGCCGTAGGGCTGGGGGTTGCCGGGGGTCGAGGGCGGGAACCCGCCCGAGAGCACGATGCGGACCACGTTCGCGGCCACGGGCGAGGTCAACGCTCGATTGCCGGCAAGCCGCGGCCAGCCCTCCGCGCCCTCGCCCTCCCGGCCATGGCAGTCCTGGCAGTGCTCGCGATAGAGCAGCGCCCCGCGCTCGAGCACGCGGGGCTCGGCCGTGCGCGCGGGCGCCGCGGGAGGGCCCGCGCCACCGCGCGTCGACGGCAGGTCCGAGAGGAAGACCACCATTGCGCGAAGGTCGGAATCGGACAGGTGGCTCGTGCCGTGCAGCACCACCTCGGCCATCGGGCCCAGGGCGGACCCGTGCGATGCGACGCCATCGCGCAGGAGCGCGACCACATCCGCAACGGGCAACCCCCGGCTGCCCGCCTGTGCCGGATCGGACAGCGAAGGGGCATGCCAGCGGGCGCTGATCATCGGCGCGCCGTCGAACTCGCGGCCGGCGTCGATCGCACCCCATCGGTTGTGGGGCGCGTGGCAGGCCGAGCAGTGCGCGAGGCCGCGCACCAGATAGGCGCCGCGATTCCACTGCTCGCTGCGTGCCGGGTCGTCGCGATGCGGCTCGGGCCTGAACCACAGCACCCGCCAGAGCTTCAACGCCACTGGCCATCCGTACACGCCCTGCAGGCGATGTCCGGGGTGCGGGGCATCGACGGGCGGCAGGCTGCGCAACCAGGCGTGGATCGCGTCGGCATCGCTCGCGCGCACGCGCGTGAGTTGCGGATAGGGGCAGGCCGGATAGAGCGCGCGCCCGCCCGGGGCTTGTCCCTCGTGCAGGGCGCGCCGGAAATCCGCGTCCGACCAGGTGCCGATGCCGCTGCCCGGATGCGGGGTGAGGTTGCGCGTGACGAGCGTGCCGAACGGCGTGTCGATCGGCCGCCCGCCGGCCATCAGCGCGCCACCGCGAGCGGTGTGGCAGGCAACGCAGTTGCCCGCGCGGGCAAGGTAGGCGCCGCGCACGACCTGCGAGGCCTCGGCGGCCTCCTCGCCGGCCACCCGAGCCGATGACCGATCCGGCACTGCGGCGGGTGGCTCGATCACGATCCACAGCGCGAGTCCCGCGATCGCGACGATCCCCCACGCGATCAGCACCCGACCGCGCACCTCAGCCCCCGCTGCCGCAGCGCACCGGCATCGGCGCCGGCAGCCGCGCGATCGCGCGTCCCAGGTCGGGCACGGGCTGGGCCGCGAGCCACTCGGCGACGGCGGCGACGTCCTCGGGTACCAGTGTGCGCGCGATGTCGGCCATGCAGTCGGGCGCTGCGGCGCGGCGCGCACCCGTCTTCCACGCGCCCAGTTGGGCCACGATGTAGTCGGCCGACAGGCCCAGCAACCCCGGCAGCGCCGGACGCGCCCCGGTGAGGGCCGCTCCGTGGCAGGCCGCGCACGCAGGCACTCGCCGAGCGGGGTCGCCCCGAAGCGCGAGGGCCTGCCCGCGCTCCAGTCGCTCGGCCGATGCCCGGGCAGGAGGCGGCGGCGGATAGGGCAGGCTGAGCCGGGAGAAGTAGACCGCGATCTCGCGCAGGTACGCGTCGGTGAGCGGCGTGACCAGATGCACCATCGCGGCGTGTCCGCGCCGCCCGTCGCGGAAGTTGAGCAGCTGGTTGTGCAGGTAACCGGCGGGCTTGCCCGCGATCCGGGGGAAGTACCCCTCGGGCGTCGCCCGCCCTTCGGGACCGTGGCAGGGCGTGCACGCCTGCATCCTGCGCGCCATTGCCTGCGCGTCGATCGCCGTCGGCGAAGGCAGGGCTGCAGGCGCGGCGCGGGCGAGGTCGACGGACAACGCCAGCACGGCGAGCGTCCGCAGGAGGGTTCGCCCGCCGCGCCCCGATGGCCGGCGGACGCTGCCGATGCGGTCGCGCAAGCTTCCCGCAGCCCGCATCGGCCCGACCTGCGGCAACCTCAACCCTTCAGGCCGTAGAGGCGACGCGTGTTGCCCTCGAGGATGCGCTTCTGGACCGCCTCGTCCATCTGCGCCAGTCCGCGCACGGCGCGCGCCTTGCCCAGCCAGCCCATGTCGAACGGGTAGTCGGTGCCGTACACGACGCGATCCTTGCCCAGCTTGTCGACCGCGAACTGCAGCGCCTGCGCATCGTGGATGATGGTGTCGAAGTGGAAGCGGCGCAGGTAGCGCTCGGGCGAGACGGCACCATTGACCTTCGGCTCCTGGCGCTCTCCGTAGCCATGGCGCCAGCGCCCCATGATCCAGGGCGTGAAGCCCCCGGTGTGCGCCAGCAGGAAGCGCAGTTTCGGGAAGCGGTCGAGCACGCCGCCGAAGATCAGGCTGGCGGCCGCGATGGTGGTGTCGAGCGGGTTGCCGATGAAGTTGCGCAGGTAGTAGGACTTGAGGCGGTCGTTCACGCCCATCACGTCCACCGGGTGGATGAACACCGGCACGTCGGTATCGGACACCGCGCGCCAGAACGGGTCGAGCGCTCGATCGTCGAGGTTGGCGCCGGCGACGTTCGATCCGATCTGCACGCCGATGTGGCCGCGGCGCACCGCGCGCCGCAACTCCTTGGCAGCCGCCTTGGGCGCCTGCAGCGGCACCTGGGCCATGCAGCGGAAGCGCCCCGGATGCTGCTCGCACACGTCGAGCATCGCGTCGTTCAGGGCTGCCGACAGTTCGATGTTGAGCCCGGCGTCGAGCGCGTAGTAGGTCATCGGCGGCACCACGGAGAAGATCTGCATGTCCACCCCGGTGCGCTTCATGTCCTTCAGGCGCAGCGACAGGTCGAAGGTCTCCGGCGGGAGCGGATTGGGTACCACGCGCTCCTGGCCCAGGATGGTCGTGCGCGAGACGAGCAGTTCCCACTTCTTGCCCTTCTCGATGGTGATGCTCCGGCCAAAGCGGCCGCGACGTACGTCCTCGATGAACGACAGGGGCGCGATGTGCGCGTGGGGGTCGATGACCATGCGGTGTCTCCTCGCTGCGACGGGTCGGATGGCCCCGGCGCACGCTCGGCCGGGACGCGCCGCGAGCATACTGGCAATCGGTTTCGCCTGCGTTGCCGGGCCCCCGCTCGACGGACCAGGGCAGACCTCCGATCGAATCCGGAACGACCGGCCCCTGCGGGCGCCGGGGCGACCGCGTGAAGCATCCGCGGTGCACCCGCGCGGCGACGATCGGGCGATCATCGCGGCGAGATCCTGCGCGAGCGACTCATCGCACCCCTTCGAGCCCCCCTGGACGGCGCGCCCGACCGCACCGGGCGCAGCGCGAGCCGATCGGAGGCACGCGCTCGCAGGCCTGCGGCTAGAGGGCGTTGGCGCGGCGGAAGTGATCGAACCGGTCCATCGACTCGATGGCGATGTCGAGCATCCGGTTGCCCTGCAGCACCTGCAGGGCCACGCGCACGCCGGGCTTGCCGCTGGCCCAGAGGCGACGATACAGATCCGCCTGCCCGCCGACCTCCTCGCCTCCAATGCCGGTGATGATGTCGCCGCGGCGCAGTCCGGCGCGCTGAGCCGGGCTGCCCGGCGTGACCCGCATGACGACCAGGCGTCCCTGGAGTTCCTGCGTATGCAGCCCCAGCCAGGGGCGCCCCTCGCTGCGCCGCCCGTTGGCGATGAGATCGCCCAGCACCGGGCGCAGCGCGCTCACCGGCACGAACAGGTTCCCGGGCACGTTCGCCTTGGGCCGGGCCGCGTCGGCGACGAACAGCGAGCCGATGCCCAGCAGTTTCCCGTCGCGACCGATCAGGGAGGCCCCGGCGAAATCCGGGCGCGGGGGTAGCGTGAAGATCGCATCGTCGAGGATGTACTCCCAGTACCCGGTGAACGTGCGCCGCGAGGCGACGTACGAGACGGCGGCCCCGGCCGCGCTGGCGAGCAGGACCGGCTGCGAGGCTTCCAGCGCAACCGGGTCGCCCAGTTCGATCGGCCGCAGGCCGGGCGGGGTGGCGGTGCGCAGCAGGGCCAGTCCGGTACCCGTGTCGAAGCCGATCAGGGTGGCCGGCAGCGTACGCCCGTCGCTGAGCGTGACCTCGATGCTGGCCGCCTCGACGACGATGTAGCCGATGGTGAGCACCAGCCCGCTGCTGTCGATCAGCACGCCCGAGCCCTCGCGATCCGGACCGAGCAGTTCCATCGACGTGGCGTCGCGCAACGCGCGCATCCGGATGCGGACGACCGCATCGACCGCCTCGCGCAGCCGGAGCGCCGCCTCGGCCTCCGGCGCCGGGGACACCGCCTCCCCCGGCACGGCGCGCGCCGGACCCTGCGCGAGAAGTGCGGCGGGGACGCACAGCGCGAACGCGGCGGCCAGGGCGGCGAGTGCCGACCCGTACCGCGAGGGTCGGGGCACCCGACGGGCGCGGGCTCGGGGACGGGATTGCTCGATCATCACGAACTCCGCGTTGATGGCTGTACCTTGGGTGCCGTTCCGGCAGGACGGTGGCGGCACCGCTTCGCCCGGCCCCCGCCACGCGGCGGGGGCACCTCGTGCTCGGCGCACGCGGCTGCCCGCTTGCGACGCTGCCGGTGCGGGACAGGCTCCGCGACCGGGCGTTGCGCTGCGGTTGCGCCGCTTCGACCAAGTCTGGCACACACGCCCCGCCGGACCGGCGCCACCGAGCCTGTTCGCTCGCCGACCCGAATATCCTTATCCGAACTGCGCAGTTCACGGCCGGCGGGGTCTTGGCCATAATCGGCCACGTCCCCACGCCGGGTTCCGGTCGCTGCGCCCCCGCCAGAGGAGTCCACGATGCCCCAGTTCCCCTTCGCCCGCCGGCTCGCCGCCGCCGGGGCGTTGCTCGCCGCCAGCACGTCGCCCGTCGCCCTCGCGCAGGCGACGCCCGCCGAGCGCGAGGTCCGTACCTGGGCGGCGTCGTGCGCCGCCTGCCACAACACCGAGGGACGATCCCTGGGCGGCATGCCCGCCCTGGCAGGTCGATCCGCCGACGATCTGTATCGGGCGCTGATCGAGTTTCGAACCGGCAAGCGCCCCGCCACCGTGATGCACCAGCATGCGCGGGGCTACACCGAAGACGAACTGCGGCGCATCGCCGACTGGTTCGCCTCGGTCAAGATCGCACGCTGAGGAGCCGCAGACCATGACCGCATTGGACCGACGTCACTTCCTGCTTGCCGCCGGCGCGGGTGCCGGCTCGCTCGCCCTGTCCGGCTGCGCCAGTTTCTCGCAGCGCCCCCTCGCGCGCGTCGTGGTGATCGGGGGCGGCTATGGCGGGGCCACGGCTGCGAAGTACCTCAAGCTGTGGGAGCCCCGGCTCGAGGTCACCCTGGTCGAACGCAACGAGGCCTTCGTCTCCTGCCCGATCAGCAACCTGGTGCTGGCGGGAACCGAGCGCATCGAGAACCTGACCGTGCGCTACGACGGCCTCGGTCGCCATGGCGTGCGGGTGGTGCGCGACGAAGCCGTCGCCATCGACTACGAGCGGCGCGTGGTGCGGCTCGCCCGCGGCGATGCGCTGCCCTGGGATCGCCTGGTGGTCGCCCCGGGCATCGACTTCCTCTACTCGCAGATCCCCGGCCTCGAATCCCCCCAGGCCCAGGAGCAGGTGCTGCACGCGTGGCGGGCCGGACCGCAGACGGTCGAACTGCGCCGCCGCCTGGAGGCCATGCCCGACGGAGGCACGTTCGCGATCTCGATCCCGCGCGCCCCGTATCGCTGCCCGCCCGGCCCGTACGAGCGCGCCTCGGTCGTCGCCGACTACTTCCGCAAGGCCAAGCCGCGCTCCAAGCTGCTCATCCTCGATGCCAACCCGGACGTCACCTCCAAGCCGGCACTGTTCAAGGCGGTCTGGGCCGAGCGCTACAAGGGCATCGTGGAATATCGTCCCAACAGCGAACTGGTCGAGTTCGACCTGCGCAACCGCACCGCGCGCCTTCAGGTCGAGGACGTGAAGGCGGACCTGTTCAACGTGATCCCGCCCCAGCGCGCCGGTCGTATCGCGGAGGGCCTGATCACGGTCAACCGCCAGTGGGTAGGCGTCGAGTTCCTCGGCTTCGAGTCGCAGAAGATCCCGGGTGTGCACGTGATCGGCGATGCGATCGCGGCGGCCCCGGCCATGCCGAAGTCCGGCTTCATGGCGAACAACCACGCGAAGGTCGCCGCCGCGGCCGTGATCGCGCGCATCACCGGCCAGCCGGTCTCCGAGTCGCCGATCATCGCGAACACCTGCTACAGCTTCCTCACCACCACCGAGGCCGTGCATGTCGCCTCGGTGCACAAGTACGACCCGAAGCAGAAGACCCTGGTGCCGGTGCCGGGTGCGGGCGGCCTGTCGCCGGGACGCACCGAACTCGAGGGGCAGTACGCCTACGCGTGGGCCCGCAACATCTGGGCGGACGCGCTGGGCTGATCGGCGGGCGCTCGCGTCCGCCTCGCGCGAGCGCGCCGTGCGAGGCGGCCAGGCGCGCCGATGCGGAGGATCGATGGCGCCGTGACCCGCGACCGCGGGCCGACTCGCCCCGCGCGCCGACTCGGTGCGGCCATCCGGCGAGCATCGGCGCCCGCGCACGAGTTGCCCACCCGGCCGGCGCCCGGGCCACGGCCAGGGCTCGCCCGCCAGGGACGACCGGCGTCCCGGGAACGGGCGGCGTTCGGGGGACGGCCGGAGCGCCTCAGGCAGCGGGTTCCGCGAGCTCGTCGGTCGGTTGCGCAGGCGGGGAAGGCGGCTCGGCTTCGTCGAACAGCAACTGCACACGGTCCTCGTCGTCGATGCCGACGGTAACCCGGCCGCCATCGACCAGGCGGCCGAACAGCAGTTCGTCGGCCAGCGCCTTGCGGATGGTGTCCTGGATCAGCCGCGCCATCGGGCGCGCGCCCATCAGCGGATCGAAGCCCTTCTCCGCGAGGTGATCGCGCAGCGCGGGCGTGAAGGTGATGTCCACCTTCTTCTCGGCGAGCTGGCCCTCGAGCTGCATCAGGAACTTGTCGACCACCTTGAGGATGACCTCGCGCGACAGCGGCTCGAACGAGATGATCGCGTCCAGGCGGTTGCGGAACTCGGGCGTGAACAGCCGCTTGATGTCGGCCATCTCGTCGCCGCCCTGCTTCGCGGTGGTGAAACCGATCGAGGTGCGGTTCAGGGCCTCGGCGCCGGCATTGGTGGTCATCACCAGCACGACGTTGCGGAAGTCCGCCTTGCGTCCGTTGTTGTCGGTGAGCGTGCCGTGGTCCATCACCTGCAGCAGGATGTTGAACACGTCGCCGTGCGCCTTCTCGATCTCGTCGAGCAGCACCACCGCGTAGGGATGCTTGGTGACCGCTTCGGTGAGCAGACCGCCCTGATCGAACCCGACATAGCCGGGCGGCGCACCGATCAGCCGCGACACCGAGTGGCGCTCCATGTACTCGGACATGTCGAAGCGGATCAGCTCCACCCCCATGGTGTAGGCGAGCTGGCGGGCGACCTCGGTCTTGCCGACCCCGGTGGGACCGCTGAACAGGAAGCAGCCGATCGGCTTCTGCGGGTTGCCCAGCCCGGCGCGGGCCATCTTGATGGCCGTGGCCAGCGCGTCGATCGCGCGGTCCTGGCCGAACACGGTTGCGCGAAGGTCGCGGTCGAGGTTGCGAAGCGCGGTGCGGTCGTCGGAGGAGACGTTGCGCGGGGGGATGCGCGCGATCTTCGCGACGATCTCCTCGATCTCGTGCTTGCCGATGACCTTGCGCTGGCGCGTGCGCGGGAGGATGCGCTGGGCAGCCCCCGCCTCGTCGATGACGTCGATCGCCTTGTCGGGCAAGTGGCGGTCGTTGATGAAGCGCGCGGAGAGTTCAGCCGCGCTGGTGAGCGCCGCCGCGGTGTACTTCACCCCATGGTGGGACTCGAAGCGGCTCTTGAGACCGCGCAGGATCTCGACCGTCTCGCTGACGCTGGGCTCGGGCACGTCGATCTTCTGGAACCGGCGCGACAGCGCGTGGTCCTTCTCGAAGACCCCGCGGTACTCGGTGTAGGTGGTGGCCCCGATGCACTTCAACTGCCCGGCGGCCAGCGCCGGCTTGAGCAGGTTCGAGGCATCCAGCGTGCCGCCCGAGGCGGCGCCCGCGCCGATGTGGGTGTGGATCTCGTCGATGAACAGGATCGAGGCGGGGTTGTCGACGAGCTGCTTGAGCACCGCCTTCAGGCGCTGTTCGAAGTCGCCACGGTACTTGGTGCCCGCCAGCAGCGAGCCCATGTCGAGCGAGTAGACCTGCGACTTGCGCAGGATGTCCGGCACCTCGCCCTCGACGATGCGCCGTGCGAGCCCCTCGGCGATGGCGGTCTTGCCCACGCCGGCCTCGCCGACGAGCAGGGGGTTGTTCTTGCGCCGCCGGCACAGCGTCTGGATCACGCGCTCGACCTCGCGCTCGCGACCGATGAGCGGATCGACCTTGCCCGCGAGCGCCTGCTGGTTGAGGTTGACGGTGTAGGCCTCGAGAGCGCCGCCGGACTGCTGCTCGGCTTCGGGCTCGCCCTCGCCTTCGGTCTTGGCGGGCTGCGGGTTCTGCTGCGCCTTGCTGATGCCGTGGGAGATGAAGTTGACCACGTCGAGGCGGTTCACCCCGCGCTGGTGCAGGAAGTAGACGGCGTGGGAATCCTTCTCCCCGAAGATCGCGACGAGCACGTTGGCGCCCGTGACCTCCTTCTTGCCGGAGGACTGGACGTGCAGGATCGCCCGCTGGATCACGCGCTGGAAGCCCAGCGTGGGCTGGGTGTCGACGTTCTCGCCGTTGACCACCGGGGTGTGCTCGGCGACGAACTCGGCGAGCGCCTTGCGCAGATCCTCGATATCGACCACGCAGGCCTTGAGCACCTCGGAGGCCGAGGGGTTGTCCAGCAGCGCAAGCAGCAGGTGCTCCACGGTGATGAATTCGTGGCGCTTCTGCCGGGCCTCCATGAAGGCCATGTGGAGGCTGACTTCGAGTTCCTGGGCAATCATCTAGTTCTCTTCCATCACGCACTGCAGCGGATGCTGGTGCTTGCGGGCGAAGGCCAGCACCTGTTCGACCTTCGATTCGGCCAGATCACGAGGATACACGCCGCAAACGCCCATGCCCTCGTGGTGGACCTTCAGCATGACCTGGGTGGCGCGTTCGCGCGTCATGGCGAAGACCGACTGCAGGACGGCCACGACGAAATCCATCGGCGTGTAGTCGTCGTTGAGCAGGAGCACCTTGAACAGCGGCGGCGGCTTGACGCGAGCCCGGGTCGTCTCGAGGATCGTGCCGTCAGAACCCTGCGCTGCCATCGCCTGAACCGTGAGTGCCGTGAGTCGAAAGACCGCCGGTCGATCGCGCCGCACTGCCCTGGGGCTGCCTCGAGTCGCGTCACCACCGGTGTCCCTGGAGACCGAATGACTCCATTCTGGACCAAGTGACGGAAACTGCAAGGGCGGGCGCCCGTGTAGCGCGCATCCGGATCGAGCGTGGCGAACGCTTGACGAGCCTCCCGTCGCGGGCGTACAAAGTCACAGTCTGGCGGTCCTCGCGCTCTTGGGCGCCCCGGGTCCGGTCCCTGCCTTGTGCCGGGGCTCGGAACACGCGGGCGGGCACACGTTCCAGTCCCGGCGCACGAGGGTCACAGGCCCCGAGGCAGTTGCTTCGCGCTGGAACGACGCAGACCGCAAGAGGACGTGACTCATGGCAACGGGCACCGTGAAGTGGTTCAACGACTCGAAGGGCTACGGCTTCATCACACCCGACGACGGCAGCGAGGACCTGTTCGCGCATTTCTCCGCGATCAACATGAACGGGTTCAAGACGCTCAAGGAAGGCGAGAAGGTGACCTTCGAGGTCACCCAGGGCCAGAAGGGCAAGCAGGCGTCCAACATCCAGCGCGCGGGCTGAGCGCCGCCGCTGGCCCCGGGCGTCGGAAGCCGCCACGGTTGCGGCGCCCGGGGTGCCGCTGAATCGAACCCGGCGGGATGTCCCGGCGCTCGCCGGAAGGCGCCCGCTCGGCGAGCGGGCGGCGCGTGTGCTCGCCCCTGCATCGAGCCCATCCCTCGTCGCCCCCTCGCCCCCGCCGGGTCGCCGCGCAGTCGGTCGGCGCGGCCAGACCGTGGATGCCGGCCATCGGCCCCCTGGCGGCGCGCATCGATTCGCCACCTGTCACGTCTGGCTGACAGTCAGGCGTGTCGGGTAAATTTCACATCGAGTGACGCGCGAGCGTGTAATATTGTCCGCCGAGTCAGGGAACTTTCCGAGGATTCCCGACTCGAACGGACGACCCGTACGGTTTTGTCAGGCAGTACACCCGCCAGGCACGGTCTGCGAGTCTCCACGCTGTCAACCGATCCCGCGAGGGTTCGTTATTGACGATGCCGATGTCCTCGGCAGTTGTACTGATCAGTCCAACCTTGAAGGAAAAAACCATGAAAAAGCTGCTTGCCGCCCTCTTCGCTGGCCTCTTCGCCGCCGTGACCGCCTCGTCGATCGTCGTGGCCGCCGAGCCGAAGAAAGAAGAGAAGAAGGCCGAGAAGAAGGCCGACAAGAAGTAATCGCCCGCGAGCCTCGAGCTCGCAGCGGGAAGCGGGGCGCAAGCCCCGCTTTTCTTTTTTGTGCGCCCGCCACCCGCGCCGGGCGGAGGAGCGGAGTCACCCCCGCATGGCCCAGGACGTCTGGAAGCCCAATGTCGTCGTCGCGGCCCTGGTCGAACGCGACGGACGGTTCCTCCTGATCGAGGAGCACACGTCGACAGGGCTGCGCCTGAACCAGCCCGCGGGGCACTGGGAGCCCGGCGAGACCCTGCTCGACGCCGTGGTCCGCGAGACGCTGGAAGAATCCGGCTACCACTTCCGCCCGACGAGCCTCGTGGGCGTGTACAGCCTGCCGGTCGCCGAACTCGGGCTGACCTACCTGCGCTTCGCGTTCGCCGGCGAGGTGGTCGGCCACGACCCGGCGCGCCGCCTGGACGACGGCATCGTGCGCGCGCTCTGGCAGACCCCGGACGAGATCCGCAGCGGCCGGGACCGGCATCGCAGCCCCCTGCTGCTGCAATGCGTCGAGGACCACCTCGCCGGACACCGCTACCCGCTCGAACTGCTGCACCATTACCGCTGAACCCCTGCGGCGCGCCAGCACGGCGTCGCCATCGCCACCGTGGAGCAGACATCGTGAAGGGCAGGACCGTGGTCGTCGGGATGTCCGGCGGCGTGGACTCATCGGTGGCCGCGCTGCTGCTCAAGCAGCAGGGCTGGAACGTCATCGGCCTGTTCATGAAGAACTGGGAGGATGACGACACCGACGACTACTGCAGTTCGCGCGAGGATCTCGTCGATGCGGTCGCCGTCGCAGAGCGCATCGGCATCGAGATCGATCAGGTGAATTTCGCGGCGGAATACCGCGAGCGGGTCTTTTCCAGTTTCCTCGCCGAGTACCAGGCGGGCCGCACGCCCAATCCGGACGTGCTGTGCAATGCCGAGATCAAGTTCCGCGCGTTCCTCGACCACGCGCTGTCGCTGGGCGCCGACTGCATCGCCACCGGCCATTACGCCCGGGTGCGCGAGCGGGAGGGGCGCCACGAACTGCTCCGGGCCGAGGACGGAACGAAGGACCAGACCTACTTCCTGCACCGGCTGGACCAGTCACAGCTCGCGCGCGCGCTGTTCCCCCTGGGCGGGCTCTACAAGCGCGAGGTGCGCGAGATCGCCCGGCGAGAGGGCCTGCCGGTCGCCGGGAAGCGTGATTCCACCGGGATCTGCTTCATCGGCGAGCGCCCCTTCCGCGAGTTCCTCAACCGCTACCTGCCGCGCACGCCGGGCGAGATGCGCACGCTCGACGAAAAGCCCGTGGGCGAGCACATCGGGCTCACCTACTACACGATCGGCCAGCGCCAGGGGCTGGGCATCGGGGGGCGTGCCGGCATGGGCAATGACGGCGACGCCTGGTATGTCGCGCGCAAGGATCTCGCGAGCAACGTGCTCTACGTGGTGCGCGGTCACGATCATCCCGCGCTCTACTCCGAGCGGCTCCGTGCGGTCGACCCCAGCTGGATCGCGGGCGAGCCTCCGCACCCGCACTGGGTCTACTCGGCCCGGATCCGTTATCGGCAGGCCGATGTCGCCTGCTCGCTCGATCGCGTGGGCTCGCAGGCCCTGGAGGTCGCGTTCTCCGAGCCGCAGTGGGCCGTGACCCCCGGCCAGTCGGTCGTGGTCTACGAGTCCCAGGTCTGCCTCGGAGGGGCCGTGATCGCCTGACCTCCGCGGGCATGCCGGGCGGGCGGGTGGCGCCCGGGCTGCGGAAGGCCCTCGTGCGCCCCCTCGGACGGGCCGCGGCGGCGCGACGGGCGATCGGCGCGGAGGCACTCGCCGCAACCGCCGGCGCCCCTGCGGTCGCGCAAGACCCGTCGCGGCGACAGGCGACGGCGCCGCACGGGAGCGCTCGGCCGGCACGCGGATTGCCAGGCCTGCGCACTGGACGCGCGCGTGCAGCACCGCAGACCGACGCGCACGTCTATCCTCGCGCCGGGGGCGCGGCCGCGGATCGTGCAGCCGTGGACCCGGGCGACGCGCATCGCGAGCCGCCCGGCGAACCCATGGTCGCCTGCGCCGCGCAACGCCGGCGGGCGCGCCCCGTACCCGTCGGGCAGGCTGCACCCGCCCTTCCCCTGCTCCGCCCTGCACAGTCCCGCACCGCCCTTCACCGCCCCTCACCGCCCGCCGCCGCCCCAGAGGACCGACGATGACACTCCCCTCCCCTTTCACGATGGTGACCACGCTCGCCCGTTTCATCCTCTCCCGGATGCCCGCCGTCCACGCCGCCCCTGCCGAGGGACTCCGATGCCGTCCGGGTTCGTCCGCGACCCTCGTCGCCGGCGCGCTGCTGTGCATGGCTACCGGTGCAGCCGCCCAGGGCTGGCCAGTCAAGCCGCTGCGCATGATCACGCCGTTCCCGCCGGGGGGCGCGCTCGACACCACGGCGCGCGTGATCGCGCCGCGGCTCGCCGATGCGCTGGGCCAGCCGGTGGTCATCGAGACCCGGGCCGGGGCCGGCGGCAACATCGGCGCGGAGGCCGCCGCCCGCGCGGCGCCCGATGGCTACACGATCCTGATGGGTACCGCCACGAGCCACGCGATCAGCATGGTGCTCACGCCGAAGATCGGCTACGACCTGCAGAAGGACCTCGCGCCGATCTCGCTGGTAGCCAATTCGCCGCTGGTGCTGGTGATGCATCCGTCGCTGCCGGTGAAGTCGGTGCGCGACCTGCTCGCGCTGCTGCGCAAGCGCCCGGGCCAGTTGTCCTTCGCCTCGCACGGCAACGCGACCGTATCCCACCTCGCACAGGAACTGTTCCGCGCGCAGTCGAAGACGGACTTCGTCCATGTCCCCTACAAGGGCAGTGGTCCGGCCAACGTCGACCTGCTCGGAGGCCACGTCTCCCTGCTCTTCGACAGCGTCGCACCCTCGCTTGGCAACATCCGGTCGGGCAAGGTACGCGCGCTGGCGGTAGCCACCTCGCGCCGCGTGGCCTCGCTGCCCGATGTGCCGACCATCGCCGAATCGGGCCTGCCCGGCTTCACCGCCAACAACTGGTTCGCCCTGTTCGCCCCCGCGGCGACGCCGCGCGAGATCATCACCCGCCTCAACGCCGAGGTCGTCAAGGCAGTGGGTGCGCCCGAGGTGCGAAACCGCTACGTCGAGCTCGGGCTCGAGCCGCAGTCGAGCACGCCCGAGCAGCTGCGGGAGCTGGTGGCCACCGACCTCTCGACCTGGGGCAAGCTGATCCGCGAGGCGGGCATCAAGGCCGACTGACGGCCCGCCCGCGCAACCGCGGATGTCGCACGTCACGCACCCGTTGTTCGACCGCGGTTGCGGGGGGTCGAGCTACGGCCCCGCCGGAGCGGCGCGCTGATGCGCGGGCCCTCGCTCGCCGCCGCCGCCGCGATCGACGGCGATCGCCTGCAGGACCGACTCGCCCGGTTCGCCTGCATCGGCGCCATCCCGGGGAATGGCGTCAATCGCGCCGCCTTCTCGGCCGAGGACATCCGCGCGCGCGAGCTGCTGGTCGGATACGCGGTCGCGCGCGGCTGGGACATCGCCTGCGATCCGATCGGCAACCTGTTCCTGCGGCGCGGCGGGCTCGAACCGCAGGCGCCCGCCGTGCTCACCGGCAGCCACATGGACAGCCAGCCACGCGGTGGCCGCTTCGACGGGATCTACGGCGTGCTCGCCGGCGTGGAGGTGCTCGAGGCGCTCGACGCCGCCGGCATCCGGACGCGTCGGCCGATCGAGGTGGTGGCCTGGAGCAACGAGGAGGGCGGGCGCTTCGCGCCGTGCACGATGGGCTCGATGGTCCACGCCGGCGCGAGATCGCTCGACGAGGTACTCGACATCCGGGATGCCCAGGGCGTACGGCTCGCCGATGCGCTGTCCGACACGCTCGCGGCCACCCGCGCGGCCGCACCGGCGGTGATCCATCGGCCGTTCGGACTGGCCCCCGCGGCGTATGTGGAAGCCCACATCGAGCAGGGGCCGGTGCTCGAGACGGCAGGCTGCCCGATCGGCGTGGTGACCGGCATACAGGGCATGCAATGGTTCGAGATCGAGGTGGAGGGCGAAAGCGCGCATGCCGGCACCGCTCCTCTCTCCACTCGCCGCGATGCGCTGCGCGAGGCGCTGTCGATGATCGCGGCGCTCCAGCAACTGGCTGCCGACCCGCAGGACGTCACCCGGTTCACGGTCGGACGCCTGCGTGTCTCGCCGGATTCACCGAATTCGGTGCCGGGTCACGTGCTGTTCACCGTCGACCTGCGACACCCTGACGCCGACACACTGGCCCGGCTCGGCGATGCCGTCGAGCCCACGTGCCGCGCGCAGGCACGGCACTGCGCCGTGCGCGTCCGGCGCACGCTGGCCGATGCGCCCGTGCGCTTCGCCGCCCACGTCGCCGACACCGTCGAGCGATCGGCGCGCGCACTGGGACTGCCCAGCTTGCGCCTGCCTTCGGGGGCGACGCACGATGCGCTCTACATGGCCTCGCTGTGCCCGACCGGCATGGTGTTCGTGCCCTGCGAGCGGGGCATCAGCCACAACGAAGCCGAGCATGCCGACCCGGCCGACCTCACCGCGGGTGCACGCGTGCTCGCCGCGACGCTGGTCGAGCTGGCGGAGCGTTGATCGAGGACAGGCGGTCGCGGCGCACGCCGGAAGGCTCAGGTGCCCGCCGGGACACGCCGCCCCGCGGCGTGGGCGGGTGCCGGCGAACGCGGGCACGGATGGGCGAGCCGCCCGCGGGACGACGGCCGGGCAGCGGGCGAGCGGCGGACCGAGGGGGCTCGAGGCGCCGTGCTACGATCCGGCCCCCGGGGCAACCCCTCCCGTGGGGCTTCCGGCCGTCGGGACAACCGGACGACAAGACACCCGGCCGGCGGGATGTCCGGACCACGGGACACCCGGACGACAGGACGACAGGACGACATGCCGACTTCCGCACTCTCCGCCCTCTCGCCGCTCGATGGCCGCTATGCGGCCAAGGTGGAGGCGCTGCAGGCGCACTTCTCCGAGGCTGCGCTCATCCGCAACCGCGTGCTCGTGGAAATCGAGTGGCTGAAGGCGCTGGCCGCGGAACCGCTGATTCCCGAGTTGCCCGCCTTCAGTCCCGATGCCATCGGCCGGCTCGACGCGGCGGTGCGCGAGTTCTCGCTGGCCGATGCCGAGGCGGTGAAGGCGATCGAATCGCGCACCAACCACGACGTGAAGGCCGTGGAGTACTGGCTGCAGCAGCGCTTCGCCGGCGATGCCGAGATCGCGCCGGCCTGCAACTTCATCCACTTCGCCTGCACGTCCGAGGACATCAACAACCTGTCCTACGCACTGATGGTGCGCACCGCGCGCGAGCAGGTCCTGCTGCCGCTGCTCAACCGGCTGATCGCCCGGCTGCGCGAACTGGCGCACGAGCACGCCGACCTCGCGATGCTCTCCCGTACCCACGGCCAGCCGGCCTCGCCGTCTACCCTGGGCAAGGAGATGGCCAACTTCGCCTGGCGCCTGCGCGTGGCGCGCGAGCGCATCGTGCACGTGCCGGTGCAGGGCAAGATCAACGGCGCGGTCGGCAACTACAACGCCCACCGCGTCGCCTACCCGGAGATCGACTGGGAGAAGTTCGCGGGTGACTTCACCGAGCGGCTCGGGCTGGAACTGAACCCCTACACCACGCAGATCGAGCCGCACGACGGCCTGGCCGAACTGCTCGATGCCTTCGCCCGCGCCAACACGGTGGTGATCGACCTCGATCGCGACATCTGGGGCTACATCTCGCTGGGGTACTTCACGCAGAAGGTCAAGGAAGGCGAGGTGGGTTCGTCGACCATGCCGCACAAGGTCAACCCGATCGACTTCGAGAACTCCGAGGGCAACCTCGGCCTGGCCAACTCGATGCTGCGCCACCTCGCCGAGAAGCTGCCGGTGTCGCGCTGGCAGCGGGACCTCACCGACTCGACCTCGCTGCGCAACCTCGGGGTCGCGCTCGGGCACACGCTGCTCGCCTGGGACTCCTGCCTGCGGGGACTCGCCAAGCTGGCCGCCAACCCGGCCGCACTCGCCGCCGATCTGGACGGCGCCTGGGAAGTGCTCGCCGAGGCGATCCAGACGGTCATGCGCCGCTACGGCCTGCCCGAGCCCTACGAACAGCTCAAGGCACTCACCCGTGGCAAGGGACACATGACGCAGGCCGACCTGCAAGGTTTCATCGGCAGCCTCGACCTGCCGGCCGAGGCGCGTGATCGCCTGCTCGCGCTCACCCCGGCCGACTACACCGGCAAGGCCGCGGAACTCGCCCGGCTGGTCTGATCCCCATCGCGCGCCGCGCTGCCCGGGGGGCGGCCGGCCTGCCGGTCGTCGAATGAGTGCGCCGGACGAGTGCACCGGACGAGTGCGCCGGACGGCAGCCGGCGCAGGGGCGGGTGCCCCGCATTCGCCGGGCACTTTCGCCTGCGGAAAGATCCGCTGCGGGTCGGTCGATCCCCTCTGCCCTCGCCGCGCGCTCGCCGGACGCGACCGGCGGGACCGCACCCGTGCGCCGGGCCTTGCCGCGGCAGCGAGCGCGAAGATCCCGCTTCGGGCGGATCGAACCCCGGACGTCCCCGATCGACGCGTCGGGCGTTGCGCCTGCGCGGGCCATCCACCCGCGGAACGCGCGACCGTCGCGAGTGCCGCTCCGGGACGATGAGCGACAATCGGGAACGCGTCTTCTCCCCCTGCCCTTCCTGCCGACCGTACGCCCCCTCATGGACACACCTGCTTCGCACAGCCTCGATGTCGGACTGGCCACCTTCGACGAGCACGTGATCGCGGAATCCCACCGAAGGCCGGTCCTGGTCGACTTCTGGGCGGCATGGTGCGGCCCCTGTCGCGTCCTCAAGCCGGTGCTCGAGCAGCTCGCGACCGAGTACGCCGGGCGGTTCCTCCTGGCCAAGGTCGATACCGAGGCCGAGCCGCAGCTTGCCGCGCAGTTCGGCATTCGCGGCATTCCGCTGGTGAAGGCCTTCGTCGACGGCGTGCAGGTCGACGAATTCTCCGGGGCGCTTCCACCCGCCCAGGTCCGCGCCTTCATCGAGCGACTACTGCCATCGGAGGCCGACCTCCTGCGCCAGAGGGCGATGGCCCGCGCGGCTGGAGGCGACACCGAAGGCGCGATCGAGGACCTGCAGCGCGCACTCGACCTCGACCCGCGCCTCGAGCGCGCGCGCATCGACCTGATCGGCCTGCTGCTCGACGCGAACCGCCTGGACGATGCGCATGCGCTCGCCGCCCGGCTGCAGCCGCTCACCCCGCGCGAGAGCTGGGCTGCGCCGGTGCTGGCGCGCCTCGCCCTCCAGCCCTCGACGGGCGCCGACCTCGGCGCGCTCGAATCCCGGCTCCAGGCCAACGCCGACGACCATGAAGCGCGACTCGCACTCGCGCGCCAGCGCGTCGCGGCCGGCCAGTACGAAGCCGCGCTCGAGCACCTGCTCGAACTCGTCGGGCGCAATCGCCGCTTCGAGGACGACGCCGGGCGACGCACGATGATCAGCATCTTCGACCTGCTGGCCGCCGAACCCGCCCACGCCGAACTGGTGTCCCGCTACCGGCGCGCGCTCGCCCGCGCGCTCAACTGACCGGCGAGTCGCCCACCGCGCGCCCGGGTAGCCGATCGCGTCGGCGATCGATCACGCGGGGGACGGCTGCACCGGGCTCGCCGCGACGGTGCAGCGACCGCCCTCGCCGGCCGTTCATCGAGGCGAAGGTCGTGCCGGTCCCTGCCGGCGTCCTGCCGGCCCCAGTCGGCGAAGGGGACCCGTCCGCCGCGCGCGGTCGCGTCAGGCGATGCGCCGTTCGCGGCGGCCGGCGGCGCGGGCGCGCAGCACCTCGACGACCGCAGGCAGGATCGACAGCACGATGATGCCCACGATGACCAGCGACAGGTTGTCGCGGATCCACGGCAGGTTGCCGAACCAGTAGCCGGCGTAGGTGAGCGACAGCACCCACAGCAGCGCACCGGAGATGTTGTAGGCGGCAAACCGCGGGTAGGCCATTCGGGCGACGCCCGCCACGAACGGCGCGTAGGTGCGCACGATCGGGATGAAGCGCGCGATCACGATCGTCTTGCCACCGTAGCGTTCGTAGAACGCCTGCGTCCGCGCCAGGTGTTCGGGGCGGAAGAGGCGACTGCCCCACCACGGCTCGCCCCGGAACATGCGCGGTCCCGCCCAGCGCCCGATGTGGTAGTTGACCGCGTCGCCCAGGATGGCGGCGATGATGAGCAGCAGCACCAGCAGGTGCACGTTCATGCCGCCGGCGGCCGCCAGCGTGCCGGCCACGAACAGCAACGAATCGCCCGGCAGGAACGGGGTGACGACCAGCCCGGTCTCGCAGAACACGATCACGAACAGCAGCAGGTAGATCCATGCGCCGTAGTGCTCGACGACCCACGCCAGGTAGTCGTCGAGGTGGACGAGCACGTCGAAGGCCTGCAGCGCGAGCGCCCAGAGGGTTTCCACCGCCGTCGCCTCAGACCTGCGCGTCCTGCGTCTTGCGCTCGGGGCGGATGAAATCCTCGCGGGAGATGCCCAGCCAGTAGGTCACGGCACTGGCGACGAAGATCGACGAGTAGATGCCCACCAGGATGCCGATGGCCAGCGCCAGCGAGAAGTAGTAGAGCACGTCGCCGCCGAAGAACAGGATCGCCAGCACCATCATCAGGGTGGTGGTGCCGGTGAGGATGGTCCGCGACAGGGTGTTGGTGATCGCGTCGTCGATGATGTCGCTCACCGTGCCCCGACGCATGCGGCGGAAGTTCTCGCGGATGCGGTCGAACGTGACCACGGTGTCGTTGACCGAGTAGCCCAGGATCGCCAGCACCGCGGCGAGTGCCGTCAGGTCGAAGTTCCACTGGAACAGCGCGAACAGGCCGAAGATGATCGACACGTCATGGAAGGTGGCGATGACCGCCCCGATCGAGAACTTCCACTCGAAGCGGATGGCGAGGTAGCCCATGATGCCCAGGCTGACCACGACCAGGGCCAGCAGGCCGTCCCAGAGCAGTTCGTCCCCGACCTGGGGCCCGACGAACTCCACCCGCTTCATCTCCACCTTCGGCTCGCGCTCGCGCAGCGCGGCGAGCACGGTCTCGGAGAGCTGCGCGCTGGTCACCCCGGGCTTGACCGGCACCCGGATCAGCACCTCGCGCGAACTGCCGAAGTTCTGCACGATCGCATCGCCGAGGTCGACGGTAGCCAGTTTCTGCCGCACGGCTTCCACCTCGATCGAGGCCGGGTAGGACACTTCGATCACCGTGCCCCCGGTGAAGTCGATGCCGAGGTTCAGTCCCCGCAGGCCGATCGCCGCCCAGGACAGGACGACGGCGATCACCGACACCGCGAACCACGGCTTCGCGTTCGCCATGAACGGAAGCGCGCGCTTCATCCGGAAGATTTCGAGCATGTCCGACTCCGTGGGTCCGAAGACTCAGACCGCGAGGCGCTCGACCTTGCGGCGGCGCCCGTAGGTAAGGTTGACCAGCGCACGCGAGACGGTCACCGCGCTGAACAGGGTGGTGAAGATGCCCAGGCACAGCGTGACCGCGAAGCCGCGGATCGGCCCCGAGCCCAGCCAGAACAGCGCGAAGCCGGCGATCAGCGTGGTGACGTTGGCGTCCAGGATCGCGTCGAACGCCCGATCGTAGCCCGCCGTGATCGCCGCCTGCGGCGTGGACCCGTTGCGGATCTCCTCGCGGATGCGCTCGTTGATGATCACGTTCGCGTCGATCGCCATGCCCAGCGTGAGCGCAATGCCTGCGATGCCCGGCAGCGTCAGCGTCGCCTGCAGCATGGACAGCAGGGCCACCAGCAGCAGCAGGTTGGCGCCCAGCGCGGCGATCGCGATCGCCCCGAAGATCCGGTAGTACACGCACATGAACAAGGTGACCAGCAGGAAGCCGACGAGGGTGGAATCGATGCCGCGCGCGATGTTGTCCGCGCCCAGGCTGGGGCCGACCGTGCGCTCCTCGATGATCTCCATCGGCGCGGCGAGCGCGCCGGCTCGCAGCAGCAGGGCGACATCGCGGGCCTCGGTGGTGGTCATGCGGCCGCTGATCTGGACGCGACCACCCCCGATCTCGGTGCGGATGACCGGCGCGGTCACGACCTCGGCCGAGCCCTTCTCGATCAGGAGGATCGCCATCCGGCGGTTCACGTTCTCCCGCGTGACCTGCTGGAAGATGCGCGCGCCCTGCGAATCGAGCGTGAGGTGCACCGCCGGCTCGCCGGTCTGCCCGTCGAAGCCGGGCTGCGCGTCGGTCAGCCGCTCGCCGGTCAGCACCGGCGTGCGCCGCACCAGCAGCGGGGCGCCATTGCGCTCGACGTAGTACTCGGTGCCGAAGGGCACGTTGCCGGCAGCCGCCTGCTGCAGCGTGGCCGGATCGGTCAGGTCCTCGGCCACCATCCGGATCTCGAGCGTGGCGGTCCGCCCGAGGATGTCCTTGGCCTTGGCCGTATCCTGCACCCCGGGCAACTGCACGACGATGCGGTCGGCGCCCTGCTGCTGGATCACCGGCTCGGACACACCCAGTTCATTCACCCGGTTGCGCAGCGTGCCGATGTTCTGCTGCAGCGCGAGTTCCTGGGAGCGCTTGATCGCCTCGGGCCGGGCCGTGGCCACGATGCGCGCCTCGCTGCCCTCGTCGACCTCGCGCAGCACCAGGTCGGGCATGGACTTGCCGAGCAGCGCCAGCGCCTTGTCGCGGGCGCCCGCATCGCGAAACCGGATGATCAGCGACTGGCCCTCGCGCGCGATGCCGGCCGAGGCGATCTTGTCCTCGCGCAACCGGTTGCGAACGTCGGTGATGTAGCCATCGAGCTGCTTGCCGACCGCCGCCTTCATGTCGAGCTGCAACAGGAAGTGCACGCCGCCGCGCAGGTCGAGACCCAGGTACATCGGCATCGCCCGGACGCTGGCGAGCCAGCCCGGCGAATTGGAGACGAGGTTCAGCGCGACGATGTAGCCCTCGCCGACCGCACGCTCGATCACGTCCTTCGCGCGCAGCTGCGTATCGGTGTCGGCGAAGCGCAGGCGCAGGCTCCCGCCCTCGGCCACCGCGGACTGCGGCGCGATCTTCTCCTGCCCCAGCGCGTCCGTGGCTTTCTGCAGCAGCGCCGCGTCGGCCTTGAGCGTCGCCCGCAGCGGCGACACCTGCAGCGCGGGCGCTTCGCCGAAGAAGTTGGGCAGCGTGTACAGCGCCGCGATCAGCAGCACGACCGCGATCAGGGTGTACTTCCAGATCGGATACCGATTCATGGGGAGTCCTGTGCGCGACAGCCGCGCGATGAGCCTGGGATCGACGGCCGGCTGCCGAACGGCCGGCCCGTCGTGCCCGCGACCGGTAGGGCCGCGGGGGCGCTCGTCAGTCGAGCGCGGCCTTGATCGTGCCCTTGGGCAGCACGGCCTGGATCGCCGGCTTCTGCAGCAGGATCTGGACGCCCTCGGCGATTTCCACCGTCAGGTAGTTGTCACCGATCTTCACGATCCGACCCAGTTCGCCGCCACCGAGGACGACCTCGTCACCCTTCTGCAGGGCCGCGATCATGTTCCTGTGCTCCTTGGCCCGCTTGAGCTGGGGCCGGATCAGCAGGAAGTACAGCACCACGAACATCAGGATGATCGGCATCAGGCCGAGGAAATCCATCTGGCCCGAGCCCGCGGCGCCCTGCGCCCACGCATTGCTGATGAACACCGTCTGCTCCTCTGGTTCGGCGGCTGCCCGCGCCGGCCCGCGCCTGCGCGCCGCATTGCGCGCACCGCCTGCCCACCGGTCTGCCGCACCGTGCAAAATCGCGCGATCTTAGCATCCCGGGCGTGCACGCCCTCCGCCGCGCCGACTGCGCGTGTGGCGGGCGCGGGGCCGATCCTGACGCCGGGCCCGTTTGCGCGGGTCGTCTAGCCGTGGTCGCCGCGGCGGGCGCGGATACGCGCCAGGCGCTCGGCCAGCGAGCGCTCGATCCGGCCCCGCTGGAAGGGCGTCAGCTTGAACCAGGCGTTGGCCTCCTCGCGGGTGCGGCCACAACCCTCGCACCAGCCCTCGGGGGCGGGAAATCGGCACAGATGGATGCACGGCGAGCGAACCCCGCGGCTCACCCGTCGGCCCTCCCGGGAAGACCGGCGGCGGGGGACGGCGCCTCGCCGCACCGCCCGACCGGGATCACGCGTCCTCCGCGCCCGCCGGCGGGGCGGCCGGCCCCTCGGCCGGCGGGAGTTCGTCGGTCGCAGCACCCCCCCACTCCAGGCGGTCGAGCCGCCCCTGCTCGATCGCCTCGCGGATCTCGCGCATCAGCGTCTGGAAGGCGTGCAGGTTGTGCAGGGTGTTCAGGTGCGCGCCGAGGATCTCGTTCGCGCGCTGCAGGTGGTGCAGGTAGGCGCGGCTGAAGTGGCGGCAGGTATAGCAGTCGCAGGTCGGGTCGACGGGGCCGGTATCCCGCGCGTGCCTCGCATTGCGCAGCTTGATCGTGCCGTGGCGCGTGTAGAGCCAGCCGTTGCGCGCGTTGCGGGTCGGCAGCACGCAATCGAACATGTCCACGCCCTGCCGTACCGCATCGAGGATGTCGGCCGGCGTGCCCACCCCCATCAGGTAGCGGGGCTTGTCGGCAGGCATGCGCGGCGTGGTGTGGCGCAGGATGCGCGCCATGTCCGCCTTGGGCTCGCCCACCGACAGCCCGCCGATCGCGTAGCCATCGAAGGGCATCTGTGCCAGCGCCTCGAGCGAACGCTCCCGCAGCGGCTCGAACATGCCGCCCTGGATGATGCCGAAGAGCGCGTTGCGGTTGCCCAGCACCTCGCGGTGTTCGCGCACGCTGCGCTGCGCCCAGCGCAGCGACAGTTCCATCGACTCGCGCGCCGCCTGTTCGGTGACCGGCCAGGGGGTGCACTCGTCGAAGCACATCACGATGTCCGAGTCGAGCACCTGCTGGATCTGCATCGAGATCTCGGGCGTGAGGAAGCAGGCATCGCCGTTGACGGGCGAGCGGAACCGTACGCCCTCCTCGGAGAGGCGCCGCAGGTCGCCCAGGCTGAACACCTGGAAGCCGCCGGAATCGGTGAGGATGGGGCGCGACCAGCCCATGAATCGGTGCAGTCCGCCGTGGTCGCGGATGACCTCCAGCCCGGGACGCAACCACAGGTGGAACGTGTTTCCCAGGCAGATCTGCGCGCCGACCTCCTCGAGGTTGCGCGGACTCATCGCCTTGACCGTGCCGTAGGTGCCCACCGGCATGAAGGCCGGGGTCTCCACGCTGCCGTGCGGCAGGTGCAACCGCCCGCGTCGGGCACGACCGTCGGCGGCCAGGACCTCGAACCTCAGGCTCATGCGCCCTCCCGGATCGCGTGGCGCGCGAACACCGCGCGCCAGTCGGCCTCGATCTCCACCGGCTGGCCGCTGGCCCGATCGCAGCGGACCTGCACGAACCAGCCCTGGGCGCTCGCCGTATCGTCCTCGTTGGCGAACAGGCCGATCTCGAAGCGCGCGCTGCTGCGCCCGACCTCGCCGAGTCCGACGCCCGCATGCACGGTGTCGGGAAAGGCGATCGGCCGCAGGTAGCTGCAGTGGTTCTCGACGATCGCGTCGATCCGCGGCCCGGAGAAATCCGCGCCGCACTCGCGCGCAAGGAAGAGCGACACCGCGGTGTCGAAGAACGCGTGGTAGTGGGCGTTGTTCACGTGTCCGTACGCGTCGTTGTCGGCGAACCGGGTGGGGATCGCCACGAACCACGGGTAGCGGGCGCGGCGGTGCGCGGATACGCGAGGCATCGGGATACGTCCGGCGCGGGGAGCGCTGCCGGGGTTTGGTGGGGGCGGGTAGCGTACCCGTTAAGCCACGCCCACGCCCGCGGCGAGACACAGTTCGGCCACGCCGCCCGCGGGGAGACGGAACAGGCCGGCCCCGCCTGCGCGCGGGGTCCGCGGAAGAGGTCGAACCTGCGCCCGTGGGGCCGGGGAGGGACCGCCAGCGTGGGCACTGCGCGCGATCCGACCTCAGGCGCCCGGCTGCGCGCGGGTGAGCAGCATCGCGTCGCCATAGCTGAAGAACCGGTAGCGCTGCTCGACCGCATGGACGTAGGCGGCGCGGATGGGCTGCACGCCGGCGAAGGCCGACACCAGCATCAGCAGCGTCGACTTCGGCAGGTGGAAATTGGTGACCATGCGATCGACCACCCGGAACTCGAAGCCGGGCGTGATGAACAGGTCGGTGTCGCCGCTGCCCGCGCGCGGCCGGCCGTCGGGCGAGAGGCGGGCCGCGGTCTCCAGCGTGCGCACCACGGTCGTGCCGACTGCGACGACGCGGCCGCCGCGCGCGCGGGTGGCCGCGATCGCATCGACCGTCTGCTGCGGCAGCGACCACCACTCCGAATGCATGCGGTGCTGCGACAGGTCCTCGGTGCGCACGGGCTGGAACGTACCGGCCCCGATGTGCAGCGTGAGAAACGCGCGCTCGACGCCTCGCTGGGCAAGTGCGGCCAGCAGCGCCTCGTCGAAGTGCAGCCCTGCGGTGGAAGCCGCAACGGCCCCGGGTTCGCGCGCGAACACGGTCTGGTAGCGAGTCTCGTCGGCGGCCTGCGGCGTGCGCTCGATGTACGGTGGCAGCGGCAACTGCCCCTGCGCGTCGAGCACCGCCAGCACGCCGTCCGCGCCGTCGAACCGCAGCACGAACAGTGCGTCCCGCCGCTCGATCATGGTCGCGCCCACCCCGTGCTCGAACAGCAGCCGCCCGCCCGGGGCTGGCTTGTGGCTCGCCTTCAGGTGGACCAGCGCGAGGTCGTGACCGAGCAGGCGCTCGACCAGTACCTCCACCCGCCCGCCGGTCTCGCGCCGACCGTGCAGGCGTGCGCGGATCACGCGCGTGTCGTTGAACACGATCAGGTCGCCCGGATCGAGCAGCGACGGGAGATCGGAGAAGTGGCGGTCGCGCAACACCGACGTCGAGGCCGCATCCGGCCCGCCGACCACCAGCAGGCGACTGGCCGCGCGCTCGGCCGGCGGCGACTGGGCGATCAGTTCCGGGGGCAGCGGATAGTCGAAATCGGACAGTTGCATCGGGTGTGCGGCGGCGGGAATCGGCAGTGGGACATGCGGGAGTGGGACACGCGGGAGTGGGACACGCGGGGCCGGAACCGTTCCGGACTCCGGGCGAGCGCGCCGGAGTATCGCCGAGCCCGGCGCCACCGAACGCGGGGCGGGGTCTGACCCGCCCGAGGCGCAGGCGCCGCATCGGGCGCGCCGCGCTCCAGGCACAAAACGGG
>CAIKXV010000273.1 GCA_903831455.1 uncultured Pseudomonadota bacterium | reverse complement strand
CTGCCAGGCTTCGAGGCCGAGGTCTGGGTCGCGATGCTGGCCCCGGCCCGTACGCCCTCCGCGGTCGTCGCCCGCGTGCACTCGGAGATCGAGAAGGTGCTGGCGCAGCCCGACCTGCGCGAGCGGCTGGTCGAGCAGGGTCTCGAACCGGTCGCCAGCACGCCCATAACGGCTGACCGGTGGATCCGCCAGCAGCATGAACGCTGGGGCCGCGTGATTCGCGAACAGAAGATCGTCATCGAGTAGTTGCTGCGCGTGCCCGCCTGTCTCGGCAAGGGGGGCGCTGCAGGCCGCGGCTGGCGCAAGCCAACTGGCTGAAGGGGGTCGTGGGCCGCTTGCGTCGAGCATCACTGCGGAGTTGTTGGGCTGCGTGTGTCAACTTGACTCGGTGCCCGTGGCGCCCGCATCATCGACTGTTTTGGCGAGTGCGCGTCCGTAGCGCCTGCACACCCGCCGGATTCCCGTATCGCAGGCCCTCGCCGGCCGCGGGGGTCGCCCGGCGGCGCAGCGGCCCGCCGGGGCCCGGGGCGGCGGGATCCTGCCCTCGCCGAGACCTCGCCATGCCCGACATCCGCCTGCCCGACGGTTCCATCCGCCACTTCGATGCGCCGGTGACCGTGGCCGAGGTCGCCCAGTCGATCGGGGCGGGACTCGCGCGCGCCGCGCTCGCCGGGCGGGTCGACGGGCGGCTGGTGGATACCTCGCACCGCATCGAGGCCGATGCGTCGCTCGCCATCGTGACCGATCGCGACGCCGACGGGCTGGAGATCATCCGCCACTCCACCGCGCACCTGCTGGCGTATGCGGTGAAGGAGCTGTTCCCCGAGGCGCAGGTCACCATCGGCCCGGTCATCGACACCGGGTTCTACTACGACTTCTCGATGAAGCGGCCGTTCACGCCCGAGGATCTCGTCGCCATCGAGAAGCGCATGGCCGAGCTCGCGAAGCGCGACATCCCGGTCTCGCGCGAGGTGATGCCGCGCGACGAGGCCGTGGCCTTCTTCAAGGGGCTGGGCGAACACTACAAGGCCGAGATCATCGCCTCGATCCCGTCCAACGAGCCGATCTCGCTCTACCGCGAGGGCGACTTCGTCGACCTGTGCCGCGGGCCGCACGTGCCCTCCACCGGGCGGCTGAAGGTGTTCAAGCTGATGAAGGTGGCCGGCGCCTACTGGCGCGGCGACTCGAAGAACGAGATGCTCCAGCGCATCTACGGCACGGCCTGGGCGCGAAAAGAGGACCAGGACGCCTGGCTGCACCAGATCGAGGAAGCCGAGAAGCGCGACCACCGCCGCATCGGTCGCCAGCTGGACCTGTTCCACATGCAGGACGAGGCGCCGGGCATGGTGTTCTGGCACCCGCGCGGCTGGACCATCTGGCAGGAAATCGAGCAGTACATGCGCGCGCAACTCGATGCCGACGGCTACCGGGAGGTACGCACGCCACTGGTGATGGACCGGGTGCTCTGGGAGCGCTCCGGGCACTGGGAAAACTATCGCGAAAACATGTTCACGACCGAATCGGAGAGCCGCGACTACGCGGTCAAGCCGATGAACTGTCCGGGGCATGTGCAGATCTTCAACCACGGCCTGCGCAGCTACCGCGAACTGCCGCTGCGGCTGGCCGAGTTCGGCTCCTGCCATCGCAACGAGCCCTCGGGCGCGCTGCACGGGCTGATGCGGGTGCGCGGTTTCGTGCAGGACGACGCCCACATCTTCTGCACCGACGAGCAGGTCCAGCCCGAGGCGGGCCGTTTCATCGACCTGCTGCAGCGGGTGTATGCCGACTTCGGATTCACCGACATCCTGGTCAAGCTCTCCACCCGGCCGGCCAAGCGCATCGGCTCGGACGAGGCCTGGGACCGGGCCGAGCAGGCCTTGGCCGCGGCGCTGGACGCCAAGGGCCTGGCCTGGGAGCCCAACCCGGGCGAGGGCGCCTTCTACGGCCCGAAGATCGAGTTCTCGCTGAAGGACTCGATCGGCCGGGTGTGGCAGTGCGGCACCCTGCAGCTCGACTTCGCGCTGCCCGGGCGGCTGGGCGCCGAGTACGTGGCCGAGGACAACACCCGCAAGGTCCCGGTGATGCTGCACCGGGCCGTGCTGGGCTCGCTCGAGCGCTTCATCGGCATCCTGATCGAGAACCACGCCGGGGCGATGCCGATGTGGCTCTCGCCGGTGCAGGCGGTGGTGCTGACCATCAGCGAAGGTCAGGCGGCTTACGCTTCGGATCTCCTGGCCCGGCTGCGGGCGGCGGGTGTACGCGCCGAGGCCGACTTGAGGAACGAGAAAATTACCTATAAGATTCGAGAACATAGCCTCAACAAGGTGCCTTACCAGCTGGTGGTCGGCGACAAGGAAGTGGCTGCGGGCACCGTTGCGGTGCGCGCGCGCGGAAATCGCGACCTCGGCACCGTGGCTGTGGACGCGCTTCTCGCGATGCTCCGCGAGGAGATCGCGCGCAAGGGGGCCCCGTCGGCGCAGGCCGGCTGAGGGCGGCGTCGGACGGTCCGTCCGGATCGTACTGGCGCCTTTTCATTGAACAACCGAACGAGGTGCAGGCATCGCTCAGGAGAAGGAAGCACGGATCAACGGGGAGATCACCGCGCCCGAGGTGCGGCTGGTCGGGATCGAGTCGCAGCAGCTGGGCATCATGTCGCTCGCGCGAGCGATGGCGATGGCGGAGGAAGCGGAAGTCGATCTCGTCGAGATCGCGCCCACCGCGCAGCCGCCGGTGTGCCGCCTGATGGACTTCGGCAAGTTCAAGTACGCCGAGAGCAAGCGCCGCCACGAGGCGAAGCTCAAGCAGAAGCAGGTCCAGGTGAAGGAGGTGAAGTTCCGCCCCGGCACCGACGACGCCGACTACCAGATCAAGCTGCGCAACCTCAACCGTTTCCTCACCGAGGGTGACAAGGCCAAGATCACGCTGCGCTTCCGCGGCCGGGAGATGGCCCACCAGGAGTTCGGCATCAAGCTTCTCCAGCGCGTGCAGGCCGACCTGGCCGAACTGGGTGTGGTCGAGCAGTTTCCCAAGCTCGAAGGGCGCCAGATGATCATGGTCATCGCGCCGAAGAAGAAGAACTGAGCATCCTCCCGCGTGCGGCCCCGGTCGTCGCGGGGGTCGCACCGAATGCCGGGCGTGCCGCCGCAAGGTGGGGCGCCCGACTCTTCCCGGCGGGCCTTGCGGCCGGCCGGGGAACGCCCGGCGGCGCAAGCCGGCGGGACTACAAGTGGTTGGCAGGCTCCCGAAGTGTCTGCGGTTTCGCAGTCCGCCCGCCGCCAGTCTAGAAGAAACCCATCATGCCGAAGATGAAGACGAAGAAGGGCGCTGCCAAGCGGTTCAAGGCACGCGGCAGCGGCAGCATCAAGCGCAGCAAGGCCTTCCTGCGCCATATCCTCACCAAGAAGACGACCAAGCGCAAGCGGGGTCTGCGCGGCACTCTCACCATCGATGCGACGAACGAGAACTCCGTTCGCGCGATGCTGCCGTACGCATAAGGAGCCCACGCCATGCCTCGAGTCAAACGCGGCGTAACCGCCCGCGCACGTCACAAGAAAGTCCTCGAACTGGCCAAGGGTTTCCGCGGCCGCCGCAACAGCGTCTATCGCATCGCCAAAGAGGCGGTGATGAAGGCGGGGCAGTACGCCTACCGCGACCGTCGCCAGCGCAAGCGCCAGTTCCGAGCCCTGTGGATCGCCCGTATCAACGCGGCGGCCCGCGAGTGCGGTCTCACCTACAGCGCGTTCATGAACGGCCTGCGGCACGCCTCGGTCGAGATGGACCGCAAGGTGCTGGCCGACCTGGCCGTGGTGGACAAGGCAGCGTTCGCGAAGCTGGTCGAGCAGGCGCGTGGCGCCCTGCCGGCCACGCATCCGAAGGCCTCCTGACCTGAAGCACCCGGCGGCGGCGCCCTCGCGCCACCGCCGGCGCGCCGACCGGGCAGCGGCCGCGCACTGCCCGAACGCGAGTCCGGCTGCGGGTCGGCTGCCTTGGCAGCCCGCCTGTCCCGGCGTCACGACCCATGCAAGCCGACCTCGACCGCATCGTCGACGACGCGCTGGCCGCCTTTGCCGCGGCCGCCGATGCTCCTCGCCTCGAGCAGGAGAAGGCGCGCTTCACCGGAAAGTCCGGCACGCTCACCGCCATGCTGAAGTCGCTGGGCTCGCTCGAGCCCGACGCGCGACGCGAGGCCGGCGCAGCCATCAACCTGGCCAAGGCGCGCATCGAAGAGGCGCTCCAGGCGCGGCGCGAGGCGATCGCGAATGCCGCGCTCGAAGCGCGTCTCGCGCAGGAGACGGTGGACGTCACGCTGCCGGGGCGCGGGCGTGCGCGGGGCACGCTGCACCCGGTGATGCGTACGCTGCATCGGGTGGAGGCGATCTTCCGCTCGATCGGGTTCGACGTGGCCGACGGGCCCGAGATCGAGACCGACTGGCACAACTTCACCGCGCTCAACAACCCCGAGAACCATCCTGCGCGCTCGATGCAGGACACCTTCTACGTCGAGGGTGAGGACAGCGCCGGGCTGCCGCTGCTGCTGCGCACGCATACCTCGCCGATGCAGGTGCGCTATGCGCGCAGCCACACCCCGCCGATTCGCGTGATTGCCCCGGGGCGCACCTATCGGGTGGACTCCGACGCCACGCACTCGCCGATGTTCCATCAGGTCGAAGGCCTGTGGATCGACGAGCACATCAGCTTCGCGCACCTGAAGGGCGTGTACACCGATTTCCTGCGTCGCTTCTTCGAGACGGACGAACTGCAGGTGCGATTCCGCCCCTCGTTCTTCCCCTTCACCGAGCCCTCGGCCGAGGTCGACATGGCCTTCACCCGCGGCCCGCTCAAGGGGCGCTGGCTCGAGATCTCCGGCGCGGGTCAGGTGCACCCGACCGTGATCCGCAACTTCGGACTCGACCCCGAGCGCTGGATCGGCTTTGCCTTCGGCAGCGGTCTCGAGCGGCTGACCATGCTGCGCTATGGCGTGGGCGACCTGCGCCAGTTCTTCGAGAACGACCTGCGCTTCCTGCAGCAGTTCCGCGACTGAGTCCGAGGCCCGCATGCTCTTCTCCGAACGCTGGCTGCGCACCTTCGTCGATCCGCAGCTCGACTCCGAGGCGCTCGCGCACCTGCTCACCATGTCGGGGCTCGAGGTCGAGGAGACCCGTCCTGCAGCCCCTCCCACCTCGGGCGTGGTGGTCGCGCGCGTGCTCGAGGTCGCCCCTCATCCGGATTCCGATCGCCTGCGGGTGTGTCGCGTGGACGCGGGGGGCGCGCAGCCGCTCACCATCGTCTGCGGCTCGCCCGATGTCGCCGCCGGCATGACCGTGCCCTGCGCCACCGTCGGCGCGAAGCTGCCGGGCAAGGACATCGGGCTCGCCGCCGTGCGTGGCGTGCAGAGCCACGGCATGCTCTGCTCGGCCCAGGAACTGGGTCTGGCCGAATCCTCCGAAGGGCTGCTCGCCCTCGACGGCGCGCTGGTGCCGGGCACGCCGCTGCGCGAGGCGCTCGCGCACGATGACACGCTGCTGCTGCTCAAGCTCACGCCCAATCGCGCCGACTGCCTCAGCCTGCTGGGCGTGGCGCGCGAGGTCGCAGCCCTGACCGGGGCTTCGCTCACCGCACCCGACTCGCGCCCCGTCGCCGCGACGATCGCCGATCGCCTGCCGGTGAAGGTGGACGCCGGCGCGCGCGACCTGTGCGGTCGATTCGCCGGCCGCGTGATCCGCGGGGTGAACGCCCGGGCCCGGACGCCCGACTGGATGGTGCAGCGACTGGAACGGTCCGGGCAGCGCTCGATCTCGGCGCTGGTCGACATCTCGAACTACGTGATGCTCGAGCTCGGCCAACCCACCCATGTCTTTGACCTCTCCCGCATCGAGTCCGGCCACCTCGAGGTGCGCTGGGCGCGCGAGGGCGAGCAGGTCGCGCTGCTCAACGGCAGCACGGTCGAGGTGGGACCGTGGTACGGCGTGATCTGCGATGGCGCGCGCCCCGAGTCCCTGGCCGGGGTGATGGGCGGTGCCGCCAGCGCGGTGTCGCTCGACACGCAGGACATCTACGTCGAGTCGGCCTTCTGGTGGCCGGCGGCGATCGCCGGTCGCGCGCGCCGACTCAACTTCACCACCGAGGCGGGGCATCGCTTCGAGCGCGGCGTGGACTTCTCCGCCACCGTCCATGCGCTCGAGCGCATCACCCGGCTGGTGCTCGACATCTGCGGCGGGGCGGCCGGGCCGGTCGACGACCAGGTGTTCGAACAGCCCTCGCGCGCGCCGGTCGGCATGCGGCTCGCCCGCTGCGCGCGGGTGGCCGGCGTCGCCTTCGGCGCCGACGAGGTCGCGGGCATCTTCACCCGCCTGGGGTTCGCGCACGCGCTGCGCGGCGAGGGCGAGCAGGTGGTGTTCGACGTGACCCCGCCGGCGCACCGCTTCGATCTCGCGATCGAGGAGGACCTGATCGAGGAGGTGGTGCGCGTACACGGCTTCGACCGGCTGCCCGCGCTGCCGCCGGCCACCGCCGCGTGGATGCAGGCGCGACCGGAGGCCCAGCGCAGTCCGCTCGCGGTGCGCGAGGCGATGGCCGGTCGCGACTTCCACGAGGCGGTCAACTTCAGTTTCGTCGACCCGCGCTGGGAGCGCGACTTCTGCGGCGCCGAGCAGCCGGGCGGTCGGGCACCGATCGCGTTGCGCAACCCGATCGCAAGCCAGCTCGCGGTGATGCGCACCTCGCTGATCGGCGGCCTGGTGGCGAGCGTGCAGCACAACCTCAACCGTAAACAGTCGCGGGTCCGCCTGTTCGAGCTGGGTCGCGTGTTCCTGCGCGATCCGGGCGTCGCCGACGGTCCGCTGGCGGTGGCCGGCATCGACCAGCCGTTGCACCTCGCGGCGATCGCCTGCGGGGATGCCGACCCGGAGCAGTGGGGCGTGCGTCCGCGGCCGGTCGACTTCTTCGATCTCAAGGCCGACCTCGAGGCCCTGCTGGCGCCGCGCGAGGCACGGTTCGAGGCGGCGGCCCACCCGGCGCTGCACCCGGGGCGCTCGGCGCGGGTGATGCTCGACGGTCGGATCGTGGGCTGGATCGGGGAATTGCATCCCCGCTGGCAGCAGGCCTACGAACTCGGTCGCGCGACCGTGGTGTTCGAGATCGACTGGCTGGCGCTGGCCGAGGGTGTGCTCCCGTCGGCCACCGAGGTCTCGCGCTTCCCGGCGGTTCGCCGGGATCTCGCGATCGTCGTGGACAAGGATGTCCCGGCAATGACGCTTTGCGAAACGGTCAAGGGGGCTGGACTGCCGTACGTCCAGGCGTTCGAGCCGTTCGATCTGTATCAGGGAGCGGGGGTTGGCGAAGGCAAAAAAAGCCTTGCTTTCCGAGTGTTACTTCAAGATACTCGAAAGACTCTAACGGACGCGGACGTCGAGGCGACCCTCGAACGGGTGGTCGCACTGATCTCGGACAGGCACGATGGAAGACTCCGGCAATAGTGACTTCCCGGTGACCGATCCAGCGTCCACCGAGCGCAGGACACTCACCAAGGCCGAACTCGCCGAACTGCTGTTCGAGCGTGTAGGTCTCAACAAGCGCGAAGCGAAGGACATGGTCGAGTCCTTCTTCGAAGAGGTGCGCACGGCGCTGCAGCGGGGCGAGGGGGTCAAGTTGTCGGGGTTCGGCAACTTCCACCTCCGCGACAAGCCGCAGCGCCCGGGTCGCAACCCCAAGACAGGCGAGGAGATCCCGATCACCGCCCGCCGCGTGGTCACGTTCCACGCGAGCCAGAAGCTGAAGGCGATGGTCGAGCAGTCACACGATGGCGGACGAGAGCCGGGCCAGTGATCTGCGCGCCCGCGTGGCGCTGCCCCCGATCCCTGCGAAGCGCTACTTCACGATCGGTGAGGTCAGCGAGCTTTGCGGCGTGAAGTCGCACGTGCTGCGCTACTGGGAGCAGGAGTTCACGCAACTCAAGCCGGTCAAGCGGCGCGGCAACCGGCGCTATTACCAGCACCATGAGGTGCTGCTGATCCGCCGCATCCGCGAACTGCTCTACGAGCAGGGCTTCACCATCGTCGGCGCGCGCAACCGGCTCGAGGCGCAGGCGCTCGGCACCGCCGACGAGCCCGAGGCGAGCGCGGTCGAACCGTCGCCATCGCCATCGCCCGCGTCCCCTTCGGCTGCCGCGGGGGCGCCCGCGTCGGTCGGCCTGGTGGCGGGGCTGCGCGAGGTGCTGGAGATCCTCTCGCGCTAGGCGTGGCCCGGCGGTGCGGCCGGGCGCCAATGGGCGCCAGTGGGTGCGAATCGGCCGCATGGCGCGGGTCCCTGCGGTACGGGCATGCCCGGGCCGGGCGGGGACGGCGGAGCGCACCGTCGCCCTTGCACCCGCGCGTGGCGGGGCGGCGGCTGGAGCGCTCGTTCCCTCGTGCACGGGCGCCTTCCTGTATACGCAGCGAT
>CAIKXV010000272.1 GCA_903831455.1 uncultured Pseudomonadota bacterium | reverse complement strand
GGCTGGTGGGCTTCGCGCCCGGCGGCGGCGCCGACCCCGCGGCCCGGCCGCTCGCGCAGCGACTCTCCGAGGTGCTGGGCCAGCAGATCGTGGTGGACAACCGGCCGGGCGCCGGCGGCAACATCGCCACCGAGATCGCCGCGCGCTCCGTGCCCGACGGCCACACGCTGATCATGGGCACGATCGCGGCGCTGGCGATCAACCCGGCGATCTACCCCAAGCTCGGCTTCGATCCGATCCGTGACTTCGCCCCGATCACCAACGTCGCCTCGTCGATCAACGTGCTGGTCGTTCACCCGTCGGTTGCCGCCAGGGACGTCAAGGAACTGGTTGCGCTGGCCCGCTCGCGCCAGGGTGGGTTGAACTACGGATCCTCCGGTGTCGGCAGCGCCGGGCATCTGGCCGGCGTGCTCATGGAACAGATGACCGGCGCGAAGCTGGTCCATGTCCCGTACAAGGGCGGAGCGCCCGCGATGACGGCGCTGCTCGGCGGCGAGGTGCAGGCGATCTTCTCCACCGCCGCCACCGCGATTCCCCAGATGAAGGCCGGCAAGATCCGCGGACTTGCGGTCACCACCGCCAAGCGCGCGGGCATGATGCCCGACCTGCCGACGATCGCCGAGGCGGGCGTGCCGGGCTACGAGGCGAACAACTGGTATGGCCTGCTCGCCCCGGCGAAGACACCGCGTGCGATCGTCAACCGCCTCAACGCCGAATCGGTGAAGATCCTCAACACCCAGGCCCTGCGCGACATCTACTTCGTGCAGGGACTCGAGCCGATCCCGAGCACGCCCGAAGCCTTCGGGGAGTACATCCGCGCCGAGATCGCGAAGTGGTCGAAACTCGTTCGCGCGGCGGGCGTCAAGCCCGAGTAAGCCCACGCGGTGCGCGGCGGCCGGCCACCGTGTCGGCCCACCGCCGCGCCGTGCACGCGCATGGGTGGTCAGGCGGGTCGCGGGCTGGCGGTTCGGGGTGGGTGGATGGCCCCCTCCCGGCGGGTTTCACCCCGGGGGCGCGGTCCCGACCGGCGCACCGTCCGGAAAGCCGCATGCGCCGGCGAGCGGCCCGGGCGCGATCGCGCTCGGGCGGCCGGGAAGGCCTCTAGCCCCGGGCGCGGGTGACACCCTCGGCCAGCATCCGATCGATCTCTTCGGGCGAATAGCCTGCCTCCGACAGGATCTCGCGGCTGTCCTGCCCCAGCTTCGGCGCGGGTCGATAGTCCTCGCGCACGCCGCCGCTCAGCCGGTTGGGCAGCCGCATGTTGCGGATTCGCCCCTCCGTGGGATGGTCGACCCACTCGAAGAAACCGACATCCGCGAGATGCGCGTCCTCCAGCAGCGACTCGAGCGTGTGGTAGGGCATCGCCGGCACGTCCGCCGCGTCGAAGATGTCCAGCCACTCGGCGGTCGTCCGGCCCTTCAGCGCCTCGATGCGGAAGGCGAAGTAGTCGCGGACGTTGCGGTGGCGAGCCGACACCGAACAGAAGCGCGGATCCTCGATCAGGTCGGGGCGCCCGACCGCCCGGAAGAAGCCGAAGGCCTGGGCGTCGGTGTTGGCCGACACGCAGATCCATCCGTCCGCCGTCGGCAGCGGGCGCCCGTCCGGCGAGAGCAGGCGGGGGTCGCCGGTGCCGCCGTGGGCTGTGGGTGCGCCCTCGACCGGCGGGTCGAAGGTGGCCTGGTACATGTGTTCGTCGAGCACGTAGGCGGCCATGTTCTCGAACATCGGGATTTCGATCGACTGGCCCTCGCCGGTGCGGGTACGCGCGAACAGGGCCATGGTGATCATCTGCACGGCGACCATGCCCACCGTGCGGTCGCACATCACGATCGGCACGTAGCGCGGATCGCCGAAGGAGCGGTGCATCAGCGCCGAGACGCCCGAGGCGCCCTGGATGATGGTGTCGTACGCGGGCTTCGACCGGTAGCGCCCGCCCTGCCCGAAGCCGAACATGCCGCAATAGATGATCCGCGGGTTGACCCGGCGCACGTCCTCGTAGGAGAGCTTCATCCGCTGCATCGAGTCCGGCCGCACGTTCCACAGCAGCACGTCCGCGCCGGCGACCAGCCGCATCAGCGCCGCGTACCCGGCCGGTTTCTTGAGGTCGAGCACCACGCTGCGCTTGTTGCGGTTGAGGTGCAGGAACTTGGGCCCCATGTTCTCGGTTCGCCCGCGACCGCCGATGTTGCGGCCCAGGTCGCCCGTCGGACTTTCGACCTTGATCACGTCGGCGCCGTAGTCGGCGAGGATGCGCGTGCACAGCGGTCCCACCACCACCGAGGTGAGGTCGATCACGCGCACGCCTTCGAGTGGCCCTCCAGCCATGGTTCCGTCTCCTTGCTGCGCGCGCCCCCCGGGCGCGCCCGATGGCGCGAGAGTGCCACGTTCGCCCCGTGCGCGCCCGCGCCCGCGCACCTGCTGAGGTAGCATCCGGCCTGCATTCGCAGCGTGCCGGTCGCGGGCACGCGAGCTTGCGCCATGCGCGACGCCCCGGACCCGCCGCCCCCTGCCTGGAGGTTGTTCGATGCCACTGCTTCCCGTCGTTGGTGCCGCTCTGGTCGGCCTCGCCCTCGCGCCGGCTCCCGCCTGGTCGCAGGCGGGAGCCGGCTATCCCAGCCGTCCCCTGCGCTTCGTCGTGCCGTTCACCCCGGGGGGCAGCAACGACATCTTCGGGCGAGTGCTCGGGCAGCGGCTGTCCGAATCCATGGGCCAGCCGGTGCTCATCGACAACCGGCCCGGTGCGGGCGGACTGCTGGGCGCGGGCATCGTCGCCAAGGCGCCGCCCGACGGCTACAACCTGATGATCCACTCGACCTCGTTCACCACCAACGTCGCGCTGCAGCCGAAGCTCGCGTTCGATCCGCTGCGCGACATCGCGCCCATCACCCAGCTGGGCGCGGGTTCGCTCCTGATGACCGTCGCGGCGAACTCGCCGATCCGCTCCATGCAGGAGCTGATCGCGGCGGCGCGCGCCCGGCCCGGCGCCCTCAACTACGGGTCGTCGGGGACGGGCGGGGTCAACCACCTCGCTACCGAAGTGCTCAACCGGATGGCGAAGATCGAGACCGTGCACGTGCCCTACAAGGGCATCGGGCCGGCCGTCGCCGACCTGCTGGGCGGCCAGATCCAGTTGCTGCTGTCCGGCATCCCCAACGTGATGCCGCAAGTGAAGTCCGGGCGCCTGCGCCCGCTGGCCGTGTCCACCGCCCGTCGCTCGGCATTCCTGCCCGACGTGCCGACGATGGCCGAGGCGGGGGTGCCGGGCTACGCGGTCACGCTGTGGTGGGGGCTGTTCGCCCCCGGGGGGACGCCCCGGCCGATCATCACCCGCCTCAACACCGAGGTGGCGCGGATCCTCGAATCGGCGGAGATGCGCGAGCGGCTGGCTGCGGAGGGGGCGGAGCCCACGCCGATGACGCCCGAGGCCTTCGCGCGCATCGTTCGCGACGAGATCGACTTCTGGCGGCGGGTCGCCCGCGAAGCCGGGATCAAGCCCGAGTGAGCCGCGCGGAGTCCCCGTTGTCGCGAAGCCGATGCCCGCCCGGGTACCCCGCATGAGCGAGGCGCCTCGACCCGAGACCGCCGGACCGTCGCTCGCGCAGCGGGAGTTCGAGCCCCTGGCGCGGGGGCCGCTGCACGGCGTGCGCGTGCTCGATCTGTCGCGCGTGGTGGCCGGCAACATGGTGAGCCTCGCGCTGGCCGACTTCGGCGCGGACGTGGTCAAGATCGAGGGGCCGGAGGGCGACGCGCTGCGCGACTGGAAGGTGGCGGGCGTGGCCACCAACTGGAAGGTCTACGCGCGCAACAAGCGCAGCCTCAGCCTGGACCTGCGACGCCCCGAGGCGATCGAGGCGGTGCTGGAACTGGCCGCCAGCGCGCAGGTGCTGGTCGAGAACTTCCGCCCCGGGACGCTGGAGCGCATGGGCCTCGGGCCCGACGTGCTGCACCAGCGCAATCCGGGGCTGGTCGTGGTCCGCGTTACCGGATGGGGGCAGGACGGCCCGTACCGCCACAAGCCGGGATTCGGCACGCTCGCCGAAGGCATGTCCGGCTTCGCTGCGCTCAACGGTTTCGAGGACCGCGAACCGGTGCTGCCGCCGATGCAGCTGGCCGATTGCACCGCCGGCCTCTACGGGGCGTTCGCCACGCTGGTGGCCTTGCGCGAGGTGGAAGTGAAGGGCGGTGCAGGGCAGGTGATCGACGTGTCGCTGTTCGAGCCGCTGTTCTCGCTGATGGGCCCGCAGGCGGCCAGCTATCGCGCGAGCGGGCGGCTGCGCTCGCGCACCGGCAGCCGATCGACGACGGCCGCGCCGCGCAATGCGTATCGCACCGCCGACGGCGGATGGGTCTGCCTGTCCGCCTCCACGCAGGCGATGACCGAGCGGCTGCTGCGCGCGATCGGGCGTCCCGAACTCATCGAGGACCCGCGGTACCGCACCAATGCCGACCGGGTGCGCAACGCCGAGTCGCTCGACGCGGTGATCGCCGAATTCGTCTCCCGCCGCACGCTGGACGGAAACCTCGAGTTCTTCGATCGCGAGGAAGTGACCGTGGGCCCCATCTACGACATCGCGCAGATCATGCGCGACCGCTTCGTCGTCGAGCGCGAGGTGCTGGCCGACTACCCGGACGCGGAACTGGGTCGCGTCCCGATGCACTGCGTGGTGCCCCGGCTATCCGCCACGCCGGGCGCGATCCGATTGCCCGCGCCCGGGCTGGGCGAGCATGGCGCGTCCATCCTGCGCGAGGCCGGATTCGACGATGCCCGCATCGAGCGGATGCGCCGCGAAGGCGTGCTGCGCGACGCGACCCCGCGCAAGGGCGACGAAGGACACGATTCACCGCCAACAGCAAGCAGGGAGGGGAGATGAGCGTGGACAGGGAACTGCCGGTCTGGCGATCGCTGCTGTACGTGCCGGTCAACGTGGAGAAGTTCGTCGACCGCGCGCACACCCGGGGTGCGGACGTGATCCAGCTCGACCTCGAGGACGCGGTGCCGCCGGGCGAGAAGGAGCGCGCGCGCACCCTGGTCGAGGCCAATGCCGCGCGCGTGCGTCGCGGCGGGGCCGACGTGGTGGTCCGCATCAACCAGCCGCTGTCGCTCGCGGTGCGCGACATCGAGCACTCGATCGGCCCCGACGTGGACGGGCTGGCGATCACCAAGGCCGACGGGGCCTCGCACATCCGCCTGCTCGACGAACTGGTGGGCGAACTGGAGGTGCGCCGGGGCCTGCCGGTCGGCCACACGCGGTTCATCACGATGATCGAGACCGCCGATGCGTTCCAGCGGATGGACGAGATTCCTCGCGCCAGCCCGCGCGTGGTCGCGATGAACATCGGCGGCGAGGATTTCGCGCTCGATTGCGAGCAGAACCCCGACGAGGAGGTCCTGCTGTTCCCGAAGCAGCGGATGATCATCGCCGCGCGGGCCGCGGGTGTCATGCCTCTGGGTTTCATCGGCACCGTGGCCGATTTCAGCGACTGGGAGAAGTTCCGCGCGATGGTGCGTCGCTCGCGCCGCTTCGGCTTCGACGGGGCCGGCTGCATCCACCCGGGGCAGGTGAAGATCGTCAACGAGGAGTACTCGCCCCGGCCCGAGGAGGTCGACTTCGCGCGGCGCGTGATCACGCTCAACGCCGAGCATGCCGCGCAGGGCCGCGGTTCGTTCCAGATCGACGGCAAGATGATCGACATCCCGATCGTCGAGCGCGCCCAGCGGCTGCTGCGCCGCCATGAACGCATCCGCGAGCGCGAGGCGCGTACGCTCGCCGCCGCAGGCTGACCGGGGGCGCCATGGACGAGGCGAAACGACAGGTGATCGAACGCGTGCAGTCGGTGCGGGCGCGCTATGCCGCGCTCGAGCCGGCGGCGCGCGCGGCGGCGATCGACGCACTGCTGCGCGAGGCGCGATCGCACAAGATGTGGCTGGACCGACCGGTCGAGGACGCGCTGCTCAGGGATCTCTACGAGCTCTTCAAGTGGGGGCCGACCAGTTCCAACTCCAACCCGGCGCGGATCGTCTTCGCGAGAACGGCCGAGGGCAAGGCGCGGATCATTCCCGCCCTGGACGCGGGGAACGTGGCCAAGGTGCGGGCCGCGCCGGTCACCGCGGTGATCGGCTACGACCTGCGCTTCCACGAGCGGCTGCCCGAACTGTTCCCGCTGGCCGACCATTCGAGCCACTTCCGCGACCATCCCGAGGCGGCCGAGCCCTACGCGCTGCGCAACAGTTCCCTGCAGGGTGCCTGGCTGATCATCGCCGCGCGGGCGATGGGGCTCGATGTCGGGCCGATGTCCGGCTTCGACAACGGCCGCCTCGATGAACTGCTGTTCGCAGGCACCTCGATCCGCTCGAACTTCATCCTGAATCTCGGGTATGGTGACCCGGCTGCGGTGCCAGCCCGCCTGCCGCGACTGCCCTTCCAGGACGCCTGCACGCTCATCTGATCGGCCGCCCGCCTCGCGCGCCCCGGCCGGCGTACGGGCGCATCGACGCCGCCGCCCGCATCTCCCACCCCTCGCCGTCCCCCGGAGGTCACATGAACCACCGACACGCCCGATACCTCGCCCTCGCGCTCGCCGGCGCCCTGCCGCTGGCCGCCGGTGCTCAGGAGTTTCCCAATCGCCCGATCCGCATCGTCGTCGCCTTCCCGCCCGGGGGGGCGACCGACGTGCTGGCCCGCCTGGTCCAGCCCAAGCTCGCCGACACCTTCGGACGCAGCGTGCTGGTGGACAATCGCGGCGGCGCCGGCGGCAACCTCGGCGCGCAGATCGTCGCGCGCTCGGC
>CAIKXV010000271.1 GCA_903831455.1 uncultured Pseudomonadota bacterium | reverse complement strand
TTCGCCTTCACGCCGCTGCTGCCGATGATGCAGGCCGATGCCGGACTGCCGTTCGCGCTCGCCGCGCAGCTCGCCTCGGCCAACTACCTCGGCTATCTGGTCGGATCGATCAGCGCGGTGGCGCTGGGTGCCCACCCCCAGCGCTGGGTGCGCGTCGGCCTGCTCGCGGTGGCCGCGGGCACCTCGGCGATGGCGCTGGCCGACGGTGCGCTGGCGTGGCTCGTCCTGCGCTTTGCCACCGGCGTCGCCAGCGCCTGGGTGCTGATCTTCGGCGCGACCTGGATCTTCACCCGGCTCGCCGAGGTCGGGCGACCCGAATGGGGCGCCGTCGTGTTCACCGGTATCGGCAGCGGCGTGGCGCTCACCGGGATCGCCTGCCTCGCGCTGGTGGCCGCCGGCATCGGCTCGCGGATCGCCTGGCTCGCGCTCGGCGCGGCGGCGGCGGTGGCAACGCTCGCGGTGTGGCCGTACTTCCGCGCGCGACCCGCGGCGAGCCCTGCCGTGCCCGAGGCCGCGCCCGGCCGGTCGGGTCCCGATGCCCGGCGGCTCGCCATCGCCTACGGCCTGTACGGCTTCGCCTACATCGTGCCCGCCACCTTCCTGCCCGCCATGGCCCGCGATGCGCTCGCGGTGGTCGCGGCCCCGCCGTGGGCCTGGGCGCTGTTCTGGCCGCTGTTCGGCACGGCCGCTGCGGTGTCGACGCTGGCCACGCTGCGCCTGCGCTGCGGGGCGGACGTGCAGTTGCGCGCGGCCTTCGCGCTGCAGGGCCTCGGCGTGGCCGCGCCCGCGCTGTCCTCCGGTGGCGTCGCACTGCTGGTCTCGGCGCTGCTGGTCGGCGGCACTTTCGTGCTGACCACGCTCACCGCCCTGCGCGTGGCGCGGGCGGTGGATCCCGCGGGCGCGACGCGCCTGTTCGCCGGCATGACCACGCTGTTCGCGGCGGGGCAGGTGGTCGGACCCCTGCTCGCCGAGAGGGCGGTGGCGCTCGGCGGCGGCTATGCCCCGGCGCTGTGGGTGGCCGCGGTCGCGCTCGGCGTCGCCACCGTGCTGTCGCCGCGCCTGCCGGCGGCGCCGGGAGGCGGGCATCCGGTGTAATGTTCGGCTCCGCTCACGGATGCGCGGCGCGGCACCGGCCGCCGCGTCCCGCCGTCGGATGCGCCGCGCCCCGCGCGGCGGCGCCCGCCCACCACCCCGCCCGGAGGATCGTCCATGTCGACCGCCCAACGCCCGCAGGTCATCGCCATCGAGGAACACTACTTCGACCCCGAACTGTCCAGCCACTTCGAGGGCTACGAGGCGCAACCGAAGATGGGCACGCGCCTGCTCGACATCGAGGACGAGCGCATCCGTCTGATGGACGAGGCAGGCGTGGACGTGCAGGTGCTGTCGCACGCGGCGCCGGGCACCCATCGCATGGACGGCGCGAAGGCTGTGCCGCTCGCGCAGCGCGCGAACGACCGGCTGCGCGAGATCATCGATCGCAACCCCAGCCGCTTCGCGGGCTTCGCGACGCTACCGGCGTCCGATCCGGCGGCGGCGGCCGACGAACTGGAACGCGCGGTCACGAAACTGGGCATGAAGGGCGCGATGGTGCACGGCCTCACCCAGGGCCTGTTCATCGACGACCGGCGCTTCTGGCCGATCTTCGAGCGGGCGCAGGCGCTTGACGTGCCGATCTACATCCACCCGTCGCGGCCGCATCCGGCGGTGATCGAGGCCTACTACAAGGACTACGTGAAGGAGTTCCCGTCGATCACCAACGCCGGCTGGGGCTTCGGCGTGGAGACCGGCACCCAGGCCCTTCGCCTCGTGCTCTCGCGCGTGTTCGAGACCTACCCGAAGCTCAAGATCATCTGCGGCCATCTCGGCGAGGGCCTGCCCTTCCTGCTCTGGCGCATCGACATGACGATGTCGCGATCGGGCAACAGCCCGCTCTATTTCCGCGACGTGTTCCGCAACAACTTCTGGCTCACGACCAGCGGCGCCTTCTCGCATGCGGCCCTGCTGTGCACCGTGATGGAGATGGGGGTCGATCGCATCCTGTTCGCGATCGACTACCCCTACTGCGAGAACTCGCCGGGTACCGAGTGGATGAAGGATGTCCCGCTGTCCACCGAGGACCGGATCAAGATCCTCAACGGCAACGCGAAGACGCTGCTGCGCCTCTGAGGGCGAGGCAGCCGGCACCGGGTGCGAGGCCCTGCGCGTCGGGGCCTTCGCGCCAGGTCCGGTACGCGCGGGCCGCGGCGCCCGGGCCTGCGAACCTCGCCCGCGACGATGCCGCGACGACGTCCGGGCGCGGGTGGGGGCGAACAGCGGGGCCGACCGCGGGGCGGGCGACGAGGCTGGAACCCGGGCGGACGGCCCCGCATCGCTCGCGGCGGGCTGCCCGCGCATGCCCCGCGCTCAGGTGCGGGGGGGCGGCGGCTCGATCGTGCCCACGTGGAGCCGGAAGCCACCGGCTCGCCGGTCGTCCCAGTAGTGGGTGAGCGTGTTGCGCACGGTCGCGAAGGCGAGATCCGCCCAGGGCATCTCCGGCTCCGAGAACAGCCGCACCTCGAGCGACTCCTCGCCCGCGGCGAAGTCGAGGTCGAGCAGCCGCGCGCGGAAGAGCACGTAGACCTGGCTGATGTGCGGGATGTTGTAGAGCGCGTAGAGGTCGAGCACCTCGACGCGCGCACAGGCCTCCTCGAGGGTCTCGCGCGCAGCCCCGGCCATGGTGGTCTCGCCGTTCTCCATGAATCCGGCGGGGACCGTCCACAGTCCGCGCCGCGGTTCGATCGCGCGCCGGCAGAGCAGGATGCGATCCTCCCACTCGGGGATGCAGCCCACGACCAGCTTGGGGTTCTGGTAGTGGATGGTGCCGCAGGTGTCGCAGACATGGCGGGGCAGCGCATCGCCGGGCGGCACGCGCAGCGAGACCGGGGCGCTGCAGGCGCTGCAGTAGTTCATGGGCATGGCTCCCGGTTCATGCGGCCATTATCGCACCGTGGGCACGGGCGGTCGCCCGGCGCGCTGACGGTGGGGGCGCACCACGCCCGGGAGACCCGGCCGGGGCAGGGCCGATCGGCCTGCCGGGTCCGGCGCATCCTCAGCGGTCGGCCTCACCGGCGGCATCGGGCGCGGCCTGGTCACCGGCGGCGCGTCGGAACGGCGCGTGCTCGGCGAGTTCGTCGACGTAGTGCGCGATGCCGCGCGACTCGCGCTCGAGATACGACCCCACCGCCTCGGCGAAGCGCGGATGCGCGAGCCAGTGGACCGAGCGGGTGATCGTGGGCGCGAGCCCGCGAGCGAGCTTGTGCTCGCCCTGCGCGCCGCCCTCGAAGACATCGGCGCCGACGTCGATGCAGTATTCGATCGACTGGTAGTAGCAGGTCTCGAAGTGCAGGCCGGAG
>CAIKXV010000270.1 GCA_903831455.1 uncultured Pseudomonadota bacterium | reverse complement strand
CTCGTCCGGGATGCTCTGGTCGGCCTTGAACAGGTTGCCGCGGTTGCCGAAGCCCACCAGCTTGCGGATGAGCTGCTTGAAGTAGAAGTGGTACGGACCCTGCTCGCCGTAGCCGTAGCGCTGCGCGGTGGCGTCGTCGTCGGCGACGAAGATGCACTTGGCCACGCTCCAGTCCGCCGGGTCGGCCACCTGGCCGATGTTCTTCTTGCCTTGCACGAAGCTGTCCCAGTGCGTCTTCACCCACTGCGGCAGCAGGAAGTTGGCCGAGATCGGCTTCCAGCCGCGCTCGGCCATCGCCACCACGCCCTTCGAGAACGGCGCGACCACGGTGCCCACGATCGGCGGGTGCGGCTTCTGGAACGGCTTGAGGATGATCCCGGTGCCGATCTCGGGGATCATGGTCTTCTCGGTGGTGACTTCCCAGAACTGGCCCTTGAGGTTGTACGGCGCCTCGCCCGCCCAGATGTCGAGCACCATGTTGATGCCCTCGACGAACATCGCGTTGCGGTCGCGCCCGTAGTTGCCGAACACTTCCGCGTCGGACATCAGTCCGCCCGGGCTGATGCCCATGATGAAGCGGCCCTCGAGGATGTTGTCGAGCATCGCCGCCTGCGCGGCCACGTTGGCCGGATGGCTGTTGGGCATGTTGATCGTGCCCGTGCCGAGCTTGATGCGCTTGGTGTCGTGCGCGAGGCTCGCGAGGAACATCATGCAGGAGGTGACCGTCTCCGCCGCGTCGGTCACGTGTTCGCCGACGAAGGCCTCCTCGTAGCCCAGGCGGTCGGCGAGCAGCACGGCCTCGCGGTCTTCCTTGAGCGACAGCGGCCAGGGCTTGCCGGGCGGGTGCAGCGGCATCATGAAGCAGGACAGTTTCATCGGCAGTCTCCGTCGGTGCGGGTAGCGTCAGCGTGGATGGACAGCAGTGAAGGGGATTGGGGACAACGCGGTACGGGGTACGGGGTACGGGGTACGGGGTACGGGGTACGGGGTACGGGGTACGGGGTACGGGGTACGGGGTACGGGGTACGCGGCGGGTTCGCGATCGGTGCGTGGCGCGTGGATGGGAGGAGGATCGGCCGACCCGGTGTCACAGGCCATCGGCGAGGCGCCGACAGCCGATCACGCGGCGATCGGCTGCGAGGTGCAGTAGCGCCCCTGGCTGTAGATGAGCGGCTCGCCCTCGCCGTAGGTGGCCGCGAGCACGCGGCCGATCACGATGAGATGGTCGCCGCAGGCCACGAGTTCCTCGACCCGGCACTCGAAGCTCGCGAGGCTGCCGGCGAGCAGCGGCACTCCGCCGCCACCCTCGACCACCTCCAGCCCGGCGAACTTGTCGTCGGCCGGTCGGCAGAAACGCTGGGACACCTCCTGCTGCGAGGTGTTGAGCACGTTCACGGCGAAACAGCGGCCGCGAGCGAAGGCGGGCTCGGACGGCGAACCGGACCGCAGGTTCCACAGGATCATCGCCGGCTCGAGCGACAGCGAGGTGAACGAGTTCACGGTGAGGCCGGTGCGACGGCCGTCGGGCATCAGCGCCGTGATCACCGTGACGCCCGTGGCGAACCGGCCGAACGCATCGCGCAACTGGCGTTGCGGGATCTCGGGGCCGGTGAGGTCCAGTCGAGTCATCGGTGCTCCGTCGGTGGAGGGGTGGGCAGGGCCGCCGCGCACCCGTGGGGGATGGCGTCGGCCGCCTGGGGACGCGCGAATTCTGGACGCACCCACCCATCACGTAAAATGATGATTTATGATGACATCCATTACGCTTTGTTATTTTCCTCGCGACCTGGTCGATCGTCCTGGTCAGTCGTCCCGTTCGGTCGCATGGCCCGTTCGGTCGCATGGCCCGTTCGGTCGCATGGCCCGGTCGTATCGCCCGCTCGCGGCGTCTTGTCGCCCCGTCCCCGCATCACCCCGCCCTCGTCGCCCGACGCCCGCGGGCATCCTCGGCATCCGCCATCCGCTCGTCGCCCGCCGCCATGCCATCGCTGACCGCCATCCGACTGTTCGCCGCCGCCTACGAGGAGCGGTCGTTCTCGCGCGCCGCCGCGCGCGAGCACACCACCCAACCGGCGGTCTCCCAGCGCATCCGGGCGCTGGAGGACGAACTCGGCGTGCGCCTGTTCGACCGCTCCTCCTCGCAGGTCGCCCCGACGGCCGCCGCGGAGGCCTACTACCGGCGCGCGATCGACCTGCTCGCCACGCTGGCCGAGGCCGAGCGCGACGCCCGGCGCATCGGAGCGGCGCTGTCCGGACAGGTGCGCGTGGGCCTGATGCCCTCGCTCACCCGTTGCTGCCTCGCGCCCGCGCTGGCGTGCTTCGGCGAGGAGCATCCGCAGGTCGACCTGCAGGTCACCGAGGCCTGGAGCGGCGTGCTCACCGACCTGCTGCGCGCGGGCGACCTCGACTTCGCGATCGTGCCGGCGTTCGACCCTCCCGACGGAATCCGCAGCCGCTGGCTCGCCAGCACGCCGGAACTGCTGGTCTCGCGCCCCGACGGACGCTGGCAGTCGGGGCTGCCCGTCTCGCCGGACACGCTTCGCGGGCTGAACCTGATGGTGCCCGCCCCGCTCAACACGCGGCGCGAGCGGATCGAGACCTGGCTCGCGGCCAACGGGGCCAGCGTGGCCCGGCGTATCGAGCTCGACTCGATGTACGGCACGCTGGGCATGATCGAGCGCAGCGACTGGGTCGCGATCCTGCCCGGGATCATGATGGCCCCCGAGGTTCAGGACGGCTCGCTGGCCGTCGCGCCGCTGGACTCGCCCCCGCTCACCCTCGACCTCGTGGTGATCGAGGCCGCACGGCGACGCCCCCCGCCGGCCGCAGCCGCGTTCCTGCAGCTGATCGCGCGCGAGATCGCCGCCGTATCGGCGCAGATCCCGCAGCCGGGCCCCGCCGCCCCACGCCCCCGCGCCTGATCCCCCGGGGGCAGGACACGGCCTCGTGCGCGGCGCGGTGCCCCGCGGCACCGCCGCGCAGCGGCCGGGTGCCCGGGGCGGGCGCCGGGTCCGTCGGCCACGGGTCAGTCGGCCTTGATGCCGGCTGCGCGGATCGCCTGGCCGAAACGCTCGTTCTCGTTGCGCACGAACTCGGCGAAGTCCGCCGGGCTGCGGCTCACCACGACCTGCGCGCCCCCCTCGGTCAGCCGCTTGCGCACCTCCGGGTGCTCCATCACCTTCAGCGTCGCCTCGAACAGGCGCTTGACCACCGGCGCCGGGGTACCCGCCGGCACGAACACGCCCTGCCAGGAACCCGTGCGCATGCTCTTGAAGCCGGCCTCCGCCATCGTGGGCAGGTCGGGCACGCCCGCGATGCGCTGCGGCGCGACCACTCCCAGCGCCTTGAGCTTGCCGGCCTTCACGAAGTTGATGGCCGAGGAGAGCGTGACGAAGCCCAGCTGGGTCTCGTTCTGGATCAGCGAGGTCACCGCCGGACCCGCCCCGCCCTTGTAGGGAATGTGCGTCATCTGGATGCCCGCCGCGCGCATGAACATTTCCATCTCGATGCGGTTGGCGCTGCCCGACCCGGGCGAGGCGAAGTTGAGCTTGTTCGGGTTCGCCTTCGCGTAGCCGATCAGGTCGGCCACGGTCGTCGCCGGCAACGAGGGGTGCGCCACCAGCGCGCCGGGCACGTCCACCACCTGCGACACCGACACGAAGTGCTTGGTCGGCTTGAACGGGAACTCGGGGTAGAGGCTGGGGTTGATCGCCATCGTGCCCACGTTGCCCAGCAGCAGCGTGAAGCCGTCGGGCGTGGCGCGGGCGGCCACCTCGACGCCGATGTTTCCGGCCGCACCGGCACGGTTGTCGATCACCACCTGGGTGCCGAGTTCCTCGGCGAGCCGGGGCTGCAGGATGCGGCCGACGAAATCCGACGCGCCGCCCGGCGCGAAGGGCACGATGATGCGCACGGTGCGCTTGCTGAAATCGACCGGCTGGGCGTGGACCGGCGCGGCGGCAACGCCGGCCAGGCCCGCGAGGATGAGCATGCGACGCTTCATCGGAAATCCTCCTCTAGGAATGCTGTTCGGGCATTCGTCGCTCGGACTTTCCCGTCCGCTCGACGCTGCGTGACTCCAACCCCCGCGCGCCCACCGCACCACGGCGCACGGGCCGGCCTGCACCCGGCGCCTCTGCGTGCGCCGGTTCGATCCGCTGCAACCCGCCCGCGCCTCGCCGCGACCGTCGCACGGCGCCCGCAGAGGCGCCGTCGGCCGCGGCCGCGCGCCCCGCGTCAGTCGGCGACCTTGATCGCGTTCTCGCGGATCACCTTTGCCCACTTCTCGGTCTCGGCCCGCACGAACGCGGTGTAGGCCTCGGGCGACTTGCTGAGCGACACCTGCATCAGCAGCTTGCCGAGCCCGTCGCGCATCTCCGGCGTGGACATCACCTTCACCGTGTCGTTGAAGAGCCGGTTGAGCAGTGCCTTGGGCAGCGCTGCCGGCGCGAACAGGCCGTTCCACGCATTGGTGCCGAAGCCGGCGAAGCCCTGCTCGGCCATCGTCGGCACGTTGGGCAACTCGGCCAGCCGCTGCGGGGCCGTGGTGGCCAGTGCCTTCAGTCGCCCGGCCCGCAGGTGCTCGATCGTCGAGCCGAGGTTGATGAAGGCCAGCTGCGTCTCGTTGCCGATCATCGACGGCACCATCTGTCCCGCCCCGCCCTTGTAGGGGATGTGCGTGACCTGCATGCCCACCGAGCGCGCGAACAGCACCATGTCCAGGTGCGGATAGCTGCCGATGCCGGCCGACGCGTAGTTGAGCTTGTTCGGGTTGGCCTTCGCGTAGGCGACGAGCTGCTTCACGTCGGCGACCGGCAGCTGCGGGTTGGCGCCGATGACGTGGGGGATCTCGATGAGGTTGGTCACGCCGACCAGGTCGCGCGAGGGCCGCAACTTGCCCAGCACGTGGGCGAAGGTGGTCTCGTTGATCGCGTTGGTGGTGACGTTGCCCACGAACAGGGTGTAGCCGTCCGGGGCCGCGCGCATCGTCGCCTCCAGCGCGATGTTGCCCGAGGCACCGGAGCGGTTGTCGATGATGACCGGCTGCCCCCAGAGTTCGCCGAGGCGCTGGGCGACCTGGCGCGCCACGATGTCGGTGGCGCCCCCCGGCGCAAAGGGCACGAGCATGCGCACCGGGCGCGCGGGGAAGGCATCGCCGGGCTGGGCGAGTCCTCCGCCCGCGATGCCGGCCATGAGGGGGACGCTGATCAGGGCGGCCGCAACCGACCGCCGGCGAGACGCTTGCATGCTTCCTCCTGGACTATCGACTCCGGGGTAACGACCCCGGTTGCCGGGCTGGCCCGCGCCTGGCGGACCGCTCGGTGGAATCCGCCCCCGGCGTGCAGACGCGCCGCGGACGGAGCTGTTGTGGGACTGTCGTGGAGATGTTCGCGGACCGCAGCCGCCCGGCGCCGCAAGGCTCCGCACTCGCCGGCCACCGATGGTGGCCGCGGGGCCTGCAGCGCCGTGCCGAATGAGGCAACCCGACCGGCCCCTGCTGCCTGCCGACCGCTACCGGCCGGGCGCCGCGACGGCCGACCGAACTGTCGGTCCGGTCAGGCCGTCGCGTCAAGCGGCAACCCGTCGGTCAGGACGCGATGTCGGCCGCCGTGATCGGCAGCGGGATCGGCTTGCGCAACCGGGCCGACAGGTCGATGGCCTTGGTGAGCATCAACCGGTTGTGGCCTTCGGCGGCGGTGGCGTGCTGGGTCTTGAGGCCCAGCGACACCCGGTTGATCCAGTCCACCGTCTCCTCGCGCATCGGCCCGCGCAACTCACCCAGCGCCATGTCGCCCACCGGGTAGCTGGTCAGGAAGTCGACGTGGCGGCGCTTGTCGGGCGCGTACCCCTCGCCCTGGATCAGGTTGGTGGCCAGCACGATGTCCCGGTGGGTATCGTCGATCGTGAGCACGCCCTCGGTGCCGACGATGCCGACCTCCAGGCTGTAGACCGCGCCCGGCCAGACCTCGGGAAGCCCCCAGGTCAGCACGCCGCTGTAGACCGTGTCGTCGGAGAAGGTGATGGTGTAGGCGGTGCCGTCGATGCCGTTGCAGATCGGCTTGAGTGCCTTGTCCACCGAACGGGCGTACACCTCGACCGCGGTCTTCGCCTCGAGCATCCACATGCACATGTCGAGCGCATGGGTGCCGGAGATCACCATCGGCGAGATCTCGGAGGGGTTGTCGCTGCGCTTGTAGTTGTCCAGCGCGACCAGCCGGTTCATGAAGCCGCGCGAGGTCACCATGGTCACCTCGCCCAGCGCGCCGGTGCGCACCTTTTCCTTGGTCACCAGCCAGCGCCGGCGGAAGCGCTGCGTGTAGCCGACCACCGCGTCGAGCTTCGCCTCGACGATCGCCTTGAGCACCATCTCCGACTCGGCCAGGTCGGTGGCCAGCGGCTTCTCGATCAGCAGCGAGATGCCGCGCTCGCAGGCGCCGAGGATCGGATCGACGTGCAGGTGCTCGTCGGTGGAGATGACCGCCGCGGTCACCTCGGGGCGGCGCAGCAGTTCGCGGTAGTCGGTCGTGACGAAGTCCGCGCCGATCTTCTCGGCCACCATGCGACCGCGCTCCGGATCCTTCTCCGCGATGCCGATCCACTCCACGGCAGGGTGGCGCGAGGCCACGTCGCCACGGATCAGGCCGACGCGACCCGCGCCGACGATGGCCAGTCCGACACCCTTCGCATTTCGCTTCACCTGGATTCCTCCTTCAGCAGCCCGCCCCGTCGATCCGGGTCGGGCGGAAACATCGATGCACGCCGCGGTGGGGGGCAGGCGAGCGGCAGTGTCTCGCGATCGGCCGGCGGGCCGGACCCGGCCGGCCGCGCTCCGCCGCCCCCTGCGCGATCACGCCGCCAGCGGCAGGCTCACCGGCTCGTTGCGCTCGGCCGAGATGTCGGCCGCCACGTAGACCTCCATCACCTGCCGCGCCTGCTCCGGCGTCACCAGCACCGGGCGGTCGAGGGCGCAGGCCTCGATGAAGTGGTCGGTCTCGGGCGCCATCGCGCCGGCGAAGGTGTGCTCGACGTACTCGCCCGGCATCGTGGACATCGGATGCACGATGCCGTTCTTCACGGTCGAGAGCTGGGTGTCGCGGTGCGTGTCGTCGATGATCAGCGCACCCTCGGTGCCGATCAGCTCGATCCAGGTCGACGAGAAGTTCGGGTAGGCCGGGGGCAGGCTCCAGCCGCCACCGACCATGATCGACACGCCGCTGTCCATGGTGACCATGATGTACTGGGTATCGGGAATGTCCACCCCGCCGCTCATCTCGCGCATCGCGCCGTAGTTGTTCTGCGAGTACACGCGGATCGGCTTGGCGGGCAGCAGGCACCAGAACATGAAGTCCAGGTCGTGGGTGGACTCCATCGCCGCCGGCGACAGGCGCGAACGCCCGGTGATCTTCTTGCCCAGCCCGCGGCCGATGTGCCGGCTCACCAGCGCGCTCACCGGACGGCCGATGGTGCCGTCGGTCGCGCACTTGTGCACGTAGGCGTACTTCGGGTTGAAGCGCTGCGAATAGCCGATGGTGAACTTCACCCCGTTGCGTCGCGCGAGCGCCACCAGTTCGTCGGCCTCGTGCAGTTCGATCGAGATCGGCTTCTCGAGGAACACGTGCTTGCCGCGCGACAGGCAGTCGCGGGCCATCGGGTAGTGCAGGTGCTCGGGCGTGGCCGAGATCATGAACGCGTCGATCGCGTCGTTCTTGAGAATCTCCTGCCAGTCGGTCGTGGCCGACGCGGCATTCGTCGACTTCGCCACTTCGGCCAGACGGTCGGGGCGGATCTCGCACAGGTGGAGCTCGTTGACGAGCGGATGACGGGCGCTGGCCTCCGCGCGGATGCCGCCGCACCAGCCGGTGCCGATGATGCCGACGTTGATCTGCCTGACCACGATGACCTCCTGAAGACGGGTATGGAGAGAGTGCCTGCGCGCGCCGTCCGGACCGGCAGGCGCACGCCGCGGGCGCAACGCGTGCGCGTCGCGAAACGGCGCGCATGGTACGCGGCCCGCCCATGCCGGCGCAAATAGCGAAGATGCATGCGTCCCATGCCCATTCGGCATGGCCATGACCCACTCGGCGCTGGGCAGTCCTGCGCCCGGCGCGGACCGCGCCCGCCGGCAGGGCCTCCGTCTTGCCAAGGGGAACGTTCGCGACGCCGCTCCGCAGCACCACGAGCCGGCAGGGCGCGGCGAGTCGCGCGCCCCGCATGCCTGGAGCGCATGGATCGACCGTCCCTGCTATGCTCGACGCCATGGATCTGCGCGGCATCCGCTACTTCCTCGCCATCGCCGAGGCCGGCAGCATCACGGGGGCGGCGGCCCACCTCGGGGTCGCCCAGCCGGCCCTCACCCGGCAGGTCCAGGCGATGGAGGCCGAACTGGGCGCGGCGCTGCTCGAGCGGATGCCTCGGGGCGTGCGCCTGACGCCGGCCGGCCGGCAGTTCCTCGACCACGGCCGTCGCGTGCTGCGCGAACTCGAGCGCGCCCGTGCCGAACTCTCGGGCGCCGGCCACGCCGGCCGCGGCCGGGTCATCCTCGGCGTGTCGCCGACGGTCGGCGGCTGGCTCGTGCCGGGCTGCGTCGAGCGCGCGCGCACCGAGGCCCCCGGCCTGTCGATCAAGGTCGTCGAGGGCTTCAGCCCGCAACTGTTCGACGCGCTCGGGGCCGGTGGTGTCGATGTCGCGCTGCTCACCAATCCCGAGCCCGCGCGTGCGCTGCGCTACACGCCCCTGGTGGCAGAGCCGGTGGTCGTCGTCGGTCGACACGCGCCGGGCGCCCAGGCCTTCCTCACCCGCGCCGAACTCGCCCGGCTGCCGCTGCTGCTCTCCGACGGCATCCGCCAGGCGCTCGCCGAGCAGCTCGACCGACTCGCGCTGCGGCTCAACGTCGAGGTGGAGATCGACTCGATCGACGCGATCCGCTCGCTGCTGCTGCGCGGGGCCGGCCACGCGCTGATGCCGGTGTCGACCTTCGGCGAGGACATCCGTGCCGGTCGCCTGTCGGCCTGGCCGCTCGCCGATGCCACCCTCAACCGGATGCTGGTGCTGGCACACGCCGCGCGCCCCGCGGACCCGGCCGCCGTCGAAGCCCTCGCCTCGCTGGTGGCCGGCGAGATCAGCGCGCACTTCGAGCGCGGCACGTTCAGCGTTCCGGCACAATCACGATCCCAACGAAGGAGTCCCGCATGAAGAAGGTCGATCTCCACAGCCACGTGCTGCCCGACACCGTTCTCGATCTGATGGAACAGGCCACCGATCCGGAGCTCTACAAGGCGAAGATCGTCCGCCGCGACGGCAAGCGCTACTACTCGCGGGGCCGCAACCAGTTCGAGCTCGAGCCCGAGTACCACAGCGGCGAGGGCAAGGTCGAGAAGATGGACCGGATGAAGATCGACATCTCCTACATCTCGACCGGGCCGCAGGCCTTCTGCTACTGGCAGAAGGAGCAGGATGCCGCCCGCACCTCGCGCGCCGTCAACGAGGGCATCGCCAAGATGGTAGCCGAGCGCCCCGACCGGCTCCGAGGCATGGCGAGCGTGCCGATGCAGCACCCCGACCTCGCGGTGGCGGAACTCGAGCATGCGGTCAAGACCTACGGCTTCCGGGCGCTGGAGATCGCCACCTCGATCGCCGGCGAGGAACTGGCCTCCCCGCGCTTTCGTCCGATCCTGCGCCGCGCCCAGGAACTCGACGTGTCGATCTTCACCCACCCGGAGAACATCGGCGCCACCGGGCGGCTCGACTGCTACTACCTGACGAACCTCATCGGCAACCCTCTCGACACGACCATCATGGTCGCCAACCTGATGTTCAGCGGCGCGCTCGACGAACTGAAGGACCTTCGCTTCCTGCTTCCGCATGCCGGCGGCTTCACCGCCGCCGACATCGGACGCTTCCAGTGGGGCCACCAGGTGCGCGAGGAACCCAAGGCGCTCACGCGTACCCCGCCGCTGTCGCTGCTGCGCCGCTTCTGGTTCGACGCGCTCGCGCACAACCCCAAGGCCGTGCGCTTCCTGATCGAGCAGGTCGGCGCCGATCGCGTGGTGCTGGGCACCGACGATCCGTTCGACATGGGCGACCTGCATCCGGTCGACAACCTCGAGAAGGTGCCGGGGCTGACCGATGCCGAGCGCGAGCGTATCTGGTGGAAGAACGCCGAGGAGTTCCTCGGCGGCGGTCCGGTCTGATCCGCCCGCCGCTGGCTTCCGACCGGATCGCACCCGTGTACCCGTTCCAGTGCAGGCCTGCCCGACCCGCGCGGGTCGGCCACGCGGAGCCGGGCGGGGCACGGGCAGGCTCGCACGCAGGGCTCGCCTCCACGGGTGGGCCCGCGTGAGGAGTCTCGTGGCGCCCGCCACCCCGCAGGCCTCGCTCGTCGCGCGCGCGGCCGCGACCCTGGCGCTGCTCGTCGCGTTCGGGGCCCCGGTGGCCCGCGCGCAGGCGCCCACGGACGCGCCGCAGCCGGAGATCGTGCGGATCGCGGTGCCCGGGGCCGGTGCGCTCGGCGGCGAGATCGCGATGGTCACGCAGGTCTTCCGCCCCGCCGGCGAAGGTCCCCACCCCGTGCTCGTGTTCTCGCACGGCCGCGCCGGCACGGATGCCGAGCGCCGGGCTCTCGTCAATCCGGTGCTGCTCGGTCACGTGCGCTACTGGCTGCGGCGCGGGTACGCGGTGGTCGCACCGATCCGGCCCGGCTATGGCGCCACCGGGGGCCCCGACCGCGAGTATTCGGGCGCGCGCTACAACGAATGGGGCGAGTGCATCGCCCGCCCCCAGCCTCGACTCACCGCGACGCCCGCGGCCGAGGCCATCGCGCTCACCGTGCAGTGGGTGCGCCAGCAGCCGTGGGCCCGCGCGGATCGCATCCTGATCTCCGGGCAGTCGGTCGGCGGCCTCGCCACGGTTGCGGCCTGCTCGGCGAACCTGCAGGGCGTGATCGGCTGCATCAACTTCGCCGGGGGATCCGGCGGCTCGCCGCTGTCGAAAGGCCGCATGTGCGAGCCGCAGCTCACCGAGGCGCTGATGGCCGAGTGGGGCCGCAGCAACCGGCCACCCAGCATCTGGCTGTACGCACCCAACGACCTGTACTGGGGAGAGGAGGCCCCGCGCCGTTGGCACGCGGCGTTCGCCGCCGGCGGCAGCAATGCCCGCTTCGTCGGCACCGAGCCGGTGCCCGCCGCGGACGGACACCGCCTGCTGAGCATGGGCGGACGGCTGTGGAGCGTTCCGCTGGGCGCGTGGCTCAAGGAGCACGGCTTCTAGGCGACGGCGCGGCCCGCCCCTCGTCGCCCCGCCGCCTCAGTGCCGTCGAACCGAGGCCACGCCCGGCACCTCGTCGATCATCGCCAGCAGGCGGCGGATCTGCGCGACGTCGAGTACCTCGACGGTGAAGCGCATGCGTGCGGTGTCCGCGCGCGTGGCCGTCTGCGTCGCGGTCACGTTGACCTTCTCGCGCGCGAGCACCTCCGAGATGTCGCGCAACAACCCCTGGCGATCGCTCGCGACCACCTCGAGGTCGACCGGATAGCGTCCGCCCTCGCCCGCACCCCAGGCCGACTCGATCAGCCGCTCGGCAGGAAGACGGGACACGTTCGGACAATCGCGGCGGTGCACGGTCACGCCACGGCCGCGCGACACGAAGCCGACGATCGCGTCCGGCGGCGCAGGCTTGCAGCAGCGCGCGAGCGCGGTGAGCAGCTTGTCGACGCCGACCACCAGCACCCCGCGGGCGCTGCCGTCGCCGCGAGCCGGACGCGACAGCGGCAGGGTGTCCTCGTCGACGGGCGCGGTCGGCTCGTCGGATTCGCGCAGCGCAGCCTGCAACTGGCGCTGGTTCACGTCCCCGCGGGCGATCGCCGCCAGCGCCTCGTCGAGTCGAGCGTGGCCGAGTCGGGGCGCGAGCAGGTCGAGGTTGAAGGCGGTCATGCCCAGGCGCTGCAGCTCGCGTTCGACCACCGCCCGTCCCTGCGCGATGCTGGCCGCGAGGTTCTGCGCGTTGAACCACTGGCGCACCTTGTTGCGCGCACGCGAGCTGCGCGCGAAGCCCAGCGCGGGGTTCAGCCAGTCGCGCGAAGGCCCCCCTTCCTTCGCGGCGATGATCTCCACCGTCTGCCCGTTCGCCAGCGGAAAGGTGAGCGGGACGATCGCGCCATCGACGCGCGCGCCGCGACAGCGATGGCCAAGCTCGGTGTGCAGCGCGTAGGCGAAATCGACCGGCGTCGACCCGGTCGGCAGGTCCACCACCCGGCCCTGGGGCGTGAGCGCATAGACCACGTCGTCGAACAGCCCGGTACGGAAGCGCTGGGCGAGCGAGCCCTCGGCTTCGCCCGCGAGGGTGTCGCGCCAGTCGAGCAGTCCGCGCAGCCAGCCGATGCGCTGGTCGTAGTCGCCGCCGGCGCGGGCTGCGCCCTCCTTGTAGGCCCAGTGCGCGGCCACGCCCAGTTCGGCGTGGCGGTGCATCTCGTGGGTGCGGATCTGCACCTCGACCGCGCGTCCGCGCGGCCCGATCACCGCGGTGTGCAGCGAGCGGTAATCGTTGCCCTTGGGCTTGGCGATGTAGTCGTCGAATTCGCGCGGGATCGGTGTCCAGCGGTGGTGGACAAGCCCGAGCACCGTGTAGCAGTCGCGCACCTCGGGTACCAGCACGCGCACGCCGAACACGTCGTGCAGGTCGCCGAAGTCCACGCCCTTGCGGCCCATCTTCCGGTAGATGCTGTAGATGTGCTTCGGCCGACCGCTGACCTGCGCGTCGATGCCCGCGGCTGCCAGTTCGTCGCGTAGCGCCTGCATCACCTCGGCCACCAGCGACTCGCGGTCCGCGCGCTTCTCGTCGAGCAGCCGCGCGATGCGCCGGTAGGTGTCCGGCTCGGCGAACCGGAAGGCGAGGTCCTCGAGCTCCCACTTGAGTTGCCAGACCCCCAGCCGGTTGGCCAGCGGCGCGAACAGGTCGAGCGTCACCCGCGCCTGGCGCGCCTCGAGCGCCGGGTCGGGGTGGCGGGTGAGCGCGCGCAGCAGCGCCAGCACCTGCGCGAGCTTGACCACGACGGTGCGGATGTCCTGCACCATCGCGAGCAGCATCTTGCGCAGCGCCTCCTGCTGCGCGGGCGTGGTGCCGGCCTCGCCCGCCTCCGAGACCGACTGGATCACCTCGAGCCGCGCGACGCCCTCGACCAGCCCCGCCACGTCGGCGCCTGCCGCCGCGCGCAAGGCCGTGCGCGCGGCCTCTTCGGGCAATGGCCCCCAGGCGACCAGCGCGGCGATACGGCTGTCCGGGTCGGTGCCGACCGCGGCCAGGATGCGGGCCGCCTCCAGCGCCAGTTCCGGAACCGACAGCCCCGCATCGTCGGGGCTGCCCGGCGAGGGCCGTCGCGCGCCGGCCCACTCGATCGCCGCCCGTGCCCGCCGCCGCGCCGGCGCATCGACCGGACCGATCGCAGCCAGCGCCCGCTCGGTCCAGTCTGCCGAGGCGGCCACCCCGGCGGCAGCGGCGGGGACCGGGGAGGCGGCGGTGGGGGTCGGTTCAGCCATCCCGTGATTATCCCCCCGCACGGCCGGAGGCTGCCCGGCGCGACCGCGATCCCCGCGAGCGCGCCGGTCCGACCCTCGCGCTCAGCGGTACAGGCCCTGCCGCTCCAGCCAGTCGTTGATCATGCCGGCCACGACATCGCTGTTGCGATCCATCATCAGCATGTGCGAGTTGCCGCGCTGCCCGGCCTTGGGCAGATCGAGCACGTCGAACCGACCGCCAGCAGCGCGCACCACCTCCAGCTGCTTGATCTGGTTGGCTCGGATCGCCGGCCAGCGCGAATCGGTCTCGATGTAGTCCCCGTAGACGGCGAGGATCGGCGTGTTGCGCAGGTTCGCCAGCTGCTTCGGATCGCCCAGCCCGGCGGGCTCGACCAGCACCAGCGCCTTGACCTTGTCGGGGCGGGCCTGCGCGACCTTCTGTCCGAACTGGCCGGCCTGGGAGTGCACCAGGATCACGCACGGGCAGACCTTGTCGACCAGCTGGGTGTAGGCGGCGAGGATCGCGTCATCGGTCGTGGTCCAGCGCGGCACGACCTGGCGGGTGAAGTTCGCGTAACCCTCCACCGGGAACTGGCTGCCCGGCAGCAGGCGCATGCGCGCGGGGTCGCGGTTGTAGGAGCCCGCGCCGTCGCCGATGCGAAAGCGCACGAACGGGTCTGCGGTGGTCAGGAAGATCGGGTCACTCTTGAAGATGTCCGGATACATCGCCCAGCCCGCCCGGCCCCGCTCCACCGCGTCGGAGTTGTAGACCGACCAGCCCCGGCGCAGGAAGTAGTTGAGCCAGCCCGGGCGCCCGTCGGGCGTGGTCTCGTAGGTCACGCCGGTCAGGCCGCCGCCGTGCCACATGAGCAGCGGCAGCGAGCCGCGCTCGCGCTGGGGAATGAAGTACTGCACGTACATCTGCTCGACCTGATACGTGCCATTGGGATCGACCTTCGCCGGCACCCCTCCGGGCGTGAAGGTGACCATCTTCACCGGGCGGCCGCTGATCTCGACCTCGCGGCCACCGATGTGGAACGAGCCCATGTCCTTCAGCGCGTAGGGCGCGCTCGCGCATCCCCCGAGCAGTGCCGCGGCCAGCAGCACACCGCGAATGGCAGTCGTCTTCATCCTCTCCTCCTCGTGTACGGGCTCGGCGGCCCGGTCGTGGTTGTCGGTCCGGTCGTGGTTGTCGGTCCGGCCCTGGTCGAGCGGGCGCGCGATCCGGGCGGCCGTTGCCGGGCGGGGTCGATCATCCGCCCGCCCCGGCGTGGCCCCCGACCTCTCCCCCGCCTTCGCCCGCGACGGCAGGCGCGCGGCTCGGCCGATCCCGCAGCCTACCGCCACCGCGTGAAACGTGCAGGCTCCCCGTCCACGCGGGGACGTCGACATCGAGCCGCGCGATCCCGCGCCTCGCACCGGCGATCCGGCGCGCGCACCCGTGCCGCCCGGCTGCCCCGGCTCTCAGGCCGGCGCAGGCCCCGGACCCGAGGTCAGGTCACGCACCGCCTCGGCAAGCCTTCGCAGCGTGAGCGGCGCGCTGCCCTCGGCCTTGTTGTTGGCAATGATCCATGCAGGCTGGCCACCCGCGAGGGTCGACACCGCCAGCCGTGCCAGCGCTTGGCGCGCCTCCGGGTCCTCGTCGACCAGGCGGTCGAACGGTTCGTAGCGCGCCTTTGCCTCCTCGTAGCCGAAGCCCGAGTGCAGGTTCCAGCGCACCACCAGCGGCCCCGGGCCGGTGATCGCCGCGCGTGCCGCCTGCGCCTGCACCGCCGGCATGCGGGCATGCACGCCGATGCAGTAGCGCACCGCGCATCCGGCCAGCACCTGGAAGAACGGTTCGACCAGGACTTCCGGATCGCGTACCTCGACCGCGAGCAGGGCCTCGGGCGCGCCGGCGCGCACGGCGGCGAGGAAGCCGTGCAGGGCATCGGCGAAGCGCTGCGGCACGCGCGTCCATGCCCGGCCCAGCGGGGAGAACTGGAACACCAGCGGACCGGCCCGGGCGCCCAGTCCTTCGAGCGCCGGCCACACGAACTGCTCGAGCGCGATCCGCTCGTCGAGGAAGCCCTCGTTGGCCACTGCCGGACCGCCCTCGCCCCGCAGCACGATGCTGGTGCAGGCGGCCGGCGCCTTGACCAGGAAGCGGAAGGTCTCGGGCACCTGCGCCGCATGGCGCGCGTACTGCGCGGCGGTCAGCGGAGCGTAGAAGCTGCGGTCGATGCCCACCGAGCGCAGCAGCGGATGCCGGCCGTAGGCGACCAGCCCCTCGCGCGACAACCGCGAGGCGTCGCCCGCGCGGTCGTAGACGAGGCCCGTCCAGCCGGGAAACGACCACGAGGACGTGCCCAGGTACAGCCGCCCGGGGAGCCGTTCGCCGAGCGCGACGAGCGATTCGTCGGGCACCGCCGCGCCGATACCGGCACGGTCGTGTCCGCGCGCGGGCCGCCCGCCCGGGGGCCGGATCGGGTCGCCGAACAGGTCGAACTGGCTGTCGGTCGGAGGCGGAACCATGCGTGGAGCATACGGGCGGATGCACCGCTTTGGGGCGCTGGGGACCCCGACCGCCCGGACTGCACCGCCCGGGGGCGCCTGGCGGGGGTGCCACGCATAGAATCGTCGGCACGGTTCGTGCTGACCCGGACCCATCGCCACCGACCGCCCCACCGCCTGATGGCCATCCACTGGAAAACCTACAACGCGCGTGGCGCCTACGACACCCTGCTCGCCGCACCGGGCGAGCCGAGGCCGGTGGCCGCCGCGCTCTGCGCCTACCTCGGCTCGCTCAGCAGCGCGGATCTTCGCGAGCGTCGCGCCGCAGCCGAACTGGCGATCCGCAACCTCGGGATCACCTTCACGGTCTACTCCGAGGAAGGCGGCTCGATCGACCGGGCCTGGCCCTTCGACATCATTCCCCGGGTGATCGCCCGCCGGGAATGGGAGGGCATCGAGCGCGGACTGCGCCAGCGGGTGCACGCGCTCAACCTGTTCATCGACGACATCTACCACGACCAGCGGATCGTGCGCGCCGGGGTCTTCCCCGCCGAGCTGCTGGCCGACTCGAGGAATTTCCGCCCGCAGTGCGTGGGCGTGAAGCCGCCGCATCGCGTCTGGGCGCACATCTGCGGCTCGGACCTGATCCGCGATAGCGACGGGACGATGTACGTGCTCGAGGACAACCTGCGCGTGCCCTCGGGCGTGTCGTACATGCTCGAGAACCGCCAGGTGATGAAGCGGGTGTTCCCGGAGCTGCTCGAGGACACCCCGCTGCTGCCGGTCGACGACTACCCCTCGCAGCTGTTCGATTGCTTGGCCTCGCTCTCTCCCCGGCGTGGCCGCCGGCCCGAGGTGGTGGTGCTCACGCCGGGCATCTACAACTCCGCCTACTTCGAACACGCCTATCTCGCCCAGCAGATGGGCGCGCAGCTGTGCCTCGGGTCGGACCTGATCGTGGGCGACGACGACTGCGTCTACCGGCGCGCGATCACCGGCCTCGAGCGCGTGGACGTGATCTACCGGCGCATCGACGACCTGTTCCTCGATCCCGAGGCCTTCGACCCGGACTCGGTGATCGGCGTGCGCGGGCTCTTCCGCGCATGGCGCGCGGGCAAGGTCGGCCTTGCGAACGCGCCGGGTGCGGGGGTGGCCGACGACAAGGTCGTCTACGCGTTCGTGCCCGAGATGATCCGCTACTACCTGGGCGAGGATCCCATCCTGCCCAACGTGCCCACGTTCAAGTGCGTCGAGCGCAAGGCCCGCGACCATGTGCTGGCCAACCTCGACCGGCTGGTGGTCAAGCCGGCCAACGAGTCGGGAGGCTACGGGATGCTGATCGGCCCGCAGTCCACCGCGGCCGAGCGCGCGGAGTTCGCCCGCCTGATCCGCCGCGACCCGCGCAACTACATCGCGCAGCCGCTGATCACGCTGTCGACCGCGCCCACGCTGGTCGACGACCACGTCGAGCCACGCCACGTCGACCTGCGACCCTTCATCCTGTCCTCGCGCTCGACCTACGTGACCACCGGCGGCCTCACCCGCGTGGCGCTGCGCAAGGGGTCGACCGTGGTCAACTCCTCGCAGGGGGGCGGCAGCAAGGACACGTGGATCGTCGACCATGACGGCGCCTGAACCCTTCGCCACGCCGAGGAGCTGAACCATGCTGTCCGGACACGCCGAGGCGATCTACTGGCTGGGCCGCTACGTCGAACGCGCCGAGGATGGCGCCCGACTGGCGAACGTGCACGCCAACCTGCTGCTCGACCTGCCACGCCGCTACGCGCTCGGCTGGGCACCGCTGATCGCCATCACCGGCACGAGCACGCTGTTCGCCGAGCTCTACCGGGAACCCAGCGAGCGCAACGTGGTGCGCTTCCTCGTCGCCGACGAGAAGAACCCCGGCTCGATCCTGTCGTCCCTCAACGCGGCGCGCTACAACGCCCGCCTGCTGCGCGACCTGCTGCCGCGCGAGGCCTTCGAGGCGCTCAACGTGCTGTGGCTGCGGGCGCGGCAGGAAGCCGCCGGGGCCGTGGCCAAGACCCGCCGCTTCGAGTTCCTGGAGACCGTGATCCTCGGTGCCCAGCAGCTCTACGGCACGCTGGCCGGCACGATGTCGCACGGCTATCCCCACGACTTCCTCCAGCTCGGCCTGATGATCGAGCGCGCGGACATGACCACCCGCATCATCGACGTGCGCTCGGCGAACCTGCTGGGAAACGGCCATCCCGACACCGCGCCCGAACTCGCACCGTTCGGCACCATCCAGTGGATGAGCGTGCTGCGGTCGCTCTCGGCCCTTCAGATGTACCGGCAGACGGTGCGCGCGCCGGTCAGCCACGCCGACGTACTGCGTTTCCTGCTCACCGATCGGCTGTTCCCGCGCTCGATCCGCTTCTGTCTCGACACGATGGAGGCGACGCTTCGCCGCCTGCCGCGCAGCGCCGACCGGGTGCGCGAGGTGCGCGCG
>CAIKXV010000269.1 GCA_903831455.1 uncultured Pseudomonadota bacterium | reverse complement strand
CCGTGGCTCGAGGAGTGGTCGTCTGGGCGCGTCGTGCTGCTCGGCGATGCAGCTCATCCAATGCTGCCGTTTCTGGGGCAGGGTGCAGCCAATGCCATCGAAGACGCGATGATTCTTACGCGCTGCCTGACATCCGAAGCCACACCCGAGCAGGCCTTTGCGCTTTATCAACGAACACGCGGACCTCGTGCGCGCGCCGCAACCGATGAGGCAGCAAAGCGCGGCGAGCGTTATCTGGGCGAACCCGACGCGGAGAGCCTGAAAGGCAACGAGCCTGGAGCGGAATATGCCTTCGACGCAGTCTCTGGGCCGCTTGGCGGATGATTGAAGAGACGGTCGTCAATGCTGCCGTTCCACGGTCTATCGTTGCGGTCTGCAATTAATTGGTTGCCTGCCGTTCCGCCGGAGATCGATTCACATGATCTTCGTCGATGGGGTCTATGTCACCGACAGCGCCGGAACGCCGAGTTTCCGGGCCTTGGGCGCGCTGGTGGATCGCGGAGGGGCCGCGCGCGGGCTGATCCCCTCGGAGAATTCGGACCATCCAAAGCGTTAATTTTCGGCGCTCAAACTGCTCTGCGCTGATCGCCCAGGCCGACCGCCGTCCGAAGGCGTCGAGCCATTTGCGCAGCCTGAGGTCGCTCGACTCGAGCTTGGCGAGCGCGCGCGCAGACCGGTTCGTCGAGCGCAGCCTCGACGGCCTGTCGGGACGTTGCTGCCGCGAGCGCGGCGGCGAGGTTGGCGGTGCTGCGCGCTTCGATATCCCGGACAAAGAGCACTGCCGTGCCCTGTGGATGGAAATCGCCGTGAGCGTGCGCCAAGCGCCTGTCAGAACTGGACTTTTTCGTCCCGCTGGTGGGCGGTACTGGGATCGAACCAGTGACCCCTGCCGTGTGAAGGCAGTGCTCTACCGCTGAGCTAACCGCCCCTGATGGGGTCGCGGATTTAAGCATGGTCGGAGCGGTGGGTCAATCGGCGGCGTCGCTGCCCCGCCTAGAATGCGGGCCTGAATCCTGCATGGCATCCGGAGCGGCGTTCGGACTCTCTGCGATCCCCGTCATCGGCGTGCTCGGGGTGGCAGCGGCCCCCGGGCCGCGCGGGGAGGGTCCGGTGCCCGAAGTGCCGCAGGTCGGCCCGTCAGTCACTGCCATGCGGCTTCGCAGTCCGCACTGCTTCCCTGTCCCCTTTGTTCGGAGACTCGCCCGTGAATCCACGCTCTGTTTCGTCCTCGCGATCGCGCGCCCCGGCCGTTCGCATGAGCCTCGGTGTCGTTGCGCTCGCGGCTGTCGCGATGGCCACGGTCGGCCAATCCTGGGCCCAGGCCTGGCCGGCGAAGCCGGTCCGCATGATCGTGCCGTTCCCGGCGGCGGGTGCTACCGACATCGCTGCTCGGCAGGTCTCGCAGCGGCTGTCGGACGGCTGGGGCCAGCCGGTGGTCATCGAGAACCGGCCCGGGGCCGGCGGCACGCTGGGCACCGAGGTGGCCGCACGTGCGCCGGCCGACGGCTACACGCTGATGACCGGGTCGGTCAGCACCCACGCGATCGCGCCCCACCTCTACCCGAAGCTCGCCTACGACCCGCTGAAGGATTTCGTGCCGATCACCGAGGTGGCCACCACGCCCAACGTGCTGGTGGTGAACACCGCGCTGCCGGTGCGCAACCTGCGCGAACTGGTGGCGCTCGCGCGCAAGCGGCCCAACGAACTCACCTACGGCTCGAACGGCAACGGCGCCAACAACCACCTCGCGGGCGAGTTGCTGCAGGCAGGGTCCAACATCCGCATGCAGCACGTGCCCTACAAGGGCTCGGCGCTCGCCACCAACGACCTGCTCGGTGGCCATATCTCGATGATGTTCGACACGCTGCTCACCGCGCTGCCGCACGTGAAGTCCGGAAAGCTTCGCGCGATCGCGCTGGCGGGGCCTCGGCGCTCGTCCGTGCTGCCCGATGTGCCGACCGCGGCGGAGCAGGGCTTCCCCGACCTCGAGGTGATGGTCTGGCTGGGCATGTGGGCGCCCGCCGGCGTGCCGCCCGAGGTGGTGAAGCGCACCAACGCCGACGCCGTTGCCGCGTTGCGCACCCCGAAACTGCAGGAGTTCTTCGCTGCGCAGGGCGCCGAGGCGGTGGGCAGCACGCCCGCCCAGTTCGCCGCCCATGTGCGCACCGAGCACGCGCGCTGGAAGAAAGTGATCGACACGGCCAAGGTGCGGCTCGACTGATTCGCCAGGTCGTGGGCGGGCAGGGCGTCCGCGCCCGGCGCGCCTGCACTGTCGATCCGGTGCCCCGTGGGGCCCTGTACGGGCGCCACCACGGCCCGCCGGCCGTGGATGGGGGCGGGCGGCTTCGCGCTTCAGCGCGGCGTCTGGCTGGCGCCCCGTGCCTTGCGCGCGGTATAAAGCGCGGCCGGGCGCCCCGTGCCGGCCCTCTCCCCGTGTGAATCGACATGTCCACCATCCGCACCCGCTTCGCTCCCAGCCCCACCGGCTACCTTCACATCGGTGGCGCGCGCACCGCGCTGTTCGCCTGGGCGTATGCCCGGCGCCACGGCGGACAGTTCGTGCTGCGCATCGAGGACACCGACCAGGAGCGCTCGACCCAGGCCTCGGTGCAGGCTATCCTGGACGGCCTGTCCTGGCTCGGCATCGACTGGGACGAGGGCCCGGTGTTCCAGATGCACCGGCTGGCCCGCTATCGCGAGGTGGCCGAGCAGTTGGTGCAGGAAGGCCACGCCTACCGCTGCTACGCGACGCGCGAGGAGCTGGACGCGATGCGCGAGCAGCAGCGCGCGCGCGGCGAGAAGCCGCGCTACGACGGGCGCTGGCGGGATTCCACGCTCACCCCGCCGCCGGACGTGCCCGCGGTGATCCGGCTGAAGAATCCGCTCTCGGGCGAGGTGGTGTTCAGCGACCTCATCAAGGGGCCGATCACCATCGCCAACGCGGAGCTCGACGACTTCGTGATCATGCGCGCCGACGGCGTGCCCACCTACAACTTCGGCGTGGTGGTCGACGACCTCGACATGGGCATCACGCACGTGATCCGCGGCGACGACCATGTCAACAACACGCCACGCCAGATCAACGTCTATCGTGCGCTGGGTGCCTCGCTGCCGCAGTTCGCGCATGTGCCGATGATCCTCGGTGCCGACGGCGAGCGCCTGTCCAAGCGCCACGGCGCGGTCAGCGTCACCCAGTACCGCGACGAGGGCTACCTGCCCGAAGCGCTGCTCAACTACCTCGCGCGACTGGGCTGGTCGCATGGCGATGACGAGAAGTTCACGATGGAGCAGTTCGTCGACTGGTTCGACCTGCGCCACATCAGCCGCTCGCCCGCGCAGTTCAACCCCGAGAAGCTGGGCTGGCTCAACCACGAATACATCAAGGCGGCCGACGACGCCCGCCTCGGTCGGGAACTCGCCGCACGCCTCCAGGCCGTCGGCGTCCCGATGGACGACGGGCCGCTGCCAGTGGAGGCGGCGCGGCTGTTCAAGGACCGCGCGCGCACGCTGGCCGAACTGGCCGATGGCGCCCACCTGCTGTACGCGCCCGTGGACCCGGATCCGGCGCTGCTCGCGCAGCACCTCACCGACGCGGTCCGCGATCCGCTGCGCGAACTGGCCGACCAGCTTGCGGTGGGCGAGTGGACCCGCGAGGCGATCTCGGCGCACGTGAAGGCGGCCGTCACCCGCCACAAGCTCAAGATGCCGCAGCTCATGATGCCGCTGCGGGTGATCGCCACCGGCTCGGCGCAGACGCCGTCGATCGACGCGGTGCTGGCGCTATCGCCCCGCGAGCGCGTGCTCGAGCGGCTGCGGCGCCACCTCGGCTGAGCCCCTCCGCGAAGGTCGCCTCAACCGCGGTCGGTTCGGGCGCGGCAGGCCCGCCCGGGCGGAGGGATCTGCGCTCCGGTCCGCGCCCGCACCGAACACGTCCGGTGCATGCGCCATCCGCTGCGGGGGCTGCGAAGCGCGGCCTGCCTGCGCAGGTCGAGCGACCGCCCGCGGCCTCAGCGCATCAGCTGCCAGGCGAGCAGCGCCGTGCCGAGGCGGAAGTCGTCGAGGTCCATCGCTTCGCGCGGGTTGTGGCTGCCGTTGGCATTGCGAACGAAGATCATCGCGGCCGGAAAGCCCGCGTGGACGAAGTCCTGCGCGTCATGTCCGGCGCCGCTGGCGATCGGCACCGCGTCGATGCCCAGCGCCCGCGCGCCCTCTGCCATCGAGGCCTGCAACCGCGGGCACATCGGCGCGGGCTCCTGCAGCGAGAAGGTGCCCAGATCGAACTGCATGCGCCACTCGGCGCCCACCGCGGCGGCGTGCCCGTGGGCGAGGGCGCTCATGCGCTCCATCACCGCGCGCGACTGGCTGCGGAACTCCAGGCAGAAGTCCACCCGGCCCGGGACCTTGGTGATCGAATGCTCGGCGGCCTCGGTGCCGAAGCGCCCGACGGTGAAGGTGAGGTCGTCGCCGGCGGCGCGCGCGGCGGCCGCCTCGCGGGCCAGCGACTGCACCAGCGCGGTGGCGCCCAGCAGTGCGTCGTGGCGCAGTTCATGCGGCACCGCGCCCGAGTGCGTCCACTCGCCAAGCGCGCGGCAGTCGCGCGCGCGCGTGGCCCCGCGGATGGCGGTGACGATGCCCACCGGGTGCCCGTCGGTCTCGAGCACCGGCCCCTGCTCGATGTGCAGTTCCAGCCAGCCGCGCCAGCGCGCGGCCTGCAGCACCGGGTCGCCACGACCCACCGCATCGGGATCGAAGCCTGCAAGCCGCATCTGCTCGGCCAGCGTGCGTCCGGTGCGGCTGTCCACTGCGGAGTCGAGTTCCCCCCGCGGCAGCAGGCCGAGGGCGGCGCGGCTGCCGATATGCCCGCCGTGCACTCCGGCATACCACGCGCTGGCCTCCTCGCTGCGCACGGCCATCACGGTGACATCCACCGCGGGCACCGCCCCCGCCTCGCGCATCGCGGCCACCGCGGCGAGCCCTGCGATCACGCCGGCCAGGCCATCGTAGTGGCCGCCGCGCGGCACCGAGTCGATGTGCGAGCCGCACAGCCAGCCGGGGGCCTCGCGGTCGCGGCCGGGCAGGGTGTAGTAGCCGTTGCCGTAGGCGTCGACGCGACATTCCAGGTGCAGGTCGCGGGCGTGCTCGGTGAGAAGGTCGGCGACGCGCTGTTCGGCCTCGCTGTAGGGCGGACGCGAGACTCCTGCCGCGTGCGTGTCCAGGGAGGCGGGGTCGGCGGGAGACGTCGGCGCTGGCGAGGTGGCCGGTGCCGTCGTTGCCGCGGCATCGCGGTGCGCACTGGCTGCACGGGTACGGTCGAACAGGTCGGCCACCCGGGGCATCACTGCGTCGAGCGCGCGCAGCAGCTTGGGTTCATCGATGTCGATGGGGTGCGGTGGCATGGCGGTGTCTTCGGAAGCCGGTTCGGTGCGGGCACCGGCGCGTGCCATCAGGGCAGGGGACCGGCGCTCGTGTCGAGGGTGGGTACTGCGTGCGACGCGCAGGGCAGTGTCAGTGTCGGGCGACGACGGGAAGGATACGCGGCGCACGCGGATCGGGGCTGCAGCCAGCGCCGGCCTGCGCGGCGTTCGGCTGGAGGCCGTCGTCCATCGGCGCGCTGCTCCCGTTGGCTCCTCCGCCCGCGGCCTGCCCGGGTGGAGATCCGACGGCGGGGTGGTGGGCATTTTCGCGATCGGTTTACACGGCGACCGAGGCCTGCGTATAATTCGCGGCCTCGCGTGGGGGTATAGCTCAGCTGGGAGAGCGCTTGCATGGCATGCAAGAGGTCAGCGGTTCGATCCCGCTTACCTCCACCACTTCGGTTCACGCAGTACCCGCCGGTTGCCAGCCGGCATCGCAGCACCGTGCCTCGTCCCCATCGTCTAGAGGCCTAGGACATCGCCCTTTCACGGCGGTAACCGGGGTTCGAATCCCCGTGGGGACGCCACCTGCGATCCGGCCACCCGGCCGGGTCCGGACGGCACCGGTAGCACCGATGATACGGGTCGCACCGAACGGGGCCGCGGCCGCTTTGTGCGATCGACGCCCGTGCCCGTCGTTTTGCGATGCTCGCGCAGGAGCCGACCGCCCATGACTGCTGCCGCTGTCGCCGACGCCCGCCCGCCGCGCGCAGACGCCCCGTCGACCCTCGGCCTTGATCGCGGTCGGGCCTGCACATCGTTCGCGGCGGGTTCTGTCCAGGTCGGCGAGGCGCCAGGCACGCGGGGTGCCGGCTTCGTGCGCGCGCGCCAGGTCTCGCGCGCCGGCATCGCCCGTATCGTGTCCGTCGGGCGTGCTTCACGCATGCGCATGGCCGCAGCGCTCGGCGCACTGCCCGCCATGCTCGCGGCGGTAGCGCTGCTGGCGGTGCTGTTGCCGTGCGCCAGCCCGCTGGGCGTCGCGCACGCCGCCGAGGCGCGCAAGAGCGTCACCCCGAGCGCCGAGGTACCGATCACGGTGTTCAACCGCACCATCGCCGTCCTCCGCTCGGGTTTTCTCGGCGTACAGCCCGAGGAGCGGGCGCGACGTGCCTCTCGCCAGTTGCGCACGCTGCTCGCGACCGAAGCCGCCCACGAGGTCGCACTTCGCGTCGAGGGGCAGGTCGCGATGGTCACGGTCGATGGCACGCTGGGCTTCACGCTCACGGCCGACGACCTCGACCCCTTGCACGGCGAGACGCTGGCGGCTGCGGCGGAGGAGGCGGCCAGCGTGCTGCGGCAGGTGATCGTCGACATGCGAGAGGCGCGCGACCCGGACCGGCTGCTGCGCGCTCTGCTGGCCGTGGCGATCGCCACGGCGGTCTTCCTGTTGCTGGCGTGGCTGCTGCTGAGGGCGCGGTCCTGGCTGGATCGACGGCTGGCGCGCGTCGTGCGCGAGCGCACCGCCGCGATCGGGCTCCCCGTCGGCGAGGCGCTGCTACCGGCGCGTGCGGCCCGGCTCTCCGCCCGAGCGGTCCGACTGCTCGTGCTCGCCCTGATCGCGCTGCTGGCCTACGAGTGGCTGTCGTTCGTGCTGGGGCGGTTTCCGTACACGCGTCCGTGGAGCGAGCAGCTCAACGGTTTCCTGATCGACACCGCGGAGACCCTGGGTGGCGGGATCCTCGGTGCACTGCCCGACCTCGCCGTGGCCGTCGTCATCTTCGCGATCGCGCGTGCGGTGGTGCAGGCGGCCTCGCCGCTGTTCGTGAGAGCCGAATCGGGGCGCTCGGGGCTGTCGTGGCTGCATGCGGACACGGCGCGTCCCACCCGGGTGCTGTTCACGGCGGCGATATGGGTGTTTGCGCTGGTGATGGCCTATCCGTACCTGCCCGGGGCCGACAGCGAGGCGTTCAAGGGCATGTCGGTGCTGATCGGCCTGATGATGACCGTGGGCGGCGCCAGCATCATCGGCCAGGGCGCGAGCGGCCTGATCCTGATGTATTCCGGCACGCTGCGCGTGGGCGAATACGTGCGCATCGGCGAGCGCGAAGGCACGGTGATGGAACTGGGCGTGTTTGCCACCCGGCTGCGCACCGGCATGGGCGAGGAGGTCACGCTTCCCAACGCGCTGGTGCTGGGCACGGCCACCAGCAACTTCTCCCGCTCGGTGCGCGGGCGCGGGTTCATCCTGGGCACCTCGGTCACCATCGGCTACGACACGCCATGGCGCCTCATCCACGAGATGCTGATCGAGGCGGCGACGCGTACCCCGGGCGTGCTCGCCAGCCCGGTACCGCAGGTGTTCCAGACCGCACTGTCCGACTTCTACGTCGAGTACCGGCTGGTCTGCCAGGCGGTGCCGATCGATCCGCGTCCGCGCGCCGAGGTCCTCTCGGCGCTGCACGCCAACATCCAGGACGTATTCGCCGAGCGCGGGGTGCAGATCATGTCGCCGCACTACCTCGGCGACCCGGCCGCGGAGAAGATCCCGCCGCTGCCCGAGGGGTACCGTTCGCCGGCGCAGGCGGCGCCCGACGGCGCGGACGCATCCGCGGAGCGGGGGCGGTGAACGCCCCGGTGCGGCTGCCCGAGTCGCGCTGATGCGGGGGGTCCCGGCAGCGGAAGCCCGCGTGCTGGCGCAGTTGCGCGACCGTGCGCTCGAGCCCGAAGCGGCGCTTGCCTCGCTGTTCGATCACCTGCGCCCGCACGGCGGGGAGCACGCCGCCTCGAGCGCCACGCGCTATGCGGCGCTGCTCGACGCCCTCGAAGCCGATCGCGAGGCGGCTGCCGGCTGCCGGCATCACGTGCTCGCGCTGCTCGGCGGCTGCCGGCTGGTGGGTTTCTTCTCCGACACCGGCATCCTGCCGGCCACGGGCTTCTTCACCGAGGCGGCGCGTCTGGCGGCGGCGCGCGTGCTGCCGGAGGTCGGCGATGCGTCCGACCTTCGGGTACGGCTGGCCCGCATCTTCCACGGCCGGGGGGACTGGCGCTGGGTCGCGGAGTTGCCCGCGGAACTGGGCATCCGGTTCTGGCGCCTCGTGCACGAGGGCGGGGACCCGGCCTCGCGCGCCGACGACCTGCGCATCCTGCGGGGGCTGCGCGACCAGATGCTCGAGGCGCTGCTGCTGCTGGCCTGGCGGCTGGGAGGCCTCGACGTCGAGCACGAGTTCGGGCGCCTGGGGCCGGAGTTCGCGGGCTACGCGGCCCGGTTCCGAGGGCTGGCCTCGGCCACGCAGCGCTTCGTCGACGCACAGCGCGCACGTCTGGTCGACCCCGAGTCGCCGTCGGTCGATGCCGCGGAGATCGACGTGATGGTCGATCAGGTGGCCGACGTGCTTGCGCGCGCCCGGCGTGCCTCGGGGCGACTGGGCACCAGCGTGCGCTTGTCCTACCAGTTGCTGCGCACCGAGCAGTCGCTCGATCGCATCGAGGCGCTCGCACGGCTGCTGGAGGCGGATGACACCGAGTCGGGGCGCGAGGCGGGTGCGGTGATCGAGGGCTGGTCGAGGCTGGTGCGCTCGGCGATCGTGGCCGAAGGTCGGCGTCACAGCCTCCGGGCGCATCTGTCCGACGGACTGTCGCTGCTCGCGCTGCGGGTGAGCGAGAACGCCGCGCGCACCGGCGAGCACTACATCGCCGAGTCGCGGCCCGCGTACTACGCGATGTGGCGCGCAGCCATGGGCGCTGGCCTGATCATCGGACTGATGGCGCTGCTCAAGATCTACACCGGCAAGCTGGGCGCGCCACCGGCCGCCGAGGCGCTGCTGTTCAGCCTCAACTACGGGCTGGGCTTCGTGCTGATCTTCGTGCTGCACCTGACGGTCGCGACCAAGCAGCCGGCCATGACCGCGCAGACGATGGCCGCGTACCTGCGCGACATGCGCGAGGGCAGGCAGGAGGACGTGGCGCGCGTCGCCGACCTGGTCGTGGCCGTGGCGCGCACGCAGATCGCCGCCATCCTGGGCAACGTGATCATCGCCCTGCCCACGGCGATGCTGGTCTTCCACGCCATCGTGGCGTCGACCGGCCATGTGCCCATCGACGCGGGCAAGGCGGCCCACCTGCTGGAGGACCTGAACATCGCGGGCTGGGCGATCCCGCACGCAGCGCTCGCCGGCGTGTTCCTGTTCCTCTCCGGCGTGCTGACCGGGTACTTCGACAACAAGGCATCCTATGCCCGGCTCGCGCTGCGCATCGGCGCGCTACGCTGGCTGCAGCGCGGGGTCGGGGTTTCGCGGGCGGCCCGCATCGGCGACTACATCGAGGGCCATCTGGGCGGGCTGCTGGGCAACTTCCTGTTCGGCTGCATGCTGGGTACCGCAGGCACGATCGGACTCATCCTGGGCTTGCCGATCGACATCCGGCACATCGCCTTCGCGGCGGCGAACCTCGGCTACGCGCTGGCCGCCCTCGACTTCGCGCTACCGCTGCGTGCGCTGATGTGGGCCGGCCTCGGTGTCGCGGCGATCGGGGCCACGAACCTGGTCGTGAGTTTCCTGCTGGCGCTCTGGATGGCGCTGCGCGCACGTCGGGCGGCGCGACCGGAGGAACGCGGCGGTGGGCGGATGCCCGCCGTGGCCAGGGAGGTGCTGCGGCGCCTTGCACGCGCTCCGGCAACCTTCTTCACCGCCCGCGGGCTGCCCCCGGCCGAGCGCGGCGCATCGGACGCCTGAGCGCCTGCCAGCGAGGGGCGCTTCGTCGCCCCGGTCAGCGACCCAGCAGGGCGGCGGCGAAAGCGGCGAGCATCAGCGCGCTTGCAAGGAGCGCGGCGCCCTGCCGCAAGGCTCGCCAGGCGGCAAGGCGCGAGGCCGGTGCGGCGTCGCCTGCGGCCGCGGCCTCCACGCCGTCCTCGGCGGGGCGCAGCGCCCGGTGCTCGACGAGCGCGAGCAGGGCTGCCGCAAATGCGAGCGCCGCGGCCCGGGGTGCCGCGCCTGCGAGCGCGAACGCGGCCACCACCACCGCCAGCAGCACCGGCGGCAGCAGGGCGGTCGAGAGCGCGCGGGAGAGCGGATGCGCGATGGCAGGCTCCAGCCGCAGGCGCACCAGTGGCAGCACGATCGCGTGCAGGACCACGTAGGCGCCGGCGGCGGGCCCGAGCAGCAGACAGCCTGCGAGCGGATTCATTGCGGGTACGCTCCCCCGGCTGCGGGCGGGCGCGAATGACCCCGACGGTCGGTGTCCGGGCACTCGGCGCACGCGGACGGGGAGGGCTCGCCGAAGCACCGGGCGCCCTGCCTGTTTGCGCCGTGGCCGATCGCGTCCATCAGGCCGGGTCGCCGGTGGTCGCGCGCGTCTCGAGTTGCTCCCAGCGCTCCATCGCGACGGACAACTCGCCCTCGATCGTGCCCAGCCGTGCAGCGATCGCCTGTGCGCGGCCCGGATCCGAGGCGTGTACCGCCGGGTCGGTCAGTTGCGCGGCCAACTGCGACTGCTCGGCTTCGAGAGCTTCGATGCGGGCCGGCAGCGATTCGAGTTCGCGGGCCTCCTTCCAGGACAGCCCGCCGCGCGCGCGGCGCGGCGCCGGCGGTTCCGAGCCCGCGCGGCCCTCCGGTGACGGCGGGGGCTCTGCGCGCGCAGCCCGCTCGCCGGCTGGCGACGAAGGGCTCCTGCCGCGGGCCCCGCGCTCGGCCTCCCTAGCGCCGCGCACGCGCTCCCAGTCGGCATGCCCGCCGGCGATCTCCACGAGTTCCCCGTCGCCGGCGAACACGATCACCTGGGTGGTGACGTTGTCGAGGAATTCGCGGTCGTGGCTGACCACGAGCACGGTCCCGGCGAATTCGGCGAGTCGGGCCTCGAGCAGTTCCAGCGTCTCGACGTCGAGATCGTTGGTCGGCTCGTCGAGCACGACCACGTTCGCCGCGCGCGCGAACAGGCGTGCAAGCAGGAGGCGGTTTCGCTCTCCCCCCGAGAGCGCCTTCACCGGCGAGCGCGCGCGTTCGGGCGAGAACAGGAAGTCTCCGAGATAGCCGATCACGTGCTGGCGACCGCCGCCCGTCTCGACGTACTCGGACCCCGGGCTCACGACATCCACCAGCCGGGCTTCCGGGTCGAGCTGCTCGCGGAACTGGTCGAAGTACGCGACTTCGAGCCGGCTGCCGCGGCGGACCCGACCCTCATCGGGCTCGCGCGTGCCCAGCAGGACGCGCAGCAGCGTCGTCTTCCCCGCGCCGTTGGGCCCGATCAGGCCGATGCGATCGCCGCGCAGGATGCGGGTGGTGAACCCGCGTACCAGCGTGCGCTCGCCCACCCTCAGCGTGACCGCTTCGAGTTCGGCGACGAGCTGCCCGGAGGCGGGTGCCGCTTCCATGCGCAGGCGCACCTGGCCCATGCGCTCGCGCCGCGCCTCGCGCTCGCGCCGCAACTGTTCCAGGCGCCGTACCCGGCCCTCGTTGCGCGTGCGGCGGGCCTCGATCCCCTTGCGGATCCACACCTCTTCCTCGGCAAGCAGCTTGTCGAATCGGGCCTGCGCGGCAGCCTCGTCGGCGAGCGCGCGAGCCTTGCGTTCGCGGTAGGCCGCATAGGAGCCCGGATGGCTGGAGAGCCGGCCGCGGTCGAGTTCGACGATGCGGGTGACCGTGCGATCGAGGAATCGACGGTCGTGGCTGACCACCACGAGCGCGCCGCGCCAGGCGTTGAGCGTGCGCTCGAGTTCGTCGATCGCATCGAGATCGAGATGGTTGGTGGGCTCGTCGAGCAGCAGCAGGTCGGGCTGCGAGGCCAGCGCACGCACGAGAGCCACCCGCTTGCGCTGCCCCCCGGACAGCGTATCGAACCCGACGGTGCCGTCCAGCCGATGGCGATCGAGCAGGCTGGCCACCCGGGCGGGTAGCGTCCAGCCCTCGAGCGCGTCGAGGCGCTCGCCCAGGGTGCGCAGGCGCGCGGCGGCGGCATCGAGCGCGACCGCATCGACCCCGGCAGCCGGCGCGGCAGGCCGGGTGTCCGCACCCTCGGCGCGATGCGCGGACCCTGCCGGCGCCGCGTCTGGCGTCGCCTGTCCGAGCAGCGCGGCGTGCTCCTCGAGCAGCGCGGCGACCGCGCCGAACCCACCCGCCACCACCTGCTCGACGGTGAGGCCGGGGTCGAAGGCGGGCTCCTGGTCGAGCAGGGCCACCGACAGCCCGGGACGTTGCCTCAGCTCTCCGGCGTCCGGCGCCAGCCGTCCGGACAGCACCCGGAGCAGGGTCGACTTGCCGGTGCCGTTGCGGCCGACCAGCCCGACGCGCTCGCCGTCCGCCAGCACGAGGTCGGCGCGGTCGAGCAGCAGGCCGGCCCCGTATCCGAGGACGAGCCCCGAGGCGTTGATCAGCACCGGGCGGGTCGGGCTACTGGACCTGCAGGCCGATCGAGCGGATCAGCTTGCCGTAGGACTGGAAGTCCCGTGCCATGCGCTGGGCGAACTGCTCGGGCGTGAGCTGTGGCGTCTCGAAGCCCTGCTGGGCCCAGGACTCGCGCAGATCCTTGCGGTCGAGGGTGCGGTTGATCGTGCCATTCAGGCGCTCGACGATCTCGCGGGACGTGCCGCCCGGCGCGAGCACGCCGTGCCAGCCGACCAGGTCGTATCCGGGGAGGCCGCCTTCGGCGATGGTGGGCACGTCCGGCAGCGCGGCGATGCGGCGCGGACCGGTGACGCCGATCGCCCTGAGCTTGCCTGCCATCACCTGCGGGCGTACGGCCGCGTAGCTCTCCCACATCATGTCCACGCGACCGCTCACCAGGTCGGGCATCGCCGCACTGCCGCCTCCGCGATAGGGGACGTGCACGAGCTTGACTCCGCCCAGCGAGGCGAACAGCTCGCCCGCCAGATGGAAGCCGCTGCCCACGCCGGTCGAGGCGTAGGTCAGGAAGCCAGGCCGCGCCCGAGCGATGGCCACGAGATCGCGCGAGTTCTTCGCCGGTACGGTCGGGTGGGCCACCAGCACGAATGAAAAGGCGGTGATCATCGAGACCGGGGAGAAGTCCTTCAGCGGGTCGTAGGGTGCGCGCTGCAGGTGCGGGGCCGAGGTGAGCGAGGTGCCCGGCGCGGCGAGCAGCACGTAGCCATCGGGCGGGGACTTCGCGACGAACTCGTTGGCGAGCTGGCCCGTGGCGCCGGGGCGCGGCTCGACCGAGAAGTTCTGTCCGAATTCGGTGGCGAGCTGGGCCGCCAGCGGACGAATCGAGACATCGATCGCGCTGCCGGGTGCGAAGCCGTGGATCAGGCGCACCGGGCGGGCCGGCCAGGCCTGTGCATGGGCGTCGCCCGCGGGCAGCAGGGTCGTGGCGCCCAGCGCAAGGGCGAGCGGCACGGCCACGAGGGGGGCGAGCCGGGGAAGCGGTCGGGGCAGGGCAGGGCGGTCGCGGTTCATGGAAGGTAGACTCGTCGGATGGAGGGGTGGGGCGCAGGGGCGCCCCGTTCCCCGGAACGCCGAATCGAACATTCTAGCGAGTTGCGACCATGCCTCATCGAAATCCTGCCGATCCCGCCCGTCTCGGACTCCCGGCCCGCCTGCAGGCGCTGCTCGACCTGCCGTTCCCCCGCTTCTCCGGCCCGGAGATGCATCGCCGCCGCGCCGCGCTGGCCGATGCGATGGCCGAGCGCGGTGTCGACCAGGTGGTCGTCTGCGGCGAACAGAAGGCGGGCACCGGGATCTCCTGGCTGACCGGCTGGGTAACCACGGCCGAGCAGCTGGTGGTGTTCTCGCCCGCCGAGCGGCCGAGGATGTTCGTGGAATGGGTGAACCACACGCCGCTCGCGCGCGAGATCGCCTTCGAGTGCGAGGTCGAATGGTCCGAGCATCGCAGCGTGGAGAAGGTGGTGGCGGAACTGCAACGCCGCGGCGCGAGGAAGGTGGGCGTGATGGGGCAGCTCAACTTCGGCAAGTACCGGCGCCTCGCCGCTGCGTTCCCCGACGTGGTGGACATGAACCCCGACTACGTGAAGCTGCGTCGGGTGAAGTCGGCCGAGGAACTCGACTGGCTGCGGATCGGGGCGGCCTTCAGCGATGCCTCGATCGCCCTGCTGCTGGAGGAATTGCGGCCGGGACTGAACGAGCGTGAACTGGGCGACATCGCGGAGCGCGCCTACACCCCGTTCGGTGGCACCACGCTGCTGCACTACTTCGGGGTGACCTCGATGGCGGCGCCGGACTGCTACATCCCGCGCCAGCACCCCAAGAACCGCGTGGTGGCGGCCGGGGACTGCGTGTTCACCGAGATCACCGGCCAGTTCTGGGACTATGGGGGGCAGGTGCTTCGCACCTTCGCGGTGGGCGCCGAGCCCGACGCGCTCTATCGCGACCTGCATGCGGCGGCCGAGGCGGCCTACGACGCCGTGACCGGGGTCATCCGCCCCGGCTGCACCATGCAGGAGATCGTCGACGCGTCGGGAGTGATCGAGGCCGCGGGATTCACGATCTGCGACGACCTCGTCCATGGCTACGGCGGGGGCTACTTTCCGCCGATCCTCGGCACCCGCAGCCGGCCGGCGGGGCCGCTGCCCGACCTGGTCATGCAGGAAGGCATGACCGTCGTCGTCCAGCCCAACGTGATCGACGCGGCCCGCCACGCGGGCGTCCAGGTGGGCGATCTGGTGCGGGTGACCGCCGACGGGTGCGAGAGCCTGCACCGCGCGCCGCGTGGCTTCCTCCGGGTCGGCTGAGCCCGGGCTGCGGGCCACCCTGATCGCCTGCGGCCTGCTCACGCTGGCCGCTGCCTTCTGGTCGGGCAACTGGGTGTTCGGGCGGCTGGTGCGCTTCGACGCGCCGCCCGGCAGCCTGACCTTCTCCCGCTGGTTCATCGCGGCGCTGGTGCTGATCGTGATGTGTCGGCGCGACTGGCCGAGCTTCCCGCGGGTGCTGCGCGAGCACTGGCGGGTGCTGCTGGCGCTCGCGCTGTTCGCGAGCGTGCTGCAGCACTACCCGGTGTATCGCGGGCTGGCCTCGACCACCGCGACGACCGCTTCGTTGCTGAACGCGACCACGCCGGTGTTCATCCTGCTCATTTCGTGGATCGTTCTGCGCGAGCGCCTGGGACCGGCGGTGGTGGCCGGAGTGGCGGTTTCGCTGTGCGGCGCGACCTGGATCGTCGCCCGGGGAGAGCCAGCCTCGCTGCTCGGTCTGCAACTCGCCATCGGGGACTTGTGGATCCTGCTGGGGACAGCCAGCTGGGCGGTCTACACCGTGTGCCTGCGGTGGCGACCCTCCGACGTACCGGCGCGCGTGCTGGTGGCCCTCGTCGCCGTGCTGTCCTCGGCCTGTTCCCTGCCGCTGGCGATCGGGGAGCACCTGCTGGGGCAGTCGCTCGTGCTCACGCCCGCGGTCGTGGCGGGCATCCTGTACATCGCGCTCGGATCGACGGTGCTGGGGTATCTGTGCTGGAACCGAGGCGTGCAGGTGCTGGGTGCCAATCGTGCCGGGCCGTTCATGTACCTGATGACGGTGTTCACGCCGCTGATGGGCTGGGCCTTTCTCGGCGAGCACGTCGAAGGGTTCCACCTCGTCGGGATCGTGCTGGTGTTCTCGGGCATCGCGCTGACGCACCTCGCGCGGCGGGGCTGAGCGCGGCCACCCGGCGCGGCGCGGTGCCGATGCACCGACGCGGTGCAGGTGCGGGTCGTTCGAATGCCGCGCGGCGATGGTCATTCGCGCCGCGAAGGCGTGCCTCAGCCGTTGAGGCCGTCGAAGCAGGTACGCACCAGGTACTCGACGACCTGCTCGTCCGGATAGCTGCGGGTGGATCGCAGGAAGGTCAGCGTGGGGTCGCACGACCGCGCGTAGATCGTGAACATGATCACGTCGGCGGGCAGGCTGCGGTCCAGCGCGCCATCGGCCTGGGCACGCTCGATCAGCGAACGAAACGACGAATTGAGCTTCATCACGAGGCGCACGTAGCCGAGGTTGAGCATCAGGCTGCGCTGGAGCGCCACGCTGGTCGAGGGGAGGTGCGGCACCTGGCCCTGCAGCCTGCGCTCGAGCGTCCAGCGCAGGATGGCTTTCAGTCGATCGACGGCCGGTTCGGACTCCGGTTGGCCATTGATGACGGCGAGGGTCGCGCGCATCAGCCTGCAGAGGGCTGCGGCAGCCAGGCTCTCCTTCGAGGAGAAATGCCGGTACAGGCTGCCCTTGGCGATCCCGACCTCGGCGGCGACATCGTCCATGGTCATCAGGTCGAAGCCCTTCCTCGCGAGGAGGAGGTTCACCGCGTCGAGGATCGCATCCTCGCGTGCCTCGAACTGCTGCTGCTTGAAGCTGGGTCGCATCGGCGGAGGGTCTTTCGATGTCGCGTTCAGGTGGGCCAAAACGCGGTTGTCCAGCCGCCGTGGATGGACAATCGAACGACCCGGTCAACAAAATGACCGATTGGTCACGTTTCGACTATTGCGTTATTGTGCTGGACAGCCTACAGTGTGACTCGCCGGTCATCATCTGACTAACGTGGCTTTAACCCAAGCCGCGGGGCCGTCGGAGATGATCGCGGCGGATCGGGTGATGCGGCGCAACAAGTCCGGTAAGTCGTTGAGAACGCAAAGGTAGTGCCCGGCCTTGCATCAGTTGTCCCCGATTTCGCTGGCACGGATATCGCTTGAGGCGGGCTCCGAGCCCGCAGAAAGTTCTGTCTAGGGCAAACGGCTACGAAGACGCATCATCGCCCGACTTGAAATCGCAAAGGCCGCCCCCAACTTCCGGCCGGTCAAAGGTTCTCCCGGTTTTCTCTCCGCTGTCCAACCCAAGGTCGCACGGCTCCTCCTGGCTCTGCACTGAACCCCGAGGCTCATCATGATCGAACTCTGGAATGGTCTGAACACCCCGTCCCCCGCTCCCGCGCCCCGTCGCATCGAGCCCACGGTCAAGGTGCAGGAGATCGTATCGGTCGAGCCGGCGGAACTGGTGGAACTGCAGGCGCGCCTCGGCGACAAGCTGGTGGTGGTCGACGTTCGCAACTGTCCGCCGCGGATGCTCAGGTCGACCCTGCCCGGCGCGAAGATCATGTCCGTCGAGGAACTGGACGTCCGCTGGCGCCAGCTTCCCTCGGATGCCACGCTCGTCATCTATTGCTGGGATGGCTGGAGCACCTTGTCCACGCGCGCGGCCCATCTCCTGTCCCTCCGCGGACTCAAGGTGCGCACCCTGGCGGGCGGCATTCGCCGGTGGCGCGAGCTGGGCCTGGACGAAGTGCAGATCGCCTCGCCCACGGCGACCGTCAGCTACCACTGAGCCGGGCCTGCTCGTGCCAGCCTCGACGGGGGTCCGCCTCGGCAGGGGTGTGGCCCCGGAGGCGGAGGGCGGCATGGATCCGCACCGGCGCAGGTGGCTTGCGGCACTGGGCGTCGCTGTAACGGGCATGCTGCCGACCGGCGCGGCGGCGGGGACCTGCCAGCCGCTGCTGGACCACCGGTTTCCCGATCTCGTGTCCGGCCAGCCGGTTCCGCTTTGCCGTTTTGCGGGGCGGGTGCTGCTCGTGGTCAACACCGCGAGCCACTGCGGTTTCACCCGGCAGTACGAGCAACTGGAGGCGATGCATCGCCGGTACGGCGCGCGCGGCCTCGCGGTGGTGGGATTTCCCTCGAACGACTTCGGGCAGCAGGAACCCGGCAGCAGTCGCGAGATCGCGGAGTTCTGCAAGGCCAACTTCGGGGTGACCTTCCAGATGTTCGAGCGGATGCCGGTCTCGGGCCGTGCGGCCAACCCGCTCCATGCCGAACTGGCACGGCGCACGGGGCAGGCCCCCCGCTGGAATTTCCACAAGTACCTGGTCGATCGCCGGGCCGAGGCAGTGCTGTCCTTCGATACCCAGACCCGTCCCGACGACGCGCGGATCGTGCGCGAAGTGGAGCGCCTGCTGGCTGGGCCGCGCCCCGCCTGACGGGGTCCGGAATCGGTGGTGCGGGGCGATCCAGGCGATCCGGGCGATCGGCTTGCGCTACCGGCGGGCGAATGGTTGCCCCGGATCGTCGCCCCGCGGTCCCGGGTCCTGCGGCCTTGCGTGTCGCGCCGATCGCGTGGTGGGGTGAGCGGCAGGCGCGGCGACCCCGATCCCGCCATGGGCGGCGCGTCGCGGGTGTTTCGCGCGCCTCTACCCGCGGCCAGCCGCCTGCCCCGGTTCGCCGGTCGTCCCCCGCCGGGCGCAGCGTGGGCAGGGGCCAGGGTGGAGGTGCGCTGGCGTCGACATCCCCGGCCTCTTTCGCGCGGTGGGCGAGGGCGATACCCTCACGCGTCCGCGCGCGCTCGACCGCCACCATCCGGCGCACGAGGCGCTGCGGCCTCGCGCCTCCCCCGGCGCCAGGATCCCGCCGCGCCCGCGCGCGCCTGATTCCGACGTTCGTGTTCGACCTTCCGCAGGAGCTCCCGATGGACCAGACCATGCCCCCCGGCTACCCCGAACTCTCGCTGCTGATCGACGGCCGGTTCATCGCCGGTGGAGGTCGTCCCGAGCAGGACGTGCTCGACCCGGCCACCGGCAAGGCGTTCGCGCGCCTGACCCACGCCACCCGCGAGGACCTCGATGCCGCCCTCGCGGCGGCCGACCGCGCGTTCCAGGAGTGGCGCCGATCCTCCCCAGTCGAGCGCGCGCGCGTCCTTCGCAAGGCGGCCGACCTGATCCGAGAGCGGGCACCGGAGATCGCGCGCGGCATCGTCCTCGACATGGGCAAGCCCTACGCGGAGGCGCTGGCCGAGGTCAACGGTGGCGCGGAGCACGCCGACTGGCATGCCGAGGAATGCCGGCGCATCTACGGTCGGGTGATTCCACCGCGGGTCGACGGCGTGCGCCAGCTGGTGATGCGCGAGCCGATCGGGGTGTGCGCGGCGTTCACGCCCTGGAACTTCCCGTTCAACCAGGCGATCCGCAAGGTCGTCGCAGCCCTCGGCGCCGGGTGCACCCTGGTGCTCAAAGGGCCCGAAGACGCGCCCAGCGCGGTGGTCGCGCTCGGGCGGATCTTCGTCGACGCCGGCCTGCCCGCGGGCTGCCTGAACCTCGTGTGGGGCGTGCCCGCGGAGGTGTCGGACTACCTGATCCGCTCGCCGATCGTGCGCAAGGTGTCGTTTACCGGATCGGTGCCTGTGGGCAAGCAACTGGCCGCGCTCGCCGGCTCGCTCATGAAGCGCTGCACGATGGAACTGGGCGGACACTCCCCGGCGATCGTCTTCGACGATGCGGATGTCGATCGCGCGGCCGAAATGCTCGCGGGCCTCAAGTATCGGAACGCCGGGCAGGTCTGCGTCTCGCCCTCGCGCATGTACGTGCACGAGAAGGCCTATGACCGCTTCGTGTCGACGTTCACCGAGGCGGTGGGTCGGCTCAAGGTCGGCAACGGCCTGGACAAGGAGACGCGCATGGGCCCGCTGGCGCACGAGCGGCGCGTGCCCACGATGCAGGCCTTCGTGGAGGACGCCGACCGCCGCGGCGCGAAGGTGCTGGTGGGCGGGAGCACGCTGGGCGATGCGGGAAATTTCTTCGCCCCCACCGTGGTGACCGACGTGCCGGACGACGCGCGACTGATGACCCAGGAGCCGTTCGGTCCGATCGCGCCGATCGTGCGGTTCAGCGAGTTCGACGAGGTGGTCAGGCGGGCCAACAGCCTGCCCTACGGCCTCGCTTCCTACGCATTCACCCGCTCGACGCGCAATGCAACCGCGATCTCCAACGCGATCGAGGCCGGCATGGTCAACATCAACCACTTCGGCATCGCGCTCGCCGAGACGCCGTTCGGTGGCATCAAGGACAGCGGCTACGGCAGCGAGGGCGGGGCGGAGACGTTCGACGGCTACCTGGTCACCAAGTTCGTCACCCAGCTCAACTGACCGGCGATCGGGCACGATGCGCATCGCGATACTGGACGACTACCTCGAGGCGGTGGGGTCGCTGCGGGCCTTCGGGCGACTGGCGGGACACGAGGCGGTGGTGTTCACCGACCGCGAGCAGGATCGCGATCGCCTGGCCGAGCGGCTCGCCCCGTTCGAGGCGCTGGTGCTCACGCGCGAGCGCACGCGGATCGACGCCGCGCTCCTCGATCGGCTGCCCGCGCTCAGGGTGATCAGCCAGACCGGCGTCATTCCCCACATCGACGTTCCCGCCTGCACCGAGCGCGGGGTGGCGGTGTGCACGGTGCGCACCGGCGACTCCACGACGACGGCCGAACTCACCTGGGGGCTGGTGCTCGCCTCGATGCGCTACATCCCGCAGGAACTCGAGGCGCTGCGTGCCGGCCGCTGGCAGACGCGCCTGGGCCGCGGGCTGCGCGGGCTGACGCTCGGGATCCTCGGCTACGGCGGCATCGGCGCAATCGTCGCCGGGTTCGGGCGTGCGTTCGGGATGCACGTGCTCGCGTGGGGGCGCGAGGGCAGCCTCGCGCGCGCGCGCGCCGATGGCGTGGAGGTGGCTGCCTCGCAGCGCGACCTGTTCGAGCGCAGCGACGTGGTGAGCGTGCATCTGCGCATGCTGCCGGAGACCTCCGGCATCGTGACGGCAGCCGACCTCGCGGCGATGAAGCCCGACGCGCTGTTCGTCAACACCAGTCGGGCCGCGCTGGTCGAGCCGGGGGCCTTGCTCGCCGCACTGCGCGCGGGACGGCCCGGATATGCAGCGGTCGACGTGTACGACCGTGAACCGGTGGACGACCGATCGGATCCACTGCTGTCGATGGACAACGTGGTCTGCTCGCCCCACGTGGGCTACGTGACCCGCGATCGGTTCGAGATCATCTACGGTACCGCGTTCGACCAGGTGCTCGCCTTCGCGAACGGCAGCCCCCTCAACGTGGTCAATCCGGATGCGCTGAGGACGGTGCGCTGAAGGGGGCAGGGCGAGGTCCGCGCCGGGGACGGGGCGCCTTGCGCGCGACCGTGCAGCGGGTACAGGGTGTTCGGCGACGCCCCCAGCGGCGCGCGCGACTGGAAACGATGGGGTGGATGGAATGAAGATACTGGTGGCAAATCCGAATACTTCGGACGTGGTGCTCGACGTGATCCTGGCGTCCGCCCGGCGCCGTGCCGCCGCCGGGACGCAGATCTCCGGGCTGAGCGCCCCGCGTGGCACGCGCAACATCGATTGTGCGTACGGGGACTACATGAGCGCTCCGCACATGATCGAAGCGGTTCGGCGCCGGGTGTCGGAGGACCGGCCCGACGCCGTCGTGCTCGCCGGGTTCGGCAACGTGGGCATCCACGCCCTCAAGGAGATCATGGACGTGCCGGTGGTGTCGATCTCCGAGGCCAGCATGGCGATGGCCTGCCTGCTCGGGCATCGGTTCAGCACGCTGACGATGCTCGACCAGTTCATCCCCTACCAGCAGGACCTGGTCCGCCTCTACGGATTCGAGGCGAAGTGCGCGTCGGTGCGTTCGATCGACATCAACGTCGAGCGTGCCGCGGTCGATCGCGAACGCACGCTCGCCGATCTCACGGCGCAGGTCACGCGCATCGTCTCCGAGGATCGCTCCGAGGTGGTCATCCTCGCCTGTGCCGGACTGTGCGGCTACGACGAGGCGTTGTCCCTCCAGGCGGGCGTGCCGGTGATCGACCCGGTGGTGGCCGGCGTGAAGATGGCCGAGGCCTTCGTCGGCATGGGGCTGTCGCACTCGAAGCTGCGCAAGTTTCGTGCGCCGCCGCAGCCGCTGGCCGACTACGATGGTGCCGCCCTTGCGCAGGCGGCCGCGGCCCGCGACTGAACCGCGCCCGCGCGAGGGGGTGAACCCTTCGTTGACGGGGTCACCCCTGCGCGCGGTTGCCTCGCGCTGGTAGCATCCGACGCACGCGAGGCGCCGCACGCGGAGGGCGTGCGTGTCGCCGTTCGCCACACAGGAGGGCAGGTCCCATGGGCATGTTGTCGGAATTCCGCTCGTTTGCAGTCAAGGGTAACGTGGTCGATCTCGCGGTGGGCGTGATCATCGGCGCCGCGTTCGGCAAGATCGTCGATTCGGTGGTCGGCGACCTGATCATGCCGGTGGTCGGTCGCGTGCTGGGTGGGCTGGACTTCAGCAACTTCTTCATCCCGCTGCAGCAGGTGCCGGCCGGCGTCGCGATGAGCCTGGCCGAGGTCAAGAAGGCCGGGGTCCCGGTGTTCGCCTACGGCAACTTCATCACGATCCTCATCAACTTCGCGATCCTCGCCTTCATCATCTTCATGCTGGTGAAGTGGATCAACAAGCTGAAGGCAGCCGAGCCGCCGGCCGCGGCGCCGGCCGACCCCGAGGACGTGAAACTGCTGCGCGAGATCCGCGACGCGCTGACCGCAGGCAAGTGACCCGGGCGGGGAGTGGCGGATGCCGCTCCCCCTTGGCCTCGCGCGCCGTGCGGCGGGCGGCCGTCGGGCCGCGCGCGGCGGGGCTATCGAACGACCAGCACCGGCACCTGCGTGTGCGCGAGCACCTTGCGGGTTTCGTTGCCCAGCAGCAGGCTGGCGAGGCCCTTCCGGCCACCCGAGGACATCACGATCACGTCGCAGCCGCGCTCCTCCGCCGTCTGGATGATCGCATCGGCGATGTGGTAGCTCACCACGTGCAGGGTCTCGCAGGGCACGCCCTCTCGCGTAGCCGCCTCCGAGACCTGGGAGAGGAAGCGCTCGGCCCGACCCACGGCCTCGCGTTCGAAACGAGCCTCGATTTCCGGGTCGAACGGGCCGGAGTCTTCGTAGACCGGGGGGTAGTACTCGGGCACCACGTGCAGGCCCGTGACCCGTGCGCCGAGCGCGCGCGCGAGGCCGAGCGCATGGGGCAGCGCCTTGAGGGCGAGTTCGGAACCATCAGTCGGGAACAGGATGTGCTTGTACATCGCGGTCGTCTCCGGTCGGCCGGTGAGAGGGCGCGGTGGATCTGCGCCTGTCGCCAGCGTGCTACGCCCCGGGGGTTTTGGCAAGGCGGGTGTGGTGTCCGATCGTCAGGAACGCTTCGACGATCGAGGTTCGCCTGCGTGCAGGGCCATCGTGCGGTCGTGATAATGCACGCGAGGTGGCGTGTGCAACCACCTGTCAACCTTTCCTGACGCAAGGGATGTCCCGCTTCCGTCGATGGCCCAGCTCTTCCTGATCACGCACCCGCAGAATCCGCAGGCCCGCCTGATGCGGCAAGCCGCGGCGATCGTGCGGCAGGGTGGGCTCATCGTCTACCCGACCGACTCCTGCTACGCGTTCGGGTGCCAGTTGGGCAACGCCGAGGCGGCGGGCCGAATCCGCCGCCTTCGCGGGCTGGATGATCGCCACCACTTCACTCTGGTCTGCCGGGACCTGGCTGAACTGGGGCGTTACGCGCGCGTGGACAATCGCCAGTTCCGGTTGCTGCGTGCGGCGACCCCGGGCAGCTACACCTTCATCCTCCAGGCCACGCGGGAGGTTCCGCGACGCATGATGCACCCGCGGCGCTCGACGATCGGACTGCGCGTGCCCAGCCATCCGGTGGTCGATGCACTGCTCCGGGAACTGGGCGAACCCCTGCTCAGTTCCACGCTGCTGCTGCCGGGGGACGAGTGGCCGGACAACGATGCCGAGCGGATCCGCGAGCGTCTCGAGCATCATGTCGACCTGGTGATCGACGCCGGACCCTGCGGCATCGAACCGACCACCGTGGTCGACCTCACGGTCGACCCGCCCGAGGTGCTGCGGGCGGGCAAGGGAGTGGTCGAACCTCTCGGCCTGGAGCAACCGGAAGGGGGCTGAGTCCGCCGTCGGCGTTTCGGCCGCCCCGGCGTCCGGGCGGCTTGCATATACTCCCGGTCCTGTCGCCCGGCACTCCTGTCGCGGCGTCTCGTTCGCCACGGAGTCCTGCCGACGATGTATGCCGATCGCGTGCTGTCCGGAATGCGCCCGACCGGTGCGCTGCACCTGGGTCATTACCACGGCGTGCTGCGCAACTGGGTTCGCCTGCAGCACGAGCACGAGTGCCTGTTCTTCGTGGCTGACTGGCACGCGCTGACCACCCACTACGACTCGCCCGAGGTGATCGGCGCCAACGCCTGGGAAATGGTGATCGACTGGCTCGCCAGCGGCATCGATCCGGCGCACGCGACGATCTTCCTGCAGTCGCGGGTGCCCGAGCACGCCGAACTGCACCTGCTGCTGTCGATGATCACGCCGCTGGGCTGGCTCGAACGGGTGCCGACCTACAAGGACCAGCAGGAGAAGCTGACCGAGAAGGACCTGTCGACCTACGGATTCCTCGGCTACCCGTTGCTGCAGGCGGCCGACATCCTGATCTACCGCGCCAACCTCGTCCCGGTCGGGGAAGACCAGGTTCCCCATATCGAGTTCACGCGCGAGATCGCGCGTCGGTTCAACCACGTGTTCGGGCGCGAGCCCGGGTTCGAGGACAAGGCGGAAGCGGCCATCAAGCGCCTGGGCTCCAAGCGGGCGCGCCTCTACCGCGATCTGCGCGCCCGGTACCAGGAAAAGGGCGACGACGAGGCGCTGGAGTCCGCACGCGCGCTGCTCGAGGAGGTACAGAACCTCAATCTCTCCGATCGGGAGCGACTGTTCGGGTATCTCGAAGGCGGCGGCAAGGTCATCCTGGCCGAACCGGGTGCGCTGCTGACGGAAGCGGCGCGGATGCCGGGCCTCGACGGCCAGAAGATGTCGAAGTCGTACAACAACACGATCGCGCTGCGCGAGGACCGGGACAGCGTGGTGCGCAAGATCCGTACGATGCCGACCGATCCGGCGCGCGTGCGCCGCTCCGATCCGGGCGAGCCATCGCGCTGCCCGGTCTGGGAGTTCCATCGGGTGTATTCGCCCGAGCCGGTTCGGCAGTGGGTCCAGGAGGGGTGCCGCAGCGCCGGCATCGGATGCCTGGACTGCAAGCAGCCGGTGATCGACCGGGTCCTTGAGGAGCAGGAGCCGATGCGCGAGCGCGCCAGGCCCTACCAGGAGGATCCGTCCCTGTTGCGCAGCATCGTGTCCGACGGCTGCGAGAAGGCGCGCGAGCTGGCGAGCGAGACCATGCGCGACGTGCGCGAAGCGATGGGTCTCGACTATGACTGAGGGCAACGGGTCGATGCCGGCTCCGGTACACTGCGCCGCGCCATGATTCCGCCCGAGCCCATTTCGGAGGTGCCCGTGCCCGCGCCGGATGCGCTCGCCCCGGTCCCTGCCGTCGAGCCGCCGCGCGCCGACGCGGCGGGCGAGGGGGCCGTGGCGCGCATCCATGGCGAGCCGCTGCTCGTCGTGCCGCAGGATCTGTACATCCCGCCCGACGCGCTGCGGGTCATCCTCGAGAGCTTCGAGGGGCCGCTCGACCTGCTGCTGTACCTGATCCGGCGGCAGAACCTCGACGTGCTCGACATCCCGATGGCGCAACTGACGCGCCAGTACCTCGAGTACATCGACGTGATGCAGGACAACCGGCTGGAACTCGCCGCCGAGTACCTGCTGATGGCCGCGCTCCTGATCGACATCAAGTCGCGGATGCTGCTGCCGCGGCCACCCTCGGTCGAGGAGGACGAGGAGGATCCTCGCGCCGAACTTGCGCGTCGCCTGCTCGAGTACGAGCAGATCAAGGTGGCTGCGGAGCGGCTCACCGGCCTGCCGCAGGTGGGACGGGATTTCGAACTCGTGCACGTGATGTTCGAGCGCATGCAGGTGACCGTGCCGCCACGGGTCGATGTCGACGACCTGCGAGCGGCGTGGCTGGCCGTGCTCGGCCGTGCGCGCCTCAACCGGCATCACCGCATCGGCGCCGAGGAACTCTCGGTGCGTGAGCACATGAGCCGCATCCTGCGACGCCTGCGCGGCGCGGGCTTCGTCGAGTTCCTGGATATCTTCGATGCCGAGGCGAGCGTACCGGTGCTGGTGGTGAGCCTGCTCGCGCTGCTCGAGCTGGCGCGCGAATCGCTGGTTGAAATCACCCAGCAGGCGCCGTATGCACCCATCCACGTGCGCCTCGCAGGGGTCTCGGATGCGCCGTCGCCGGCGCCCACGATCGAGGCCGAAGGGCAGGGCGGCGACGAGCCGCCCGTGCATTGAACGCAAGGGGCGGCAGGTACGCGGGGTACCCGTCCCGGGAGGCAAGATGAGCGAAGAACAACAGTCGCCGACGCCGGATGCGTCGCAGGATCGGTTGCCCGCTGCGCAGGGTGCAGCCACCGCGGACGACGCGGGGCGGCCGGTCGATCCATCGGTGGATCAGGCGCCCGCGCAGTCGTCCGGCGAGGCAGGCGTGTCGCCGGCGTCACCCGTGGAGTCCGCTGCAGCGGACGAAACCGGCGACGGCTCGGGGGACGCGCCATCCTCGCCCGGGACGGTCCCGGCCGAGTCCGGCGGCCTGCCGGCGGAGGCGAGCGCCGCGGAACCGGCGAACGACGACGGCGAATCGAGCGAGCTGGAGACCCGCTTCGACCTCGACCATCTCAAGCGGGTACTGGAGACCGCGTTGCTGGTGGCCGAGGAGCCGATGTCGGTCGCGCAGTTGCGCCGCCTGTTCGACGATGCGCTCGGCACCGAACCGCTGCGTCGGGTACTCGAGCGCATCCAGGAAGACTGGGCGGGTCGCGGCGTCGAACTCACGCTGGTGGCTGGTGGCTGGCGGTTCCGGGCGAGGCCCGAGATGCAGGTCTTCCTCGATCGGTTGCGCCCCGAGAAGCCACCTCGGTATTCGCGGGCGGTGATGGAAACGCTGGCGATCATCGCCTATCGGCAACCGGTGACCCGCGGAGACATCGAATCCATCCGTGGGGTCACGGTGTCGGGCCAGCTGGTCAAGACCCTGGAGCAGCGCGGCTGGGTCGAGGCGGTCGGGCATCGCGAAGTGCCCGGACGTCCGGCGATCTATGCGACCACGCGCCAGTTCCTCGACGATCTCAACCTCACCTCGCTGCGCGACCTGCCGCCGCTGGAGGAACTGGGCACGCTGCTCGAGGGCAACGGCGCGGGCACGGCGCCCCTGCCGCTGGAGGTGTCGCCCGTCGAGCCGACAGCCCTCGAGGACGCGAGGCGCGAGGAGGCGGGCGTGCCGACGGCCATGGACGAGACGGGCGAATCGGCCGAAGGACAGGTCGGGGCGGTCGGCCACGGCGTTCAAGACGGCCGCGGGGAAGAGTCGACGGCAGGCCGTGAGTCCTCGGCAGGCGAGGGTGAATCTTCGGTCGACGGACAGGCCGGAGAGGCTGCAGCCGGGGGGAGCGACTCGGGTGGGCAGCCGCCTGCCGCCGACGCGGACCACGCGGATGAGGTCGTGCCGGCGCCGGGGACGGACGCGGCGGCGGGTGGGGCCGAGGATGGGGCAGGAGAGTCGTCGCAGCCCGCAGGGCCGACATCCGGCGACTCGGCCCGCTGACCGCAGCGGCACCCGGTCGTGCTCGGTCGCGATCATGGGCGCCAGGGCTTGACTCTTCCCCGTCGGATACCCATACTTGCAATTCTTCCGCGGGGTGGAGCAGTCTG
>CAIKXV010000268.1 GCA_903831455.1 uncultured Pseudomonadota bacterium | reverse complement strand
GCCTCGGCTTGCGGGCCGGTATCGTGAACGGGTCCCGGCGGGATCCCGTCGCCTGCACGCTCGGGGCCGGCGATTGCGGCCTCGCCGCTTTGCGGCCCGGTGAGCCGGCCGCCGCCGGGCGCTGCGGCGGGCGGTTCGTGGAATGCCCCGGATTCCTCGAAGCGTCCGAGATAGCGACCCTGGGCACTGTAGATCCGGTTGCCTTCCACACGGCCGAGATAGCGACCGTTCTCGCCGTAGTACCGGCCGTTGGCCTCGACGCGACCGGCGTAGCGGCCGTTGGCCCGGTACAGGCGCAGCGTTCCGCGGCCACCGCGGGCATGGGCTGCGAGCGGCAGCCCCGCGGCCATCAGTATCGCCACGGCGGCGATCCGGCGGCGCAGGCTCATCGCAGGTCCCATGCCCGGCGGATCGGGGCGTCGTTGAGGTCGGGGCGGCGCACTTCGCGGATGCGCAGCGTGTGCTTCGAATCGACCTGCAGTTCGACTTCGCCCACGAGCTTGCCGTGGATGCGGAGCTGGATCTTCATCGCCTGATCGGGTGAGCCGGTGAAATCGGGCAGGCGGAAGCGGGTGCCCTGGTCCAGGAAGATGGCCTGCTTCATCTCGACCTGCCGGTCGCCGACCGGCGCGAGTCCCATCTTCGGCGGGATGGCCTTCTCGAACTCGAAGCGCATGACCGCCTGGATCTCGTGGTCCACGAATTCCGGCCGCCGGATGAAGGTGCGGATCATGCAGCGGGAGAAGGCGGGGTTCAGGCGCTCGACGAAGTGCAGTCGCCACGGGCGCTCGTCCTCCCATCGCGGGTTGGGCCGGTCCGGGGCGAACTGCTCGGGAAACTCGCAGAACAAGGCCATGCCAGCGTAGAGCGCCCCCTCGGTGCCGTTGATGCGGTGCGCGAAGGGTATCGATGTCGGCGCGCGCTCCTGGCTGGTCTGGACCAGCGCGTGGGCGCTGGGCATCGTCGCGGCTGCGATCGCGAGCGCGGCGACGAGCCGCACGGTCGGCAGGCGCCCCATCGGAGGGGTCCGAGGTCTCCGCGGGATGAAACCGTTCATCGCTGCACCTCGAAGTCGAGCGCGCCGATCAACTGGCCGGAGATACGGACCTCGATCCGGTAGCTGCCTGGCGGATCGGTGTCCTGGATCTGCCATGAATTGCCCATCGAGGTGAACGTCGCCGTCCCCTGCGGCGGGGTGACGAATCGCTGGAACTGGGTTTCCCACACGCTCTCGCCGGTCACGATGGACCTCGCCTCGCACCCGGTGCCCGGCATCGGCTGGTGCGGCACCTGGGGCGTCTTCGAGGTGGCGCCCACGCTGTCTACGACTCGGGTCCGTCCTTCGCACAGGCCCCACGAGTCGCGCTGCGATACCTTGAGGGGGTCGCAGCGGCCCCACACCTTGCAGTGGAAGATGCGCGCGCCCGCCGGGGTGATCAGCGTCTCCGTGTAGGGGAGGGACTCGTGCCCCTGGGTACGCTCGTCGTTGGAGAGGATCGCGTTCCACGCCACGACCTGGGAGGCGCGTACGGGTATCCGGCTTCGCCCCTCGGCGGTGATGCGGTAGGCGCCATGCCGCCCGGGTTCGAGTACGCCGGCACTGAAGCGGTAAAGATAGATGCCGCGCTGGCGGGGAGGGGTCGGGCGCTGCTGGGTGCCCCAGTAATCGTGCTTGGGCTGGAAGACGAGGATTGCCGGCAGTTCCAGCGGCTGATCGAGCGAAGGCGAGTAGGTCACGACGCAGGTCGCCACCCCGCTTCCTTTCTTCGTCACGACTCGCTGCGCCTTGTGTCGGCTGGAGCACCCGTGGCCGAGCAGGTTCTCCAGCCCCGTGCCGCCGTAGCGCTGAACCGCCGCCTCGAACGCGAGCATCTCCTCGACCGAGGGCGTTCGGTTGGGATGATGGTACAGCGACGCCGCCCGCGTCAGCGGCATCGCCAGCAGGGAGATGATCGACAGGGTGGTCGCGAGGACGCGTGACAGGTGCATGGATGATCTCGTCAGTGACTCGGCGGTAGACGTCGGCCCGGGGCCCTTTCCGCTGCCGGGGTACGCATCGCGGATCCGGTAGACCGGGCGGCACAGCGGCATCACGTGGCGTTCACGTGTACCCGGCCGGTTCGCCCCCACGCCGGTATCTAGCGGCAGCCCGATGCGAATCTTGAGTGCCCGCCGCGATCACCTGCCCCGGGTCGGCTGCGGGCGCCTGCGTCCGTCCGGCCCCGCGTGGCCCCGCCCTCGATGTCGGCTTGACCCCGGCCCGATCCGGCCTGCACCATGCGTGCTCGATCCGTGGCCGAGCCCCGGGGCGCTTCGCCCTTCGGCAGCCGTACCGCGGGCAGACAGGCCGCACGCACGGCAGGGGGAGGAGGGATGCAGCACACCGAGACCGGCGCGGTCGCCGATGGCATGCGCATCGACTGGGACGTACCGGTTCCGATGCCCGACGGCGTGGTGTTGCGCGCCGACGTGTTCCGCCCCGAGGTCCCGGGTCGCTATCCGGTGATCCTGAGCATGGGTCCGTATGCCAAGGGGCTCGCCTTCGCCGAGGGTTTTCCCGGTGGCTGGCAACGGCTGGTCGAGCGTTTCCCCGAGGTGGTGCGCGGCACCTCGGCGCGCTATGCCTGTTTCGAGGTCGTCGATCCGGAGAAATGGGTGCCGGACGGCTATGCCTGCGTGCGCGTCGACTCCCGCGGAGCGGGGCGTTCGCCCGGTTTCCTCGACCCCAAGTCGGAGCAGGAGACGCACGACCTGTACGAGTGCATCGAGTGGGCGGCGCGGCAGCCCTGGAGCAGCGGCAAGGTGGGGCTCAACGGCATCTCCTACTACGCCACCAACCAGTGGTACGTGGCCTCGCTGCAGCCGCCGCATCTGGCGGCGATCTGCGTGTGGGAGGGCGCCGCCGACTACTACCGCGAAAATACCCACCATGGCGGCATCCTGTGCACCTTCCACGAGATGCTCTACCCGTGGGCGGTGTGGCGGGTGCAGCACGGCGTGGGCGATCGGGGACTGCGCAGTGCCGTGACCGGCGAGCCGGTGGCCGGGCCGCCGACGCTCCCCGAGGCCACGCTGCTCGCCAATCGACGCGACGTCAGTGCTTCCGTCCTCGGCCACGCGCTCGACGATGCCTACTACCGGGACCGCTCGGCCAAGTGGGACCGGATCACCGTGCCTCTGCTCAGCGCCGCGAACTGGGGCGGGCAGGGCCTGCACCCGCGGGGCAACTTCGAGGGGTACTGCAGCGCGGCCTCGACGCAGAAATGGCTGGAGGTGCATGGCGATTCCCACTGGACGCACTTCTACACCGACTACGGCGTCGATTTGCAGAAACGCTTCTTCGGCCACTTCCTCAAGGCAGAGGACACCGGCTGGACCGCACAGCCGCCGGTGCAGCTCAACGTGCGCCACCCGGATCGCTTCGAGCTGCGCCACGAGCAGGAATGGCCGCTCGCGCGTACCCGCTGGACGCGCTATCACCTGCAGCCGGACGGCTGCACGCTGTCGACCGAACCGCCCGCCGGCCGCGCGGCGCTCACCTACGACCCGCTGGGCGAGGGCCTGAGCTTCAGCACCGCGCCCCTGGCGGTCGAGACCGAGATCACCGGCCCGGTGGCGGCGAAGCTGTTCGTCTCCTCGGCGAGTGCCGATGCCGATCTCTTCCTGGCGCTGAGGGTGTTCCGGCCCGACGGGACGGAAGTGCTGTTCCAGGGCTCGAACGACCCGGGCACGCCGATCGCGCTGGGCTGGCTGCGGGCCTCGCACCGCAAGCTCGATCGCGAGCGGTCCATGCCCTGGCGGCCCTGGCACTCCCATGACGAGAAGCAACCCCTGGTCCCGGGCGAGGTGGTCGAACTGGATGTCGAGATCTGGCCCACCTGCATCGTGGTGCCGGCAGGCCATCGCGTCGTGCTCACCGTGCTGGGGCGTGATTTCGATCACGGCGGCCCGTCGGTCCGATTCCCGGGCATGACCTACGACATGACCGGCGTGGGCCCGTTCCGGCACGACAACCCGGTCGACCGCCCGCGCGAGACCTTCGGTGCGCCGGTCACGCTGCACCTGTCGCCCGATCGGCCCAGTCATGTGCTGCTGCCGATCATCCCGACCAAGACCCCGGAGTAGACCGATGATCCGAACCCTGCTGCTGGCCTCCGCCGCACTGCTGCCTGCCGTCGCACACGCGCAGGAGGCCTACCCGTCCCGACCGGTCAGGGTGTTCGTCGGCTTCCCCGCCGGCACCTCGGCCGACATCGTCGCGCGCATCTTCACCGCACGGCTCACCGACCATTTCAAGCGGCCGTTCGTGGTGGAGAACCGGCTCGGGATGGCGGGCAACCTGGCCACGCAGGCGGCGTTCCGGTCGCCCGCGGACGGCTACACGCTGGCGGGCACCACCGTCGCCAACACGATCAGCGCGAGCGTCTATCGCACCCTCGGCTACCAGTTCGCCGACGACTTCGCGCATGTGGCGCGGGTCGCGATCGCGCCCAACGTGCTGGTGGTGAGTCCGACGCTGGGCGTCACCTCGGTGAAGGCGCTGATCGAGCTCGCACGCGCCGCGCCGCGGGGGAAGATGTTCTTCGGATCGGCGGGGGTGGGCACCGCGCCGCACCTGTCGGGCGAACTCTTCAACATGATGACGGGTGCGCAGCTCACCCATGTGCCCTACAAGGGCAACGCACAGGGCCTGATCGACCTCTCGGAAGGGCGGATCTCGCTCGTGTTCGCCCCAGCGCCGACGCTGGCCGCGTTCACGCAGGACAACCGCGTGCGTGCGCTGGCCACGACGGCCGCGCGGCGTCCGAGTTTCCTGCCCGATCTGCCCACGCTGGGCGAGTCCGGCCTGCCGGGATTCGACACCGCGATCTGGTACGGCTTCGCCGCCCCTCGCGGCACGCCCGCGGCGATCGTCTCCACGCTCTCCGAGGCGCTGGTGCGCGCGACGGAGGCGCCGGAGGTGCGTGAACAACTGCGCCGCGCGGCGGCCGACCCCTATCCGCTGGGGGGCGAGGACTTCACCCGTTTCGTGCGTGATGACGTCGCCAAATGGGCGAAGGTCGTCGACTTCGCGCAGGTGCGGCCGGAATAGCGCCGTCCGCGCGGCGCTGCCCAGGGAGTGGAACGATGGACGATCTGAAGGGACGCGTGGCCGTGGTGACCGGAGCCTCCCGCGGCATCGGGCGCGCGGTCTGCGAGCGGCTTGCGCGCGAGGGCGTGTCGATCTACCTCGCAGCCGACGGCACGGCCGAGGAACTGGAGCAGGTTGCGCAGGCCTGCCGTGACGCGGGCGCAGCCCAGGTGGCGTGGGGGTTGCACGACCTGTCCGACGCCCGTGCGCCAGGCGCGATGATCGGGCAGGCGCATCGGGCGATGGGTCGCATCGACATCCTCGTCAACAACGCGGGCATCCGGGTGCGCAAGCTGTTCTGCGACTGCACGCCCGAGGAGTACGAGCGCGTGATGGCAATCAACCTGCGCGCGCCGTTCTTCGCGAGCCAGGCGGTCGTGCCCATCATGCTGGCGCAGGGCGGCGGGCGTATCGTGCACATGGCGAGCACGCTGGGCATCGTCGCCTCGCGCTATGCGGCGCTCTACAACGTGGCCAAGGGCGGGTTGCTGCAGCTGACGCGCACCATGGCGCTGGAATTCGCAAGCCAGGGCATCCGCGTCAACGCGGTGTGTCCGGGGCCGATCGCCACCGACGGCTTCGTCGCGGGACGAAATCCGGGCGAACTCGAGCAGCGGGCGCGCGACGTGCCGATCGGTCGCTTCGGCACGCCCGACGAGGTGGCGGGCGTGGTCGCCTTCCTGTGCTCGGCCGACGCGGCCTACGTCGCGGGGCACGCGCTGGTGATGGATGGCGGGTACGTGATCCACTGAGCGCGCAGGCCCGTCACCCGGTCGACCGAATGCCGGGCGATGCTACCCCGCACGTCGACAGACCCTGCCCGCGCGAGATGGGACGTTACGGGCGACGCGGCCGGTATCAGCGATCGGCGCGGGCTCCGGAAACCTTGACCAGTTCCCGCAGTTTCGTGATCTGACCTGAAAGAAACGTCACGGCTTCGGACGGCGTGCTGCCGATCGGCTCGGCTCCGAGATCGGCCAGCCGTTCGCGCATGGCGGGCGTCTTCAGTGCGGCCTGAATCTCGGCGTTGAGCTTGTCGATGATCGGCCGAGGAGTCTTCGCCGGGGTGAAGAGCATGTAGAAGCCGGTGTACTCGTATCCGGGCACGGTCTCGGAGATCGCCGGGACATCGGGCAGGAGGACCGAGCGCTTGGCGCTGGTGATGCCCAGCGCCCGGACGCGCCCGGCCTTCATGGCGGAGAGGGCCGCGGGAACGACCGTGATCATCCAGTGGATCTGGCCGCCGATCGTATCGGCCAGCGCCGGCGTGACGCCCTTGTAGGGGACGTGCTGGATCTCGATGCCGGTCATCGTACGCAGCATCTCAGCCGACAGGTGCGGAGGCGATCCCGAGCCACCTGATCCGTAGCGCATCTCGCCCGGACGGTTACGGGCAAGTGCGATCAGTTCTGCAATCGTCGTTGCCTGCACCGAGGGGTTGGCGACCAGCAGGAATGGCGTCGAGGCCATCAGTATGACCGGGGAGAAGTCACGAATCAGGTCGAACGGCAGCTTGTCGTACATCACCGACACGATCGCCGAGGCAGTGGTGTGGATGCTGAGGGTATGGCCGTCGGGAGCCGCACGGGCTGCGATCTCCGCGCCGATGATGCCGCTGGCCCCGGGCCGAGGATCGACGACCACCTGCTGGCCCCATGCTTCTGCGAGCCGGTTCGAGATGAGTCGTCCGACGATATCGGGGCCCGAACCGGGGGTACTCAGAATGACCAGACGGATCGGGCGCGTCGGATACTGCTGAGCGTGCGCTGGCACAGCGGCGAGAGGCAGCATGGCGAGCAGCATGCCGGCGCCAAGCAGGATACGAAGACGCGATCGCGCGCGGGGGCGATCGATGATCGCGCTCCAGGAGTGAAGGCCGGATGCCGCAGCAGGACAATGATCCATGGCGCTCTCCCCTCAGGGCCGGGGATACCGTCCCGGCTGATCAGTGCGGTGCCTAGGGTCGTGCGAGACCTCTGCGGCCCGTGCCGCGACAGCGATACAGCCCCCCATCGGCCGCCGTGACGTACAGCGTCGACAGGCCGACATCCCCGAACGCGCACCGCATCGGCATGTCGGCGGGTGACGCATGGGTCTCGAGGATCGTGCCCGACGGCGAAATCACCACGATGGCAGGGCCGGCACCCCCGCGCGCCCAGCCCATGCAGGCGATCAGGCATCCCTCGCTGTCCACGCACAGGCCTTCGATTCCGCGGTCTGCCGCGGTGAACGTGAGCAGCGTGTGGCGCGGTCCCGCGCTGCCGTAACTGCTGACCGGGTAGGCGAACAGTTGGCAGACATCGCCGCGCTCGGCATCGCCATCGGCCACGTACAGGGTGCGCTCGTCCGAAGACAACGCAATCGCGCGCGGGCCGGCGGTGTCGTGCGTGAACCGAACCATGCGCCAGCGATCCGGTCCGGTCGGATCCAGGCGCAGCACCGAGGCGTGGGGCAGCAGAGGATAGGCGGGTGGACCGTAGGGCGGCTGCGCGTTCCACGGATCGGCGAACCAGATACGTCCCGACCGGTCGCGGGAAACGTCGACCGGCTGGTTGTGGTGCGCGCCATCGAGAAGATCGAGCACGGGCGAGGTCGATCCGTCGGGGTTGAAGCGAACGATACGACGGCCACCTTCCTGGGCGGCATAGAGGGCTCCGCCCGGATCGCGTGCGAGTCCGTTCACACGTCCCGTCCAGCGGCGGAAGACGGTGGTCTCGTCGGTTGCAGGGTCGTAGCGAAGCACGCGCTCCTCGGCGACCGCGCTGAAGAGCATGCCGCTGCCGTCCCAGCACAGGCCCCCGGTCCTGCCCTTGCAGGGCCCTGCCACTTTCTCGAACTGCCAGGCCATTGCCGCCTCCGATCAGGTTGATGCGCGTGGTGCGCCAGTCAGCGCGAAGGAACGCCCGCGACGTTCACACGCATGCTCACTACCGATCCGATCATCGTGATGTAGAGGGTCTTCCAGTCGGCGTCGCCGAAACAGATGTTCGTCGGGTGGTGTCCGGGGGTCTTGATGCGCACGATCGGGGTCCCGCATGGATCGTGTACCCAGATGCCACCCGGCGCGGTGCACCATACGTTTCCGCGAACGTCGCACTTGATGCCGTCGGGTACGCCGCGCTCGGGCCCCTCGTAGCGGTGGAAGATCCGTGCAGGTCCGAGGCTGCTGTCGCCTTGCACGTCGTAGGCCCGGATCACCCGCTCGCGGCTGCAGTTCACGTAGAGGATGGATTCATCGGGCGAGAAGCACAGCCCGTTCGGGTAGATGTTGTCCTCGGCAACTGCGGTGAGGGTCCGGCCGTCCGGCGACAGACGGAACACGGGCTGGGTCTCGAGATAGCGCTGCAGGTCGTGGCCTACCATGCCGACATTGACCAGGCCGCCTGGCGGATCGGTGAACCAGACCGAACCGTCGGACTTGCAGACCACGTCGTTCGGGCTATTGAGCTTCATGCCCTGCCAGCGATCGGCCAGCGTGGTGACCTGCCCGTCGGGCTCGATCCGGAACAGGGTGCGTCCGCCCCATCCGGCGACCAGCAGTCGGCGCTGCAGGTCGAGGCAGGTCCCGTTACCCTTCACCGACGGGCTGAGTACGACCTCCTGGCCGCGGGCGCGCGACCACTTCCAGACGGTGTCACCGATGATGTCGGTGAAGTAGAGTTGCTCACCGGCCGCATCCCAGGTGGGACCCTCGCCGAAGATGATGTCGTGCGCGATGACGGTGACCGGAGGATGCTCGTCCACGATCTCCTGCCAGCCCGCGGCGCGGAGATCCAGTTCGACGGTCAGGTGTTCCAGCGAGCCGTGCATGTCGGCATCTCCCGCGCGAGGTCAATGGGCCGGACCGGCCTGGCCGGTCCAGGTACGTGGCGCGAACGCCCGGTGATCGGTCACCACGTCGATGACTGCGGGACGATCGGCAGCCAGCGCCTGATCGAGTGCACGTCCGACCTGGGCCGGGGTCTCGGCACGAAGCCCCAGGCAACCCAGCGAGCGGGCGACGTCGGCGAAGTTCACCGTGCTGAAGCCCCACATCTCGCGCCCGCGCTCGTCGGGATCGCCGCCGTACGCACGGTCGAAGTGCGGGATTTCCTGGTTCAGCGCGGCGTTGTTGTTGATGATGAACACGGCTTTCACGCCGTATCGCGCGGCCGTCTCGAGTTCGGCCAGGTGGTAGTAGGCACCCCCGTCACCGGCGAAACACACCACGGGGCGCGAGGGCAGCGCGCACTTCACGCCGATGGCCCCGGGCAATGCCCAGCCGAGCGAGCCGGCGCATCGGATCAGGCGCTGCCCCGGGCGGGTGAAATCGACCATGGTGCCGCTCCAGATCCCGGAGTGGCCGGTATCGGAGACGAGGATCGCGTCGGCCGGAAGGTGCTCGGCGAGTTCCCGGCACACCCGCTCCGGCCGCATCGGGATCTGCTCGCTGTCGCGCTGGGGTGCGACGGCAGCGCGCCATTCGGCGACGAGCGCGTGAACGTGTGCGATCCACGCCGAGCGATCGGGTGGTGGCTGGCGGCGCGCGACGCCGAGCATCTGGTCGAGCACGGTCCGTGCATCGCCCTGTAGCCCGACCCTCACCGGGTAGTTGCGCCCGATCTCGCTCGGATCGATATCGAGGTGGATGACCGGCGTACCCGGGGCAGGGACCTGCCACCGCGCCGTGACCTGGCTGCCCGTATGGCTGCCGATGAAGAAGACAAGGTCGGCCTCGCCGACCGTTCGGTTGGCGCACGTGCGCGAGTAGGTGCCACACACGCCTACCGAAAGGCGGTGGGTGTCGAGCACTGTCCCACGGGCGTTGAGCGAGGTGGCGATCGGGATTTCCAGCGCCTCGGCGAGTGCCACCACCTCGGGCTGCGCGTGCGACCATGCCACGCCGCCGCCGGCCACGATGACCGGGCGTTCGGCGGCACGCAGAAGCGCGACGGCCTGCTCGACGCGGTCGGCGTCGGCCGATGGCCGCCATGCCGGCACCGCGAGATGCTGGGGTTCGACGAGCAGGTCGAGGTCTTCCTCGACCATGATGCACTCGGCGTGGTGGCCTCCGATCTGGAGATGAACCGGACCCGGCGCGCCAGTGGTGGCCTCGCGAAAAGCCTGTCGCAGCATGTCGGGGAGGCGGCGGATATGGTCGACGTGCGCATTGAACTTGGTGGTCTGTTCGAACTGACCGAAATCCTCCAGTTCCTGGTATGCATGCCGGTAGCGCTGGTGCGGGGCCGGGCCACCTGTGAGCGCGATGACGGGCGAGCAGGCGATGAAGGCATCGCGCAGGCCGGCCGCCAGATTCGAGGCGCCGACGTGCTGCGCCATGCAGACTCCCGGCTGGCGTCGCGCCCGTGCATATCCGTCGGCCATGTAGGCGGCGGCCTTCTCGCCATGGGTCATCACCCGCCGGATGCCGCGGCCTTCGAGCGCGGTGAGCGTCTCGAGCAGCATCTGAGGGACGTAGAACACATGCGTGAGCCCATACGCGCAGAGCATGTCGGCGACGTACCTGGGGCCGGTCGTCCTGGCCATCGAACCCCCTCCTGTGCGCGGTCGCCCGTTCGGGTCTGGAGCCACCGATGGGTGGCATCCCGCGATCGCCTATCGTGGCACGCGGGGGAGTTTTCGCGCAAGCGGTCTCGAGGATCAGGTCAACCGGCGACAGCCACGCTCACCGACCGGCTGTGCGCCGAGACCGGCATGAACACCGAGTGCGCGCCCGGGCCACCGGCCACCACGATCGTGATGTCCTCGGCCGCGACGCTGATCGGCACGAGCCGGTCCTCGTCGATCTCGCCGAGTTCGGCACGGCGCGCGCTGCGCAGCCGCTCGAGGTCGCTGCCGCGGTGCCGGCCGGCGCGCATGCGCGAGGCTTCGCGGATGCGCTCGCGGACGGTAGCCCGATCCCAGCCGGCCGTGGCCATGAGCGCCGCGTGCTCCGGGCCGAGGACCACCCACGGACAGCCGCCGTGCAGGTAGTCGCTGCTCGCCGGGTACTGCATCGTGTCGCCGATGACCGCGACGAGATCGCGTGCATCGGACACGGTGCTGTGCATGTTCCATGTGCCGAGGGCGCCGACGACGGTCACCACGCTGGCGTCCGGCGCGAACCCGCGCTCGATGTTGAGGGAAGGCCACGGGCTTGCCGCCTGATGCTCGGCGAAGCACAGCCCGAACTTGGCGGGCTGGCCGTGCGTGGCGCGATCCAGCCCGTCGGCGACGCCGCCCCCGGCGTTCTGCAGCACGAGGCGTAGCGCGCGTCCGAGCGTGGCGTTCGTCCAGTTGCCCGGCCCCATGCAGTTGCCCGAGGCATTGAAGCCGAGGTCGGCCACGATCGGGCCGCTCACCACCATGGCCACGGTCGACGGATTGGTCGTCGTCTGCAAGGAGGCGAGTCGCAGCGACGGCCGTGTTGCGGCCTCGACCGCGGCCAGCAGCACCGGCAGGTGCCCGGGCAGGCAGCCGGCCATGGTCGCGTTGATCGCGACCTGCTCCACGGTTGCGGCACCGTTGCGCGGTGGCAGGCATCCGATCAGCTCCGATCGTGCGCGACGCGTGCCTTGCAGCATCCGCTCGACGCGATCCTCGGTGGGCGCGATCAGGGGCAGTCCGTCTCCCCAGCCGCGCGCGGTGAAGTCGAGGCCCATCGCCAGCGGGTCGGCGGGCACCTGGATGCGCTCGGCGGCGCTCGGTGCGCCATCGCCCTCGGTGGACGGCGTACCCGTGCCATTCAGTGTCCGCGCGATCCGGTCCGCGAGGTCCGGTGCCAGTTCGGCCACGGCCTCCGGGCGGAGACTGCCGAAGGGGTGTGCGACCTGCGCGAGCGGCAACTCGCCGAGCGCATGGCCGCGTGACTGCGCGCGAGCCAGTCCCGCGAAGGCGTCCGAACAGACGACGACGGCCGCGCGCCCTCGCTGCATGACCTGCGCGGCGTCGTGGACACTCCACGACGTGCAGGAGCCTCAGTCGCCGATGCCGGCCACGACCAGATCGCACTCGGCGGCAAGCCGGGCGAGTACCTCGGGCTCCGCGCCGACGGCGGGGCTGTGCTTGCGCACGCGGACCACCTTCGCGACTGCCCAGCGCGAGCGCCACTCGGCTTCGAGTGCATCGGCCAGCTGGGTGAAGTTCGGCTTCGAGTTGTCGATGATGCCGACCACCCGTCCGGCCAGCGACGCCAGCGAGGGCGGGGCGATCGACCCCCGGGCGAGCTTCGGGCCGCGAGCCGCGGGACACAGGATCTCGAGCGTTTCCACGGGGACGGCGGCGGGTTCAGGCGCGCCCGGTGCCGCGTGCGCGATCGGCCGCAGGCGGATCCCGGCGCGGCGCGGGATTCACTCCACGCGGATGTCGGCGGTCTTCACCACCTTCGTCCACTTGTCGATCTCCGAGCGCAGCAGCTTCGCGAAGTCCTCCGGGGAACTCTCCAGCGGGTCGGCGCCGATGCGCAGCAGCCCTTCTCGCGTCGAGGGCATGCGCACCGATTGCACCACGGCCGCATGCATGCGCGTGACGATCGCCGCCGGCGTGCCGCCCGGCAGCATCACGCCGGTGGAGGTGCTGGCATCGAAACCGGGCAACCCGGACTCCGCCAGGGTGGGCGTGTCGGGCAGGGCGGCCGAGCGACGTGGCGTGGTCACCGCGATCGCCTTGAGCCGGCCCGATCGGATGAACGGCAGCGAGGACGCCACCTGGTCGAAGATGAGATCGACCTGGCCGCCCATGAGGTCGGTGAGCGCGGGCCCGCTGCCCTTGTAGGGGACGTGCACCATCTTCGTGCCGGTGACCGCCTGGAAGTATTCGCCGGCCAGGTGGTTCGAGGTGCCGGTTCCGGCCGAGGCCATCGTGACCTTGCCCGGTCGGGCCTTGACCAGCGCGATGAACTCCTTCACCGAGCGGGCGGGCAGCGCCGGGTGCACGGTGATCACCAGCGGGACCACCGACACCAGCGAGGTGGGCGCGAGATCCTTCATCGGGTCGAAGCGGATCTTCGGATGGAGCGCGACCGCCGTGGACAGCGTGCCCGTCGAGCCGAGCAGCGTGGTGTAGCCGTCGGGTTGCGCGCGCACCACGGCTTCGGAGCCGATCAGCCCGCCCGCGCCCGCACGATTCTCGACGAGCACCTGCACGCCCAGCGCTTCGCCCATGCCCGGGGCGATCGTGCGCGCGGTGATGTCGATGTTGCCGCCCGGGGCGAAGGGCACGACCAGGCGTACCGGCCGATCGGGAAACCCGAAGGCGGTCGCGGTGGCGAGGCACAGCGGCAGGGCTGCGAGGGCTCTGAGGACGTACGGCATGCTGTTTCCTCCTGGGTGGGCTCGGGCTCGCGCCGTCTTCGCTGCGGCGCGGTGCGTGCGAGCGCGCGGGGCGAGTGTCGCGCCGCGTCGGCAGGGCGTCAATCGACGCGCATGAGGTGTCGCCCGGCGCGAAGGGCGCCCGCAGGGCGCCCGCGAGGCCGGCCCGGACGCGTGGGTTGCCGGCTCGCGCGCCCGGACGCCCGCCCGTGCCCCGGTCAGCCACGGGTCAGGTGGGCCTGCCGGGTCTCGGCTACAGTGCGTCCGGGGACAGGCGGGGCGCGGCAGGCCCGCCGGATGCGCATGCACCGCGGTCGGCCATCGACTGCATACCGGGGGGAAACATGGAGAACTGGGTCGCCGACCGGTTGCGACGGGTGGTCAATGTCCATCCCGGCGAGGTGCGCGGGCTGCTCTGGGCGTTCGTGTACTTCTTCTGCCTGCTCACGGCCTGGTACGTGCTGCGCCCGGTGCGCGACGAGATGGGCCTGGCCGCCGGTGTCGCGAACCTCCAGTGGCTGTTCACCGGCACCTTCTTCGTGATGCTGCTGGCGGTCCCCGCGTTCGGTGCGCTGGTGGCCCGCCTGCCCCGCCGACGCTTCATCCCGTGGGTGTACCGGTTCTTCATCGCGAGCCTGCTCGGATTCTGGCTGCTGCTGCAGTGGGGTGTCGCCAAGGCGCAGGTGGCCAGCGCGCTCTTCATGTGGGCGAGCGTCTTCAACCTGTTCGTGGTCACGGTGTTCTGGGGGCTGATGGCCGACCTGTTCCGCTACGAGCAGGGGCGGCGGCTGTTCGGCTTCATCGCGGCCGGAGGCACGGCGGGAGCGCTGGTGGGACCCAGCCTGACCGCGCTGCTCGCCCAGCCGCTGGGTCCGGTCAACCTGCTGCTGGTCTCCGCGCTGGTGCTCGAACTGGCCACGCGCTGCGCGAAGGTGCTGCTGCGCGATCCGCCGGCGGCGCTCGACGTGGCGGTCGGCGAAGCGGCAGCGGGGCCAGAGCACTCCGCGCCACCGTTGGCCGCGGCCGCCGGCGAGGTTCGACCCGCGCGGGATGCGCTCGCATCGGCCGCCTCGGCCAGCCTCGGGCCCGCTGGTCCGAAGGGAGCGGCGTCCCCGACAGCGGGCAGGACGGAGGGGGGCGGCGACCCATCGGCACCTCGGTCCTCCCGCGGCGCCGAGGAGGCGGTCGGCGGTGGCATGCTCGACGGCCTGGTGGAGGTGGCGCGCTCGCCCTACCTGATGATGATCTGCGCCCACGTGCTGCTGCTGTCGCTGGTGAACACCTTCCTCTACTTCCAGCAGGCGCAGATCGTCGCGGGCGCGTTCGAGAGCCCGGCCGAGCGCACCCGGGTGTTCGCGCTGATCGATCTGTCCGTCGGGCTGGCCACGCTGGCGATCCAGCTGCTGTTCACCGGACGGGTGATGCTGCGCTTCGGCGTCGGGGTGTCGCTCGCGCTGCTGGCCGTGGTGACGATGGCGGGTTTTGCCGCGCTCGCGGTTGCACCGATCCTGGCCGTGATCATCGCGTTCCAGGCGATCAAGCGCGCGGCCGAGTTCGCGCTGGCCAACCCGGCGCGCGAGACGCTGTTCACGGTGGTGACGCGCGAGCAGAAGTACAAGTCCAAGAGCTTCATCGACACCGCGGTCTTCCGCGGCGGCGATGCCGCGAGCGGATGGCTCTATACCGGGCTGCGGCACCTCGGGCTCGAGTCCTCCGCGATCGCGTGGATCGCGGTGCCGGTCTCGGCGGCGTGGGCCGTGCTGCTGCTGAGGCTCGGTGCTGCGCAGTCGCGGCTGGCGACCGGGCCGGGATCGGCGCGATGAGCCGCATCGCGTTACCCTTCCGGCGGGGAGACGCACGTGCTGCGCGCGCCCGTTGCGCGTGGTACCGGGGCACCCGCGTGCCGACCGGCAACTCCGGCCATCCCGTCGCCCCCGCCGCGTGTTTCCGGGTCGGAGAAGCCGGCCTGAATGTTCCCGAGGGAGGTCAGGATGCACCAGCGTGACTCGCGGTTCCCCGCGCGCGGCATGAGCCGCGCCGAATTCCTCAGGGCATCGGCCGGCCTGGCCGGCGCCAGCCTGATGGGTATTCCCCTGGCCGGTCTCGCGGCGGAACCCCCCGTGCTGCGCAGGCCGATTCCCTCCTCGGGGCAACTGCTGCCGGTGGTGGGCACCGGCACCGCGGTGGTCTACGACATCGACCCGACCGACTCGCGGTTCCCGACGCTCGTGGAGACGGTGCGCACGCTCATCGCCAACGGCGGGGCGCTCATCGACACCTCGCCCACCTATGGCCAGGCCGAGCGCAACCTCGGCGAGATCCTGCGCAGGCTGGAGCGACCGGTCCGCGAGCAGGCGTTCATCGCCACCAAGATCAGCACGATCGGCGAGCAGTCGGGCATCGACAGCGTCGCGAAGTCCTTCGCCGACATGGGCGTCGAGAAGGTCGACCTGCTCCAGGTCCACAACGTGCGCGACACGAACACGCACCTGCGAACGATCCGCCGCCTCCAGGAGCAGGGCAAGGTGCGCTACGTCGGCATCACCACCTCGTTCGTCAAGACGCACGAGGAGTACCTGCGCATCATGAAGACCGAGAAGCTCGACTTCATCCAGATCGACTACGCGCTGGACAACCGGCTTGCCGAGGAGCGCATCCTGCCGCTGGCGCAGGAGCGGGGCATGGCGGTGATCATCAACCTGCCGTTCGGCCGCAACCGGCTGTTCAAGAAGGCGAAGGGACGGGAGTTGCCCGACTTCGCCCGGGAATTCGACTGCACCAGCTGGGCACAGTTCTTCCTCAAGTTCCTGATCGGGCATCCGGCGGTCACCGTGGTGATGCCGGGCACCGATCGACCCGAATTCGCGATCGACAACCTCAAGGCCGGGCGCGGCCGCCTGCCCGACGCGAAGATGCGCCAGCGGATGGTCGAGTACTGGGACAGCCTGGCCTGACCGGGCTGTCGGCGCGGATGGCCGGTCGACCGCAGGCGGGCTACCAGCGGACGGCCTGGGCGCGCCGAACGATGCGCTGGGCATCCTCGTCCAGCAGTCGCCCGGCGCGGACCATCGCCTCGGCGTTCTCGGCGACCCTCGACGCATACGACGCCGGGGTGCCATACCGCTCCCCCAGCGAGGCCCGTGGATCGCGCATCTCGCGCCTGGCGGCTGCCCCCCTCAGCAGGGGCACGATGCTCCCGTCGAGGTAGCACAGTTCGCCCTGCGTGCCCGAAGCCGGGCCGCGCACCGCCCAGCCCATGCTGGTGGCCAGCGGCACGGCCTGCTCGGGAACCCTCACGCCGGCGACCTCGTTGCCGTCGGCATCCACCTGCGGAACGAGGACCGGGTAATCCTCCTTCAGGGGCTGCGGCAGCGCGCGGCTGAACACGCCGCGGGCGAAGTCGGGGCCGTAGTCGAACCGGGTCTTGGGCGCAGGCCCGACCGGACGCTGGACGCCGGGCAGGTCGGGGAATCGCCACTGGCGCATCGGCACCAGGCTGCCGTCGGCGATGCGGGGATAGGCCGAGGGCGGAGGGGGCGTGCCGTCCCTCACCCAGCGTTCCATCGCGACGAGCACCGCGCGCATCGCGGGACGCGGGTCGACGGTGTTGGGCGGCAGCGCGCATGCGCCGGGCGGCATCGTCGCGCCCATGATGTGCTGGGTGCCGGCGTAGTGGTAGATGCGCACCGAATCGGGGATCACGGCATCCCGTCTTCCGGCGGGGTCGGTGGTAACCAGCGACTGTCCGCTCTGCCAGTACTCGGTGCCGGTGGTCGAGTGCACGACCTTCGGGCAGTTGCCGCGAGCCGTGCAGCGGTTGAGGATGCCGTCGACCGCGCCGGTGTAGGGATCGGTCTCGTCCTGGTAGGCGAACGGAAAGCCGATGTCCGGGAAGGCGTGGAAGCCGTAGCCGATGTGGGTCATGCGGATCGGCTGCGCGAAGCGGTGGTTGAGGAACAGGCGAGCGGTGGAGATGTGCGGGTTGATCGCGTCGAATACGCGCCGACCGCGCTCGTCCTCGTTGAAGCCGCGCCAGGTGAAATCGCGCAGGTAGCGGCCGCTCTGCGAGGCGCCGTAGGCGAGCGTGTGGCCGATGGCGCCTGCCAGCGGATTGACCTCGATCGTCGAGTGGCGCAGGAAGGCGACCAGGTCGCGCGTGGCGGCGAAGCCGATGCCGGTGACCGGCGGATTGGCGGCCGGATAGACGAACTGGTAGAGCACGCCGCGCTCGAACGCACGACCCGCGGGGAGCAGGCGGATCGCCTGCGCGCCGGCGAATTCCCACTCGTCCGCGGGCACCGGCTGCGGTGCATCGCCATGGCGGGTGCGTCGGTAGAGCGTCGCCCCCGTGCGGTCGGTGCGCACGGCGGCGAAGCTCAGGGGAAAGCGCAGCACTCCGGCCGTGTTCGGCAGCAACTCGTCCCATACCGCCTGCTCCAGCCCCGGCGCGGACGGGATGCGAATCTGCACCTCGTTGTCCTTCGCCCCGGGAATGCCGTGGATCCAGCCGCTCCAGACCACCGTGTAGCCGCGGCGCATCAGGAACCCGTTGCCGAGGTGGGCTGCGGTCGTCGGGTCGTTCAGGCGCGGCGCGTCGTTGAAGTCGGCGAGCGCGCGCTTGTTGCCGCGGTTGTTGACGTCGTAGAGCAGCACGCCATTGCCGCGCCGGGGATCGACCGGTTTGAGGATGTCCAGGTCGGCGCTGTACTCGACCCGTCCCCGCGCGTTGCGGGGGGCGGCCGCGAGGTCGACGATGCCGCGATTGAGCGGATGGTCGGGATCGAGTTCGCCATGGAACCGGCCGGTGATTCGCTCGTAGCTTCCCACCTCGCCGAAAGTCGCTTCGGGGATGGTCTGTCGCCGGGTGATCTCGATGCGGACGACTTCGGCCAGGGCAGGCGCGGCGCTGGTGAGTACGGCAAGCAGTACGCCCGCCACGAGGCTGCGGCTTCGGTTCATCGCGATGTCCCCCCAGTCGACGGCCGGCTCATCGCCGGACCCGGTTGGTGCCCCGCGCGGTACGTCGCCGCGCGGGTGCCGTGCTGCCACCTATCGCGCGGCGTGGGCCGGTTGTCAAGCCGACGATCGG
>CAIKXV010000267.1 GCA_903831455.1 uncultured Pseudomonadota bacterium | reverse complement strand
CTGCGGCGGGTGACGGTGGTCGCCGAGGTGGTACAGGTGCGTCGGGGGGCCGGCGTCGCGGCGGGCGACATCGTGATGATCGACTACACGGTCGATCTCACCGCGCGCGAGGCCGCATCACGCGCGCATGCTGCGCGCCCCCCGATGCCGGGGCCGCAGTTCATGGGCGAGCCCGATCCGCCCGCGCCCGACGCGCAGGGCCGGTTCTGGGCGGCACTGGTGCGGGCCGACTCGCCCGCCGCAGCCACCACCGGCAAGGCGGGCGCGGTTCGGCCCACGCGGGTGCCGTCCACCAGCGACGGCGCGCAGCGCGACGCCGGCGATGCGCGCGGCGGCGCTACGACCGGCTCCTCCGTGCCGTCCGGTACCCCGTCCGGTACGCCGCAGCCCGCGCGCAGCGGCGACGCCCTGCCGGATACCGCGCGCTACATCGGGCCGGTGTTCGTGCCCGCGGCGGGCCCGTATTCCTGGTGGGGTGAACTCATCGCGAGGTGATCGCGGCCGGGTCGGCCGGCGCCGCGGGACAGGACCGCGCAGCCGTTCTACCCGAGGGGCCGAGGCGTCCAGACGCCGATCGACAGACGAGCACACAGACAGACCAGTTGACTGAACGGGGTGACCTTGAGGAGTGGCAAGCCGATGACCAGACGCTACGGTAGCGAGTTGCTCGCGGCGATCCACGAGACGATGGAAAGCGTGCATGCCATCGGGGCGATCGATTGCCAGACGCTGCGCGACTTCGACGACGCGTGCCTGACCCCTGTACGCGTTCTCACGCCCGACGAAATCAGGGCCATCCGGCTGAAGGAGCGAATCTCCCAGCCGGTGTTCGCGCGCTACCTGAACGTGTCCAGTCACCTGATCTCCGACTGGGAGCGAGGGGTCCGTACACCCGGAGGTGCCGCGCTGCGCCTGCTGACGGTGGTTCGCGACAAGGGCCTGCAGGCGATCGCCTGAAATCGGCCGAATGCGGCTACTCAGCGCGCCGCCAGCAACTGTCCCAGCAGCGGATGCGGGAAGCGCCGCTCGGTGGTGATCGCGTGGAATGACTCGACCAGCTGCGGGATCGAGCAGCGCTCGACCAGCAGCCCGCTCTTCAGTTCGTCGGCCACCACCACCGGGGGCACCAGCGCGAGCGCGCCCGTCTCGCGCGCGAGCAGGCGCAGCATGGCCATGTCGTCGACCTCGGCGAGCACCCGGGACACGATGCCCGCGGCCTGCATCAGCCGATCGAAGGCCGCGCGCACCGCGCCCTGCCCTCCGGGCAGCAGCAGTTCGGCGCCCTGTAGATCCTCCGGAAACCTGAAGGCCTTGCGCCGCCCGCGCGGCCGCGCGGAGATCAGGCTGACCGGTTGCTGCGCGAGCAGCGTGCTGTGCCAGCCGGCCGCGCGATCGCGCGGCACCGCGTCGTTGGCGAGCACTACGTCGAGCTGATGCGCGCCCAGCTGCGCGAGCAGCTCGCGCAGCGTGCCGCTGTGCAGGATCACCTGCAGGTCGCCGCGATCGATCAGCGGCCGCAGCCACTGCAGCTGGAAGTTGCGCGAGAGCGTGGCGACCGACCCCACCCGCAACGGCGGCAGCCGGGGCGAGGCGCTACCCGGGCGCCCCTTGAGCGTGCTCACCAGCTCGGCGCCGGCGGCAAAGATGGCGTCGGCGTGCTGGAGCGCGATGCGCCCGGCCTCGGTCAGCTCCAGCGTCCGGCCGCGACGCTCGAACAGCGCGTGTCCGAGGCGGTCTTCGAGCTGGCGCAGCTGGATGGACAGCGCCGAGGGCGACACGTGCAGCCGCTCGACCGAAGCGCAACCACCGCCGCCTCAGCGGCCGCGACGCGAAGTCCCCGACCCCTCGGCGACACCGCACGGCCGACACCGGGCACCGTCCCGAGCGACGTCATCGAGCGGCGGGGATACCGCACCCCGCCTGTCCGCGAGGGCCTGCGACACCCGCCTCGCCCGGTCGATGGCGGCGATGCCTTGCTCCGCCCCGCCCGGCCCAGCCCAGCACCGCCCGACAACGAACAGGGTACGGATCCCGCCCGCCCGCCTCGACCGCGCAACGCGCGGCCTCGGTCACGAAACCGAGGCGGGCTGCCGCGCGTGGACCGTCATCGGGAATCCGCCCCCTGGCCCGGGTGCCTGCAGGGACCTGGGCGCGCGTCGGCTGCGCTCCCCCGAGGCACCGGCAAGGTGCCAGGCAACATCTGCATGAATCAACACGTTGCAAGTGGCTGTTTGCACGGGCAACGATCCCCGTTGGGAGTTGCCCAAAGCCATCGGCGTCCGCAAGACTGCTTTCGGACTCTTGCCGGTCGATCGACTGAGCCAGAGGGCGCTTGATAGGGTAAGGAATTCTCCTTACCATGTGCGCGAATCCAGGAGATCAGCCATGCCCGCCATTCGCGAGGTTGCCACCATCACGTCCAAAGGTCAGATCACGTTGCCCAAGGCCATCCGTCAAGCGCTGGGCGTGGACTACGGCGGCAAGGTTGCGTTTGACCTGCGAGGCTCACAAGTCATCGTCACCCGTGCCGATGAAGCGTCTCACGAGGATCCGGCCATTGCTTCGTTCCTGGCCTTGCTCGAAAAAGACATCGGCACGGGTCAGCACGTGCGCAACTTGCCGGCCGGGCTGGTGCAGGCCATGCAGGCCGCAGCGGTACTGCCCGTTGATGTGGCCGCCGACATCGAAGGCGATGTGGCGCTGTGATCCAGCGTCACGGCTGGAACCTGCTCTTCCACGAATGTCTGTCCGAGCAACTGCAAGAACTGCATGCCGCCGACCTGCGGGCGCGGCAGCAAGACCCGCAGGGGTTCGAGTCCAACGCCAACGTCCGGCTGTTTGCGGCGCTCTCGAAACTGATCCTTGATGCGGTACCCAGCGACCCGAACCGGGAGGAGTACCGGCAAGGCAACACCATGGGGACTGCATTTCGGCACTGGCGGCGCGCAAAGATCGGACGACGGTTTCGTCTTTTTTTTCGGTTCGACTCCAGGAGCCGGATCATCATCTTTGCATGGGTCAATGATGAAAATACCCTGCGATCTTCAGGCAGCAAGCGCGATCCTTACACGGTGTTTCAGCGCATGCTCGAACGGGGACATCCGCCTGACGACTGGGCCGCACGGGTGGCAGCAAGTCGGACCGATTGGCTGTAATGGCTTGATGGCCGGGGCGAGGCAAAGCCCACGCCGTGCACCGCGCCGCGGCCCCGACAACGAACACGGTACGGACCCCACCCGCCCGCCTCGACCGCGCAACGCGCGGCCTGCTCCGCGAAACCGAGGCGGGCTGCCGCGCTCGGGCCGGTGATCCGGAAGCCGGGATCCGCCCGGGTCGTGGCGCCGGCACGGCCAGCCCGGGGGCTACCCGATACGCCAAGTCCAGGGGCCGCCCGGCGCGACAAGCCCCGGGGGCCACTCGCCGCGGAGGGCCAGGCGCGTGAGGCCGCCGATCTACGCTAGATTCGGCACTGACCCACGCCCCAAGGATTCCCTCGATGCGCCAGCGCTCGTCCCATTGCGTGTTCACCGCCGCGCTTGCGGTGGCCGCCACCGGGTTCATCCCGCCGCACGCGGTTGCGGCCGAGCCGTATCCCGCCCGTCCGCTGCGGCTGGTGGTGCCGTTCG
>CAIKXV010000266.1 GCA_903831455.1 uncultured Pseudomonadota bacterium | reverse complement strand
GGCGCAGGCGCTGGGCCTGCGGGTGGCGGTGGTGCGCGCCTCGGCGCGGGCCTCGGCCACGCGCGCCGACGCCCCCCGCGCGCCGCGGGTGGACGTGTGCTGCGGCTTCGACGAGGCCGAGTTCCCGCCCGAGCCGCCGGCGGCTGCCGGGACAGGTAGTCCGCACGCCCACGTGCATCGCCACTCGCCCCAGGCCGCGCCCGACGCCGGGGCAGGCGCGCTCCCGACGCAGCCGCACGTGGAAGCCGCGGCGCTGCTGCCCGACTGGGCCGACGAGGTGCATCCGCCCGGCGTGCTGGGAGCCCTGCTGCCGGTGACCGACTGGCTGGTGATCGCCTGCCCGCTCACCGAGGACACGCGGGCCTGGATCGACGCCGCGGCGATCGCGCGCCTGCCGCGCCGCGCCTGCGTGATCAACGTCGGGCGGGGCGAGATCGTCGACCCGGCCGCCCTCACCGATGCGCTGGCCGCAGGACGACTGGCCGGCGCCTATCTCGACGTGTTCGACCCGGAGCCGCTGCCGACCGACTCCCCGCTATGGGGTTTGCCCAACGTGATCCTCTCGCCGCACGACGCGGCGAGCGCCGCCGGCAACGACCGCCGCGTGTTCGAGCGCTTCTGCGACAACCTCGACCGCCTGCAGGCCGGACGCGCGCTGGTGAACGAAGCGCGGCCCTGAGGGCGTTCGGCTGATCGAGGCTGCGCGGCGGGTCGTGTTCGCTGCGCCCTGGCGCCGCCTGTCGTACGTGTCGACCCCGTTGATCGTGCAGGGAGGGGGCGGTTTGTCCGCGTAATCGCGGCTGCCAGGCTGTGACGGGTGCCCAGGCATCGCGTAGCGTGATGGACATCAATACGTATACTATGCATACTCCTCTTGGACATCGAATTCGATCCCGGCAAAGCAGCGGCCAACGCCTGCAAGCACGGGGTCACGTTCGCCGATGCCGAGGTCGCGCTCGGCGATCCGTGCGCACTGACACGCGACGACCCTGATTCCGTAGGCGAGCCGCGGTTCGTCACGCTTGGCATGGATGGCGCATGGCGATTGCTTGTCGTGGTCTACACCCTGCGCGGCGATCGGCTTCGGTTGATTTCCGCGCGTAAAGCGACGAGGCGTGAAGCCAGGGCCTACCATGCGTGACCAGTACGACTTCAGCAACGCCCGCCGGGGCGCCGTGCTGCCCGCCCGGGGAAAGACGCGAATCACCATCATGCTCGACGACGACGTGCTCGCGCACTTTCGCCAGAAGGCGGAGTCCGAGGGACGGGGCTACCAGACGCTCATCAACGCGCAGCTTCGCGCCAGCATGACCGGCGCGCAGGGAAAGGACACACGCGCGATCACGTTGACCGCACTGCGCCGCGTATTGCGCGAGGAACTGCGACCGCTGCGCCGCTGAACGCGTCACCGGCAGCTTGTATGGCCCGACAGGCCGAGCGGAATTCCGCGCAGCGAACCCAGGCACCCATCGGGTGATGAACGGGCACCCGAGCAGGTGGCCCGGTTGACGCCGCGACTATCCCATCCGGATCGCGACCACGCCCGCGACCGCGGCGACCACCGCGATGATCCGCACCCGGCCCAGCCGCTCGCGCAGCACCACCGCCGCGATCAGCAGCCCGAAGATCACCGACACCTCCCGCAGCGCGGCCACCAGCGCGACCGGGGCATGGCGCATCGCCCACAGCGTGAGGCCGTAGGAGAGCATCGTGCACGCGCCACCGGCGAAGGCCACCTTCCAGTGCGCGCGCGCGGTGGCCAGCATCAGGTCGCGGCCGCGGGTGGCCAGGCCCAGGGCCAGCATTGCCGGGGCCAGCAGCACGTGCATCCAGGCCACGTACGCGCCGGAATGGCCGGAGAGCCGTGCGCCGAGCGCATCGTTGATCGTGTAGGTGACGATCAGCAGCGAGACGGCCAGCACGGTCAGCAGCGCACGCCGGTCGATGGCGCCCGATCGCGTCGACTCGGCCAGCAGCATCAGCAGCCCGCCGCTCACCAGCAGCACCCCCCAGCAGCCCGATCAGGCTGACCGTCTCGCCCATCAGCAGGACGGCCAGTGCGGTGGTGCCCAGCGGTGGCAGGCCGCGCATCAGCGGGTAGGCCACCGAGAGGTCGGTGCGGTGGTACGAGAGGCCCACCAGCGCGTAGTACACGATGTGGATCACCACCGAGGCGACGAGATAGGGCCAGCTCTGCGGCGCGGGTGCAGGCAGGACCGTCACCGCGAGGATCGAGATCACGCCCGCCGCCAGGCACACCTGCACGGTGAGGGCGAGCTTGTCGCCGGCGGCCTTGACCAGCGTGTTCCACGTCGCGTGCAGCAGCGCGGCAAACAGCACGACGAGGGCGACTTCGGTACTCATGGCGGATGCGGCGGCCTGCGGGGTTCAACGACCTGCTGCGGCCCGGGGCCCGGGGCCCGTGGCGCTCGGCGGGAGAGCGCCCGATGGTACGCGCCCGCGCCGCAGGGGATGCGACCGCCCGCCTCAGCGCACCGGGATCAGGATCTCGTTGCGCCGCAGGAAGGGAATCGACCACGGAGGGTTGTAGCGCGCGAGCTGCGCGGGGCCATCGGCCTGCAGCCCGCGTTCGATCATCCATGCGCGCAGCGCCTCGGTTTCGGCGGACACCCGTGCTTCGGTGACGAAACCCGAGAAGGTGCGTGCGGCCACCTGCCGTGGGGGCACCTCGCGCAGCGTGACCCGGGGGTCGGTGGGGACCGGCAGCGTGGCCATCGTGTACTTCGACGGCATCACGAAGTGCATGCGCCAGCGGTTGCCGCTGCCCTCGGTCGTGACCGGCGCGGTCATCGAGATGCGCTCGCTGGCGGCTGGGGCCACGCCGGGTGTTGCCTGGGCACTGGCGGTGGCGCTCCCGCCCGCGGGGGGCGGGGTCGTGCCCGCTGCGCCGGTGGCCTGCCCCGCGCCCGGTGCGACCGCGGCCCCGCCGGCATCGCCCGCGGCCTTGCGTGCGACCGGCGTCTCGACGGTCACCGGCGCAGTCATCGCGATGCGCTCGCTGCGCGGCTCCATCGTCACCGGCACCGTCATGGCGATGCGCTCGGAGGCGTCGGCCCCTCGGGCGCGGTTCGCACCGAAGATGTAGCCCGCGATCGCGCGAAAGCCGGCGTTCGAGCCGTCGGAGAGATCGCCCGAAACCCAGGTCTCGGCCACGATCATCGGCGCGTAGCGGCGCAGTTCGTTCGCCCCGTCGGTGAGCACGCGTTCGAAGGTGGGTTCCTCGAGGGCCATGGCAGGTGTGCTCGGCAGGAGGCCGCACAGCGCGAGGGCGGCGACGGCAAGGGCGGATGCAGCGCCCGACCGCAGGGTTCGCGACCGGCGATCTTCGCCGCCCGGGAGCGGGGGCGGTACGGGACGCGATGTTGCGTACACCGGGGGTGGGGACGCCCCGCGCGGCACGGGCGGTGTCTGGACGGACGGGTGGGGCACGGGTAGCCTTTCGCGCAGAATCCTGGAGGAGGGATCGTGAAACGGAACCCACGCTCGATGGCGATCGCGCGATCTGCGCGCCGCCTGCTCACCGGCGCCGGCGCGGCGCTGGCATCCGGTGCGCTGTGCGCGCCGATCTTCGCGGCCAGTGTAGCCCCTGCCGCGCCCGGGCTGTCGCGCCCGCTGCGCGTCGTGGTGCCCTATCCGCCCGGGGGCACCTCGGACGTGCAGATCCGCATCATTGCGCCGCGCCTGTCCGAGGCGCTGGGCCAGCCGGTGCTGGTCGACAACCGTCCCGGGGCCAGCGGCATGCTGGGCGCCGAACTCGTGGCCCGTGCGGTACCCGACGGGCATACGCTGCTCATGTCCGACGTGGGCAACGTGGTGATGACCGCCATCGTCCACCCGAACGCGCCCTACGTGGTCGCGCGCGACTTCTCGCCGGTGACCCTGATGTCGTTCACCCCGCACCTGCTGGGCGTGAACCCGGCGCTGCCGGTGAAGAGCGTGCGGGACCTGATCGCCTACGCGAAGGCCAACCCCGGCAAGCTCAACTTCGCCACCAGCCTCGGCGGAGCCACGCACTTCGCCGGGCTCCTGTTCGCCCAGAGCCACGCGCTGCAGTGGGTGGAGATCCCCACCAAGGGGGGTACCGATTCGATCACGCAGGTGGCGACCGGGCAGTCGGACTTCGTGTTCAACAGCATGGTGTCGATGATGCCGCAGGGCAAGAGCGGCAAGCTGCGCATCCTGGCCGTCACCAGCCCGAAGCGCGTGCCGCAGTGGCCCGACCTGCCGACGATGGCCGAGGCCAGCGGCATCTCCGGCTTCAGCAGCGGGTCGTGGCAGGGGTTGCTGATGCCGGCGAAGGTGAACCCGGCGATCGTCCAGCGCCTGGCGGCCGAAGCGCAGAAGGCGCTCGCCGCGCCGGACGTGCGCGAGCGTTATGCGGCGCTGGGCACCGAGATCGTCGCCAACAGCCCGGTCGAGTTCACCCGCTGGCTGGCCGACGAGCACACGCGCTGGAGTGCGGTGGCGGGCAAGGCGAAGCTGAAGATCGCGTTCTGAGTCACCGTGCTCGCGGTCAAGCGGTAGCGAGGCGCTGCGGCCCGCGGCCCCGGACCGAAGCCGTCGGGGCGCGACGATTCCCGCGCCTGCGCGGAGCGCCGGTCCCGTAGCCCCGCGCGGGGGCGCGCGGGGCGCGTCAGTCGATCGACGCTCCGCTCGCCTTCGCGAGCTTGGCCCAGCGCGGTGCATCCTTCTGCATGAACGCGAGGAACTGCGCGGGCGAGTCGTGCGTGAAGCGCTCTTGCCCGATCTTGCCCATCGAGGCGATCACCTCGGGGTTGGACATCGCGCGCAGCGACTGCCGGTGCAGCGCGCTCACCACGTGGTCGGGCAGGTTCCTCGGGCCCGACAGCCCGAACCACTGCGACAGGTCGAACCCGGGCACCCCCGCCTCGGCGAGGGTGGGCACGTTGGGCAGCAGCGGCGAGCGCCGGGTCGAGGTGACGCCGAGCGCGATCAGCTTGCCCGAGGCGACGAAGCCGGCGGTGCCTGAAATGCCCGGGAAGCCCACGCCCACCTGCCCCGCGAGCAGGTCCGCCGTGGCCGGTCCGCTGCCGCGATACGGAATGTGGTTCATCTGGATGCCGGCCATCTGGGTGAACAGCGATCCGGTCAGGTGCTGGTTGCCACCGTTGCCCGAGGAGGCCCAGTCGATCTCCCCGGGGCGCTTGCGGGCGAGGGCGATGAGTTCCTTCACCGTCTTCACGCCCAGCGAGGGGTGCACCAGCAGCAGGCTCTGCGCAACGGTGAGTCCGGTGATCGCCGTGAAGTCGGCGATGGCGTCGTAGGGCAGCTTGCGGTGGATGGCTGCCGAGACGAAGTGGGTGTTGCTGATCATGAAGGTGGTGTAGCCGTCGGGCGCGGCCTTGGCCACGATCTCCGCGCCCAGGACCGAGCCCGCCCCGGGACGGTTCTCCACCACCATGGTCTGGCCGAGCAGGCGGGTCATCTCGGCCGCGTAGATGCGC
>CAIKXV010000265.1 GCA_903831455.1 uncultured Pseudomonadota bacterium | reverse complement strand
GTGACCGTCAGGTTGCGACGCGGCGACGATATCCACCGCGATGTTGCCCGCGGCTCCCGCGCGGTTGTCGACCAGCACCGGCTGGCCGGCGCGCTCGGCCAGCCGCGGGGCCAACACCCGGGCCACGATATCGGTGGCGCCTCCCGGGGCGAAGGGCACGATCAGGCGTACCGGTCGCTGAGGCCAGGCCGGCGCGGCAGCAGCGGTGGCGGCGGCATTCACCGGCCCCGCACAGGCCAGTGCGACCGCGAGCGCGAAACCGCGGACGCGACGGCTTCGCGATGCGAACACCGGACGCAGCCGTGGCGTCATCGTCGCCGACACCGGACGGTCGGGCCTGTTCGTCGTCGTCGCCACGCTGCGCTCCCCCCGCATCGGGACAGGACGGGCGACCGTCGCAGCCTTACTGCGACAGTCGCAGGCCCTTGTCGGTCAGGATCTGCCCGGCACGCTCGCGGTCGTTGGCCCCGCGCAGCCCGGTCCGCAACACGTGCTCGAGCGCGGGACCCCGCCCGAGATCGCGGCCCACCTTGCCTGCGCGGTGGAGCAGTTCGTCGCGGTCGTGCCGCGTACTGGCCGGCCCGGAGATCACCAGCGTGTTGCCGACGCCCTCGAGGGCGAGGATCGACACCTCGCCGAAGATGTCGAGGTAGGTGGTGACCATGTCGTCGTAGCGCGGGTTGTAGTTGCGATTCCACAGGTTGCCGACCACCAGCCCCTGGTCGGTCAGCAGGCTGCGCACGGACGCGAGGAACTCGCGGGTGATCAGCGCCGGCGGCGGGGCGCTGGCCCCGTAGGCGTCGAGCACGACGAGGTCGTAGCGTTGCGACGCGCGTTCGATCCACGCGCGGCCGTCGGCCACATGCAGGCGCAGCCGGTCGTCCTCCTGCACGTCGAACAGTTCGCGGGCGAGCTTGACCACGCCCGGATCGAGTTCGACCGCGTCGATCGTCGCCTCGGGCAGCCGGTGATGGAGGAACCGGGGGATGGATCCGCCGCCCAGTCCGACCACCAGGATGCGGCGCGGCTGCGGCACCCACGCAAGCGTGACCGGGAAGGCCCGGGTATAGGCGAGTTCGAGGTGGTCGGGGTCTCCGGGCTTGACCACGCTCTGTCGGGCGCCCCCTTCGCTGAACCGCAGGACGCGAAGCCCGCGGCTGTCCTCGCTCACGAGCAGCGTCCCGTTGTAGACGGACGGTTCGCGATGGATCAGCCGTTCGCCCGCGTGCACGATCGCCGTGGCGACCAGCAGCGCAGTACAGACGGCGACTCTCAGGCTCGCAGGCATGGCGGGGTGGGTCTCCGAGCGACGAGTTCGATCCCGCGGTCGGGCCGCGGGCGCGCGACGATCGGCCGTGCCGCCGTCGCTGCTGGTTTGCCGGTCATGGTAGCCGCCGCCGAGGAGTGGGGGAAGGGGTGCGCCGTCGCGCGTCGTTGGAGATGATCGGGCGAGTCGCGCGGAAGGTCTCCACCCGGGCCTGCCGCCTGTCGTGACCCGACGCCGACGACGGCTCGCTCGCGCCGGGTGGGCGCGGAAGGCACTCGCGTGCCCAGGGGGACCGGATAGCCGGATGGCCGCCGCGTGCGTCCGGCGTGGCCGTGAAAGTCAGTCAACTGACAGTGTGATATTTTCCTCGTGGTGCAATGCGAGGGAGAATCGTCGAAGGTATTCCGTCGCGGGCGTGGGCCGGATAACGGCGCTGGTTCGCGTGCATTTCGATGGCGCGGCGTGGGAAACAGATGCACGAACACTCAACGGGCGGTGCGGACGCGCGGTTGACCAGCCTGCTGCGCGCGGCGCTGCTGGGACTGCTCGCCGCGCCGGGCTTGGCAGGGGCTACCGGGTGGTTCATCAACCAGCAGAGCGTGCCGGCGATCGGCCGGGCCGGCGCGGGTACGGTCGTCGATGCGCATGATCCCGCGGCCGCGTACTTCAACCCGGCCGCCCTGGTGTCGCCCGGTATCTCGTACGCCACCGGCACCGAACTGTCCCTCGGCATGCAGGTCATCGCGCCCCGTACCTCCCTGCGCGACCTGGGCTCGACGGCGAACGGACCGGCCACCCCGGGAACGGTCCCCTATCCCGGAACCGGCTTCGACAATCCGACCGATCCCACGCCGGTCCCGAACCTGTTCCTGGTGCACCGGCTGCCTGACGGCCGGACTGCGCTCGCGCTCGGGCTGACCTCGCCGTTCGGACTGTCCCTCGACTACAGCCCCCAGTGGTTCGGGCGCTACGACTCGACCCGGGTCTCGCTGGAGACGGTGAACGTCACGCTGTCGGCTGCACGCAGGGTGGGCGACACGCTGTCGGTCGGCGGTGGTGTCGACTGGCAGCACGCCCGGTCGGATCTGCAGGCCGCGCTGCCTGACCCGCTGAACCCGGGGGGGCCCACGCCTGCGACCGATGGGCGCACGCATCTGCGCGGCGTGGGTTCCGGCGTCGGTTTTCACCTCGGCACGAGCTGGGCCCCGACCGCCGGGCTGAGGATCGGTGCCCACTACCGCTCGGGCGTGGACATTTCGCTCGGCGGCACGAATACCGTGCAGGGGCTGACCGGTCCGCTCGCAGGGGCCAACGGCAGCCTGGTGGCGACCTCGCGGATGCGGATGCCGGCGATGGCAGGCGTCGGTGTGGCGTGGGACGCCGCACGGCGGCTCACGTTGCTGGCCCAGGTCGACGGATACGGGTGGAGCCGCTTCGGCGACCTGCGGGTCCGCTTCGCCGACGGCAGCCCGGACGCCGTGCGCCAGAGCGGCTATCGCGACGCGATCGCCGTATCGGTCGGGGCCGAATGGAGGCGCAGCGAGCAGCTCACGCTGCGCGCGGGCCTGCGCCGTGAGCAGACCCCCACGACCGATGGCTTTCGCGACACCACCTTCCCCGATGGCGCGCGCACCTGGCTGACCGCCGGTGCGAGCATGAGGGTCTCCGGCCGCTCGTCGATCGATCTCGCCCTCAAGCATGCGATGTTCAGCGACGGGCCCATCGATCTCAACCCGACGTTCTACGCGGGCACGCCGCTCGCGACGAGCATTCGCGTGAGGGGCATTGCCAGCAGCCAGTCGGTCACGACCGTGGGGGCGGCCTGGCGCATGCGGTTCTGAATCAACATCCGGCGAGGGCGCAGACGGCGAGGGAACGTATCGTCGTGCTGGGGGGGGCGGCCGTGCAGCCATGGCTACCGTATTTGCGCCCACGTCCCCGGGGGGGGCCGGAAGGAGCGCTACGACATCACCGTCTACCAGCCCGGTTGACGGCTGGGTAGCAAGGGGGCGCGCGGGCGTGGTCTCGAACCCGATGACCTGCGTGCCAGTGTCGCACGCAGCGCTGGCAAGCGTGAAGTCCCGCCGGGCCTGCGGTTGCCAGCGGCGGCGTCCCGTGAGCGCCGCGGGCACGCCGTCGGCGACCTGCGTGGCGTCCTTGCTCGCCGTATCCCGCGGCCGGGCGCCCGATCGGGCGTCGTCCCGCCCCGAACCGTTCCGTCCGTCATCCACCGTCCACCCTCCCGCCGGTCTGCACGCGGGCGGTCGGCGCAGGACGGCGGGCGTCGCGCGGCGTCGCGCAAGCCCCAGGGCCGCCTCGCGGGGAGGGCGGCCGAGCGCGTGCAGTCCCCGGCCGGTACCATCCACCCGGTCGCCCGCCGATTGCCTGCGTCGAACCCGCGGGCGCCGATGCCCTGCACGCCGAGCCGACGGGTGGGGCGCGAGGCCCACGATCCCTTGGCCGCGCCGGAGAGTCTCCGATGGAACTTCGCCACCTGCGCTACTTCCTGTCCGTTGCGAGCCACCGCAGCTTCTCGCGCGCGGCGGCGGCGCTCGGGGTGTCGCAGCCGACGCTCTCCGAGCAGATCCAGCAGCTGGAGGCGGAACTGGGCGTGACGCTGCTCGAGCGGCTGCCGCGGCGCGTCGAGCCGACCGAGGCGGGTTGCCTGTTTCGCGAGCGATGCGAGCGGGTGCTGCGCGAACTCGACGGCGCGCAGGTGGACATCGCCGAGCTCCAGGGCCTGGTGCGGGGTACCGTGCGCGTGGGGGTGTTCCACTCGTTTTCGGCGTCGCTGCTGCCGCAGATCCTCGCGCGCTTCGCCACCGAGCACCCCGGGGTCCACGTGGTCGCACGGCTGATCCCGCGCGACCAGATGGAGCGCGAACTGGTCAGCGGCGAGATCGACCTCGCGGTGGCCTACAGTTCCCCGGACGCCGCCCATATCGTCTCCGAACTGCTGTTCCGGGAGCCGATGCGACTGGTCGTGGGGCCGGGCCATCCGCTGGCGGGTCGTCGCAGCCTTCCGTTGCGTGCGCTCGACGCGCACGAACTGGTGCTGCTGACACGCGAATTCGCCGCGCGCCAGTACCTCGACCAGCTGTTCGGCGAGCATGGCGTCGCACCGCGGATCATGCTGGAGATGAACACGATCGAGCCGATACTCGCGACCGTGCAGCACAGCCGGATGGCCAGCATCGTCGCGCTGGGCGCGCTCCACGCGCGGGTCGGCCTGCACGCGATCCGACTGACCGCGCCGGAGCCGGTGCGCGATGTCGCGCTGCTGTGGAGGCGCCATGACACCCGCTCGCGCGCGGCACGCCGGTTCGCCGAACTCGTGCGCGAAGCCTACGCGGGCGCAGGTCGGGAGAGGGGTTCGTCCCCGGGGTGAGCATCCCCTCGCCCCGGGCGCGATGCCGACGCCGGCGTCGCCGACCCGGGTATCGGATAGGCACGGACGATAGCGCGGATCGCCGCAGCCATATTGCCCGCGCGCGCGCCTCTCGCCTACCCTGCGGCGTCGATTGCAACATGCCCGGCTGCCGCATCGGGGCCGGGGAGTCCATCGCAACGGAGGAGCCGGGAAGATGAGCAGGACTGCCACCGCATCGCGCAAGCCGAATGCCGCCGCATCGAAGACCAAGACCGCAGGCGCGGTCCGGGCCGGCAACGGCCAGTACACGTTCCGCATGTCGAAGCTGCGCCGCGTCGAGGCCGGCACCGGCTACTCGACCTCCAGCGGCGGAGTGGTGGAGGGCGCCCGCATGCTGGTGGGCATGATCGACAAGCCCCAGGGAACCGGCTCGCGGATGCACAGCCACGCGAACGAGCAGTTCAACTACGTGGTCAAGGGCACGCTGCGCGGGTCGATCAACGGCAAGCGCGTGAACGCCCCGGCGGGCACCCTGATCTACATCCCGGCCAATGCGCCGCACACGCTGGTGGCCAAGCCCGGCGAGGACGTGGTGTTCATGGCGATCAAGGATCTCTCGCAGGGGATCATCGGCCGCGCGGTCGACGGGACCATGAGCGGTCCCCTGTACATGAAGGGCTACGGGCCCGGTGCGGCGAAGGCCTCCGGGAAGAAGGCTGCCGGAAAGAAGGCGGCCGGAAAGAAGGCGGCCGGAAAGAAGCCGGCGTCGCGAAAGGCTGGCGCCGGACGCAAGCCGGCCGGCCGCGCGCGCTAGGGGCCCGGCGTGCCGTTCCACCGCTTCGATGCGCTGGAGTCGCAGTTCCTCACCCCCGACCTGTCGACCGCGCGCGGTCCGGTGATCGAGGGCGACTACCTCTGG
>CAIKXV010000264.1 GCA_903831455.1 uncultured Pseudomonadota bacterium | reverse complement strand
GGGGATCATCGGCCGCGCGGTCGACGGGACCATGAGCGGTCCCCTGTACATGAAGGGCTACGGGCCCGGTGCGGCGAAGGCCTCCGGGAAGAAGGCTGCCGGAAAGAAGGCTGCCGGAAAGAAGCCGGCGTCGCGAAAGGCTGGCGCCGGACGCAAGCCGGCCGGTCGCGCGCGCTAGGAGCCTGGCGTGCCGTTCCACCGCTTCGATGCGCTGGAGTCGCAGTTCCTCACCCCCGACCTGTCGACCGCGCGCGGTCCGGTGATCGAGGGCGACTACCTCTGGTTCTGCCTCGTGAACAAGACGGCCGGGACCGGGTCGGAACTCCACTACCACCCGAACGAACTGCTGATCTTCCCGGTGGCAGGGCGCATCAACGCGGTGGTCGGTCGCGACCGGCGCATCGTGCCTCCGGGCACCTTCGTCCATGCCCCGGCCTTCGCCCGGCACTCGATGCGGGCCACCGAGGACGGGGACCTGTCCTACCTCTACATGAAGGACAAGACCTGGACGGTCGTCGGACTGGCTGCCGACGAAAAGGTGCCCGAGCGGGCGATCACGATCGAGGAGATCAATCGCCTCCATGCGCGCGGCGGCAGCGCGCTGGGTGAACGCGCCGCCGACGGCGGAGAACACCGTGCGCGCGGTGCATCGCAGATGATCGTCGACGGCCTCGACGAGTGCTACCACCGCCTGATCGACGGCTTCGACGCACCGCGGCCCTCTTCGCGGCGCGAGACCTGGAACGAAGGGGAGCGGTTGGCCTTCGGTTTCGTGGATGCCCCGCCGCGGGCGGTCGAGCTTCCGGCGCCTCGACCGAGTGCCCACGAGGTCTTCGGCATCGTGATCCGCGGATCGGTCGAGGTGAGCCTCTGCGGTGAGCGGCGCACGCTGCAGCCCGGGGACATCGTCCATGCGCGGCGAGGCGACCCTTTCGCCTGGGCGCCCGGCGAGCAGGGCGGTCGCTTCGCGATGGTGCGCTCGACCGAATGGCTGGAGCAGCGGATCGACGGGATGGGCGAGGACGAACGGGCGCAGGCCCGCCTGCACGCGCGAGCCAACTGAGGCGACCGAAGGTGGCGAGCGGCCGCGCGCAGACGCGGTGCAGCGCCGGGGAGGGGAGATGGGCGGGGTAGGGCAGTCGGCGGCAGGCCTGCGCCGCGTGGGGATGGTGGGAGTCGGGCGCATGGGCCGGGCGATCGCCGCCCGCCTCGCCGAGCGGGGCCATGCGGTGTACCTGCACGATGCGCGTCCCGAGGCGCTGGCCGCCGATCCGATCGCCGGGGCGACCGTGGTCGATCGGGCGACCGCGCTGCGCGCCGAGGTCGTGGTCACCATGGTTCCGGACGATGCCGCGGTGGCCTCGGTATGGCTGGAGCCGTCCGATGCGCTGGTCGCGCTGCGCGACGACGCCGTCCACGTGTGCATGTCGTCGATCAGCTACCCGCTGGGCCGGCGTCTCGCGGCGGCACACTCGGCGGCCGGTCGCGCGTACGTCGCCGCGCCGCTGTTCGGGCGGCCACCTCTCGCTCAGCGCGGCGAACTGGACGTCATCGTGGCCGGCCACGCGGAGGCGATCGAGCGCTGCGGCTCGGTGTTTGCCGATATCGGCCGCCAGGTGTTCACCGTGGGCACCGCGCCGGAGCAGGCGAACCTGGTCAAGATCGCCCGCAACTTCCTCGTGGCGAGCACGATCGAAAGCCTCGGCGAGGCCATCGGCCTGTGCGGCCGGGCGGGAATGGACACCGGGCGTTTCCTGCAGGTGCTGCTGGCCACCTCGCTGGGCTCGCCCGCGGTGCGCTACTACGGCGAGTACTGCGTGAACCGGTCCACCGAGACGCTGCTCCCGATGCACCTGGGGCTCAAGGATGTTTCGCTTGCCCTCGATGCCGCGGCCGAACTCGACCTGCCGATGCCGAACGGGGACCTGCTCGCCGACCGGATGCGCGAGGCGATCGCCGAGGGCTGGGGCGAGCGCGACTGGGCGGCGCTCGCCGAGTGGATCGGTTCGCGTCGACGTTCGCGAGCGGCCGGTGGCGAGGGCGGGCGCGAGGCCTGATCGTCCCGTGCGGCCGACCGCCGTGGACTGCTCGACCGATCCCGCGCCTGCGGGACCGCGCGCGACGAGCCGCGGTGCGGCCCCTGCCCGCCGAGGGCGTTCGCCGGCGCGCCGCGCGAAGATCGGCCCGCGCGTCGATGCTGCGCCGGTGCTACAGCCCGAGCAGCCGTCGGGCCGTGCCACCCAGGATGCGCTGGCGGGCGGTCTCGTCGAGACCCGGCAGGTTCATCACCACCTCGACCGGGCGGTCGTAGCCCATCCGGAAGCAGTAGTCGCTTCCCAGCATCACGCGTTCGGTGCCGACCTGGTCGATCAGGAAGCGCAACACGTGGTCCGCGTGGCCGATGGTGTCGTAGGTGAAGCGGTCGAGGTAGCTCGAGGGCGGTCGTGGCAGGTGGCGGCAGTCCGCGTGGTAGGCGTGACCCCGGTCCATGCGCGGCGCGATCAGCGGCAGGGCGCCGCCCGCGTGCGGGAGGCAGACCTGCAGGTCGCGGAAGGCGTCGAGCACGCCGCCGAAGATGAGGTGGCTCGCGGCGACCGCCGTCTCCATCGGATTGCCGATCAGGTTGCGCATGAAGAAGGGCGCCAGCCGATCGAAGCCCGCCTGCCGCACCGGGTGCAGGAAGAGCGGCAGGCCGAGTGCGCAGATCGCCTCGTAGACCGGGAACAGCGCGCGGTCGGACAGTTCGTACCGGCCGGTATTGGTACCGAAGTAGACGCCGCGGATGCCCGGCAGCGCGGCGGCGCGCGTGAGCTCGGCCACCGCGCGCTGCGGGTGGTTCAGCGGCAGCGTGGCGAGGCCGACGAAGCGGTCCGGGTGCGCCGCGTGCGCGTCGTTCGCCGAATCGTTGAACGTGCGGGCGATCGCCTCGGAGAAATCCGCGTCGTCGAAGCAGGCCATCGGCTGGGTGAGGGACAGCGCCTGCCACTGCACGCCCTGGAGATCCATGGCGGCCAGGCGCAGGTCGAGATCGACGAACTCCGGCGTGATCGGTCCGGAGGGAATCTCCCCCTCGACATGCACCAGCGGACCCTGCGGCCCCTCCGCGTAACGTGCCCCGTATCGGAGGCCCTGTTCCCGCACGAGGCGCGTCCACGCCGGCGGATAGTAGTGGGCATGGATGTCGACGATTCCGGTGGCGGCTGCAGTCGAGGTCAAGGCGGGTGCTCCTTCGCGCGGTGTCGGCAGGTGCGCATCGTACCGGGCAGCACGGGTCGGTGGCGGTCGGTGCGGTCGGCTTGCGGGCGTCGAGGGGCGGGCCGCGGCCTCGCCGCGGCGGACGAGGGTCGCACGCTCCACGGGTTCGTCCGCGGCCCGGGGCGTCCCCGCAACCGGGCCGCGGCGCCGATCCATCCGTGCCGGGACGAGCCGGCGATGCCCCGCGCGAGGTGCAGGATGCCCGGGTGCCCGGCGCCCGGGCCATCGTGGGTGCCTTCGGGTCGTCGCGACCGGGGCTTGGTGCAACCGGGCGACGTGCCCGATCAGGAGGAGGCCGCATGAACCGTCTGTCGATGAGCAGGGCCTGCATGCATGCCGTGTGGCTGGCGGCTGCACTGGGTTGCGCGGGGGCACACGCGCAGGGGGCTTATCCGTCCCGCCCGGTACGGATCCTGGTGCCCTTTCCCCCCGGGGGGGCCGCGGACACGATCGCGCGTTCGATCGGCGACCAGCTCGCGGTTCAGGTCGCGCAACCGGTGGTGATCGACAACCGCACCGGTGCCGGCGGTCGGATCGCCACCGAACTCACCGTGAACGCGAATCCGGACGGCTACACGGTGCTGGTGGGCACGGTCGGCGGCATCGCGGTGAGCCCGGCGCTCTACCGCAAGCTGCCCTATGACGCCCAGCGCGACCTGCTGCCGGTGAGCCACGTGGCCGAGATCATCAACATCCTCGCGGTGCCCTCGGCGCTGGGCGTGGGTAGCGTGCGCGAGTTCCTCGACTGGGCGCGCGGACGCTCCGACCCCCCGCGCTACGGGAGCTCGGGCACCGGACAGCCGGACCATCTCGCGGGCGAACTGCTGCAGAGGCTGGCCGGCGTGCCGCTCGCGCACGTGCCGTACAAGGGTGGCGGCCCGGCCCTGATCGACCTGATGGCCGGCGACCTGCAGCTGATGTTCGCCACCTACGTGGTGTCGCTGCCCCACATCAAGTCGGGCCGGCTGCGCATGATCGCGGTCACGACCCCCGCGCGGCAGCCGCTGCTCCCCGAGGTGCCCACCGTGGGCGAGACGGTGCCGGGCTTCGGACTCAGCAACTGGAATGGAATGTTCCTGCCCGGTCGTACGCCCGCAGCCATCGCCGACCGGCTGCATGCCGAGATCAACCGCGCGCTGCAGGCCCCCGAGGTGCGGCGCCGGCAGGCGGCGGCCGGCATCGAGCCCGGGGGCAGTCCTTCGCGCGCTCACTTCGCGAACTTCGTCCGCGAGGAAACCGTGCGCTGGGCGAGGATCGTGCGCGAGGCGAAGATCGTGGTCGAGTGACGCGGCCCCGCCGCCAGGGCCTGCGTCGCCCTCCCGGGTGGGGCCTGCGCTGCGCGCGGCCGGGGGGGCGGGGCGGCGCCGGCCAGCGCCGACGGGGGCTACACCCCGCTCGGGGTTGTGCGGTATCCTGACCCGCAATACAGATACGGATCCCATGCGCGGGCGAAGGCGTCTTCCCCGTCAACGGCGAACCGTCAACCGGGGAGGGGTAGCGATGAGCAGACTGGCGATCGCCGCGCGCGCGCGCGGCTGGGTTCCGGCCGCAGTGGCTGGCGTGATCGGCTTGATGGTGTTCGGAGCCTCGGCGCAGACGCCGACCAAGCCGCCGACCGAGAAGGAGATCGCGGCGCGCAAGGCGATGGGCGGCTACTTCCCCGAGCGGATGAAGAACCCGAACCTCACCGCCAACCCGCCCCACATCGTCGCCACTCCGCTCGACCAGATCCCGCTCAACCGCATCCAGGTGCCGCCGGGGTTCCAGGTCGAGGTCTGGGCGCATGGCATTCCCGGCGGACGCATGATGGCCCGCGCGCCGGGGGGCACCATCTTCATGGGCACCCGCGTGATCGGCCGTGTCTACGCGGTCTACGAGAAGGACGGCAAGCGCGTCTCGAAGGTGGTGGCCGACAAGCTCGTCCAGCCCAACGGCGTGCTGGTGCATAACGGCTCGCTCTACGTGGCGTCGATCAACCGGGTGTTCCGCTACGACAACATCGAGGCCAACCTCGAGAACATCCCGGCGCCGGTCGAGATGACCGCGGCCTTCAACCTGCCGCCCGAGGTGCACCACAACTGGAAGTTCCTCGCCTTCGGACCCGACAACAAGATCTACTTCCAGGTCGGCGCGCCGTGCAACGTGTGCGAGATCAACCCGGGCGTGCACGGGCAGATCCGCCGCTACAACCTCGACGGGACCGGCATGGAGATCGTCGCCCGCGGCGTTCGCAACAGCGTGGGCTTCGACTTCCACCCCAAGACCGGCGAACTCTGGTTTACCGACAACGGTCGCGACTGGGCCGGCGAGGACGGATTCGAAGATGAACTCAACCGCCTTCCGGCGAACATGATCGGGGCGCACTTCGGCTTCCCGTACTGCCACGCCAACGGCCAGCCTGACCCGGATGTCCGCGTGCCGAACCCGTGCGCGAACACGATCCTTCCGGTCGCCACGCTGGGTGCGCACACCGCGGCGCTGGGCATGCGCTTCTACAGCGGCAAGATGTTCCCGGCCGAGTACCAGGACTCGGTCATCATCGCGCGCCGCGGGTCCTGGAACCGCACCGAGCGCTCCGGGTACGACGTGGTGCGGGTGACGGCCTCGCCGGACGGGCGCAACGCGCGGGTCGTGCCGTTCATGACCGGCTTCCTCGATCGCGCCACCAACACCTACCACGGGCGTCCGGTGGACGTGCTGCAACTGCCCGACGGCTCGATGCTGGTGGCCGACGAGCACAACGGGGCGATCTACCGCGTGAGCTATTCGCGGTGACCGCTCGTGCCCGACGCGCGCCGCAGTGGCGGCGCGCGGCAGGCGGGGCTGCACTGGTCGCGCTGCTCGCGGCGGGTGTGGCCTCGGCCCAGCATGTGTTCCGGGGCGGCGATGCCGCGCGTGGCGCCACTCGCGCGGCATCCTGTGCGGGGTGCCACGGCGAGCATGGTGCGGCGCCGTTGCCGGGCATGCCGGCACTGGCCGGCCAGCAGGCCGAGTTCACGCTGCTGCAGCTGGTGCTCATCCGCGAGGGTTTGCGTGAAGTGCCGACGATGGCCGGCTCGTTCAAGGGGCTGTCCGACAGCGACCTGCTGGATCTCGCGAGCTACTACGCGGCGGCGACGCCCTACCGCAGCCCGGGGCCGCGCGACGCGACCCTGTATGCGCGCGGAGAGTCGCTGTCGATGGCCATGGGCTGCAACAGTTGCCACATGGGCGACTACTCCGGACAGCGGCAGGTGCCACGACTGGTCAACCAGCGCGAGGACTACCTCGCGGCTGCGTTGCGCGCCTATCGAGACGATCGGCGCACGGGTACCGATACCAGCATGAACGCGGTGATGTACAAGACGGCCGATGCCGACATCGCCGCCATCGCGCACTTCCTGGCCCACCGCTGAACAGGCCGCCTGCCGGCGGGCGCCGCGGAATCGGCGCAGGCGGGCCGACTGCAGGCGCCCGTACACGGCTGCGGCGGCGAACAGGCCGTTCGCGCGCCGATGCCCGGGGCGGCCTGTTCGCCCGCCGCCCGTCGTGCGCCGTTCGGCTCGAGCGGCATGCGCGGGACGGCGAGGCGACCCGGCGGTCGCGCGGACCTAGCGCAGCGTCAGTTCGGCGGTCACGCCGATCGTGAACGTGCGCCCGGGCGAGGGCTCGTAGAAGCGACCGTTGGAGTCGGCCACGATGACCGAGCCGATGTAGTCGCGGTCGGTGATGTTGTCGATGCGCACGAATTCGCTCAGCCGCCAGCCGCCGCCGCGCTGCTGCAGCCCGGCGCGCACGGAGGCGGTCGCCCAGCGTGCGGCCGCTTCGCTGTTCTGGTCGTTCACGTAGACCTTGCCGCTGTAGCGAAGCTCCAGTCCGGCGAAGAAGCCGCTGTCCGGATCGCGCCAGCCGAAGTCGGCGAACAGCGTGGAGGGCGCGACTCCGGGCAACCGGCTGCCGGCGGGCACGGCGAGCGGCGGCGTGCCGGAGCGGAAGGCGTCGCGGAACCGGGCGTCGAGCACCGTCAGCGCCAGCGCGTGGTGCCAGCCGCCCCCCCAGCCCTGCCGCCACGCGAGTTCGAACCCTTCGCGCCGCGTACCCGCCGCATTGCGGAAGTCGGTACGTCCTCCGCTCGAACTGTTGACCACGATCTCGTCGGTGGTGTCGATGCGAAACAGCGCGGCGTTGACCACGCCATCCTGCCCTGACATTGCCTTGAGGCCGACTTCGCGGTGCAGGCTGTCGGAGGGCCGGAGCGCGAAGTTCAGTCCGCTCGCCCCGCCCGGGCGATAGGCCAGTTCCGCGAAAGTCGGGGTCTCGAATCCACGCCCGACGTTCGCGTAGGCGTTGAGCAGCGGGGTGACCCGAAGCGTGGCGCCCAGCGCGGGCGTGGTGCGCGAGTAGGACAGCGCGCCGCTGTCGTCCGGATTGCCCGCCGCGATGAAGTCGTCGCGCGAGTCGAAGGCCACGCGGCTGTGCCTCACGCCGGCGAGCACCCCCAGGCGTTCGCTGGGCTGCCACTCGGCCTGCGCGTAGACGTCGGTGCTGGAGACCGTATCGTGCTCGTTGCGCTTGAGTGCGCCTGCCGTACCGTTGTTGTTGATGAAACCGCGCCGGCGCTCGGCCATGCGGTCGTGGTCGAAGCCGACCGATACGGTTAACGGCTGGCCGGCAAGGCGCGTCTCGCGCGTGAGGCGAAGGGCGCCGCCGCCGTAGGCGCGGTCGAGGTCGACCACGCCGCCGGAACTGGTGGCCGCTGCCTGTGCGGCCAGCGGGATGGCCAGGTATTGCACGACCTGCCGGTCACCCATGTAGGCCCGCGCCTGCAGTCGGGTCCCCGCGCCGAGCGGGAGGTCCCAGGTCAGTCCCCCCTGGTTCTGCGCGATGGATTTGCGGGTGTTGAAGGTGTAGGCGGCCGCGACGGCCTGGCGGCGGTTCTGCGCGACCTGCGCCGCGGTCAGCCCGAGTGGGTCGAGTGTCTCGGGCTGGTCCAGCCGGTTGGCCACCAGCGTGAGCGTGCCGCGGTCGCCAAGGTCCTGGCTCAGCTTCACCTGCGCCTGGTCGCGTCGGGCGCTGCTGTGGGCTCGATAGCCGTCGGTCATGAACCGCGACAGGTCGCCCACGACGCCGAGGCCGCCGCTGCGTGCACCGAACTGCGCACCGGCCTTCCAGGTCCCGTAGGCCGAGCCCATCAGGCTCGCTCCCAGCGTCGGTTGCGCGGGCGCGTCGGCGGTGAATATCTGGACCACGCCGCCCGATGCGTTGCCGTACAGGCTGGAGAACGGGCCGCGCATGACCTCGATGCGGCTTGCGGTCGGCAGGTTGAACGAGGCGGCCTGCCCCTGGCCGTCGGGCATCGTGGCCGGGATGCCGTCGGCGATCAGCCGCACGCCCCGTACGCCGAAGGAGGCACGCGCGCCGAAGCCGCGCGAGGAGACCTGGAGGTCCTGCGCATAGTTCTGCCGGTTCTGGACGGCCAGGCCCGGCACCCGCCCGAGCGACTCGGACAGGTTGACCTGCGCGTTGCCCTCGCGGATCGTGATGGCGTCGACCGTGTCGATCGCCACCGGCAGATCCATCGGGTCGCGTTCGACCCGCGTGGCGCTCACCGTCACCTCCTGCAGCACCCGGCTGCCAGCCGCAGGCGCGGCGGGTGCAGGCTGGGCATGCGCCAACGGGGATCCGGCCATGGCGAGGGACGCCAGTCCGATCCGCATGCGACGACCGCCCGCCCAACCGTTCCCCTTGCCCATCACGCCCCCTGTCGGCCTCCCGCCACCGCTGCAAGGATAGCCGCTGCCCGCCGGGACCGGGCGGTATCGTCCCCCGACGGACGGCGCATCGATCGGCGCGGCGGTTCCACGGCGCGCCGGTTTGATTCAGGTCAACACCATCGCGGCGACGATGGGACAGCCTCTGGACTCGACAGGAGGTCTGCTGATGGATGACATGACCGCGCCGGCGACCGTTGCCCTGCAGCCTTCCCGGCTCCGCCGCCGATGTGACCCGCGAATGCTCGAGGCTTCGACCATGGGCGGTATCCGCGCCGCCGACTCGGTCGCCGCCGTCGGGCAGGCCCGGGCGGTCGCGGCGATCGAACTGGCGGCGGGGATCGCTGCCGAGGGGTTCAACCTGTTCGTGATCGGTTCGCCGGGCGTCAGCCGCCGCGAGGTGGTCGAGTCGCTGCTGCGCGCCGGCATGGGCGGGCGCGAGGCGCCGAGCGACTGGTGCTACGTCAACAATTTTTCCGATCCGCAGCGGCCGCGGGCGTTGCGCCTGCCGCGTGGACGCGGCCTCGCGCTGCGCGAGGCGATGGATCGCGTGGTGCAGGAACTGCAGGCCACCATTCCCGCCGCCTTCGAGTCCGACGACTACCGGCAGCGGGTCGAGCATGCCGAGCGCGAGGTCTCGGAGCAGCAGCGGGGGGTGTTCGAGTCGGTGGCGTCCGAGGCGTCGGCGCAGGGCCTCGCGCTGGTTCGAGTGCCCGAGGGGTTTACCCTCGCCCCCGCGAAGGACCACGAGGTGCTGTCGCCCGAGGCGTTCGAGGCGCTCCCCGCAGGCCGAGCGGGAGCGGATTGCCGCGGCGATCGCCGGGATGCAGGAGCGGCTGCAGGCAGCCGTGGCGCGGGCGGCCGAGGCGAGGCGGCGACACTTCGATCAGGTGCGCCGGATCAACGAGGAGGTCACTGCGGCGGCGGTGGCGGCCGGAATGGCCGACGTGCGCAAGCCCTGCGCCGACCTCCCGGACGTGCTGGCCTACCTGGCCGCGGTCGAGCGCGATATCGCGGCCAACGGCGAACTGTTCCGCCGTCGCAGCGAGGCGGTGGCCGAGGGCATGCCGGCCGGGGCGGTCGATGGTCCGTCGGTTCGTCGCTACCGGGTCAACCTGCTGGTCGACGAGACCGGTCCCTCGGTCAGCGGCGTGCAGGGGGTACCGGTGCTGCACGAGGAGAACCCCACCTGCCCGAACCTGATCGGGCGCATCGAGCACCTGGCGCAGTTCGGGGCGCTGCTGACCGACTTCAACCTGATCCGCTCCGGTGCGCTGCATCGGGCGAACGGCGGTTGCCTGATGCTGGATGCCGCGCGCGTACTCGGGCAGCCGTTTGCGTGGGATGCACTCAAGCGCGCACTGATCGCGCGGCAGGTCCGGGTGGAGACGCCCGGGCAGCAACTCGGGTTGGTCAGCACCGTATCGCTCGAGCCCGAGCCGATCCCGCTCGACGTGAAGGTCGTGCTGTTCGGCGATCTGTCGCTCTACCAGCTGCTGCACGCATTCGACCCCGACTTCCCGGGCCTGTTCAAGGTGGCCGCCGATTTCTCGGACGACATGCCTCGAGAGGCCGCGGCCGAGCTCGACTACGCGCGTGCACTGGCCGCGCTGTCGGCCGAGCGCGGGCTGCCGCCGCTCGATCGAACGGCGCTGGCGCGGCTGGTCGAGGAGGCGGCGAGGGCGGCCGGCGACGCGCAGCGGCTGTCACTCGACCTCGCGCGCGGTGTCGATCTCGTGGCCGAGGCTGCATGGTGGGCTCGGCGCGAAGGGCGCACGACGCTGCTCGGCCCGGACATCGAGCAGGCCACGCGCGCGCGCGAGCAGCGGCTGGCCGCGCCGCGCGAGCGGCTGCTGCAGGCCGTCGCCTCGGGCGAACTGCTGATCCGCACCCGGGGTAGTGCGGTCGGGCAGGTGAACGGACTCAGCGTCCAGCCCATCGGCGACCAGGCCTTCGTGCAGCCAGCACGCATCACCGCGACCGCGCGCCTGGGCGAGGGGCAGCTCATCGACATCCAGCGCGAGACCGCGTTGGGCGGCTCGATCCACTCCAAGGGCGTGCTGATCCTGAGCGGCTATCTCGCCTCGCGCTACTCGGCCCGGCGACCGTTGTCGCTGGCCGCCTCGCTGGTGCTGGAGCAGACGTATGGGCGGATCGAGGGCGACAGTGCCTCGCTGGCCGAACTGTGCGCGTTGATCTCCGCGCTGTCGGGCGTGGAACTCAGGCAGGGGCTGGCGGTCACCGGTTCGGTGGACCAGCACGGCGCGGTGCAGGCGATCGGCGCCGTCAACGAGAAGATCGAGGGCTTCTTCGACCTGTGCGTGGGACAGGGGCTGTCCGGGGAGCAGGGGGTGGTGATTCCGGCGGGGAATGCATCGCAGCTGATGCTGAAGGAGGAGTTGATCGCCGCCGTGGAGTCGGATCGGTTTTCGGTGCATGCGGTGTCGCACGTGGACGAGGCGCTGGCGCTGCTCACCGGGTGGCCCGCCGGCGACCCGGCGCTCGGTGCCAACGCCCAGACCGTCAATGGCCGGGTGATGGCGAGGCTGCGCGAGTTCCACGAACTGCGACGGGAGCAGGCCGGCGCCCGGCGCTGGCCGGCCCCGGGGCTGGCGGGCGCGGGCGAGACCGAGCCCTGAGCCGGCGCCCGTCGACGGGCGACCCGACGCGAGGGTGCCCATCGCCCCGCGCGTGCGTGGGCCCGCAGCGGGCGGGTCGCCGTGGCGGTGATCCCGAGGCCGACGGGACGCCAGGGTGCCGGGCGCAGGTCGAGACGCTGGTATCCACCGACGACGCGATGTCGCGGATGCCGATCGCGCGCGCGAGTCCAGCCCGGCGAGGCGTGCGGATCGGGTCCGGACCGACGCTGGCCATGCTCGACCGGTACCCCGACGGGAATGGGCGCTCGCGTCGTCGCGATCCGGATCAGCGGCGTGCCGTCTCGATCGAGTCGACGAACGTGCCGATGCGTCGGCGCATGTCCGCCGTGGTGAGGTCGCTGCGGCAGACCGCGAAGCGGTTGTAGACGTTCATCGCCTTGCCGCACTCGCCATCGACCGCAGGCGTATGGGCGCCCCGGTTGGCGGTATCCCACCCATGGGTCTGGTCCGCATAGTGGATCCAGTCGGTGGCTCGGGTGAACACGGACCGGTCGCAGGGCTGGATCGGCGTCGCGGTATCCCGTCCACCGGTGAAGACGATCACCGGGGCCACGTACGGGCCGAGCGCAGGGCGCTGCGGGCTGCCGTCGGCGATGCAGTTCGGGTAGAGCGCGATCCCTGCCGCGTACAGGCCCGCGACCTGGCTGCGCAGGAAGGGCTCGTCGGTGAACGTCCGCAGCACCGTCCATCCTCCCTGGCTGTCCCCGTACAGGTAGAGGCGAGAGGGCGAGACCCCGTGCGCGTCGCGCAGCCAGCGCGCCGCGGCAATGGCGTCGAGCGCGCGCATGTTCGCCCCGAACTCGTTCCAGGTCGCCCAGTTCTCCTCCCGGCCGCGGCTCCAGTAGCTGTCCAGTACCAGCACGTTGGCGCCCATTGCCTCGCGAAGCCACAGCGCGGTGGCGAAGTTGGAGGGGACGAGGCCGTGTCCACCGTGAACGACCACGAACGTCCGACGCCCGGACACCCCGTGCGGATGCGGGTTCCAGCTGGCGAGCAGCCGACCTCGGCCATCGAAGGCGGGCACCTGCGCGCGCATCTCGTCCAACCCGACCTTGCGCGTGTTGTTGGCGAGCGAGTAGGTGCCCTTCAGCGGCCTCTCGGGGGCCCGGTCCCTCACGATGGGCGGCTGGAAGTGCGCGACGTCGGTCGGTTTCAGCTGCGTCGCGCAGCCACCGGCCATCAGGGCGGCGAGCAGGGCGCTCGCCAGCGTCGGGATCCGGGAGCGGGAGCAGATGCGGGCGGTGCAGGACATGGGGGACGGGCGCCGGGATCGCCGGGGCGGAAGCCGGCCGTGCCCGTGCGCCTGGAGGGTGGCCGGTGGAGAAGGTCGACTGACGAGTGCGGTGGCCCGGCGCCGGCGCGCTGGCCTCCGAGACCCATGCCGGCGCGACGTGCCGCGAGGGCCATGTCGCCGCCGCGCGCGGCGGGTTCCCGTCCGCGCGTCATGGACTCTATCGGCCGCTCGGCGCGCGACTTGAGGGCCCGGCACCGACCGGACGCGCCCGTCCCGCGCCACCGGAGTCCTGCGGGAGGCCACCGGCGATCGCGGTTCCCCGACCGCGCGATCCGCGCCGTCGAGGGGGCGAGGGCCGTTCAGCCGGCTCGGCCGATCCCGCCCACCTCGACTTCCCCGTGCCGCGCCAGCAGCTCGAGCAGCTTGCGACGCATCAGCAGCCCGGGTCGATCGGAGTCCATGTGGAATTCGGCGCGGCGGCGGGTATCCAGCGGCATGTCGCCATCCACCGCCTCGAGGATCAGCCGGTCCTCGTCGACCACCGCCCGGTCGAAGGCGATGATGTCGGCGGCCGGTACGTCGGCCTCGCTGTCATTGCGATAACTCCACTGGATCACCTGGCAGCGACCCTCGTCGATCGGCGTGGCGACCGAGTAGATGCTCTGGCGAAGTCCGGTCGGATACGTGATGCCCATGCGGCGCGAGAAGGGCATGAACCAGTTGAGATCCACCGTGCGTACCGTCTCGTCGGCGTCGATCTTCAGGTGCTTCTTGCCGGAGTCCGGGTTTCGAACCGGCTGGACGATGTTCATGTCGAAGCCGTAGTCGCGATCGACGATCTCTCCACGCGGAGGCACGGGCTTGTCGCGCAGCCCCTGCATCGCGCTGTGCACGAAACTCTGGTGGGCGAAGTCGAAGGCGTTTTCCATGAACCGGATGCCGCTGCAGTTCCACGGCTCGTAGAACTGGTCGACCTGGCGAAACCCCTCGGCACCGGCTTCGGGCAGGTGGGGAATCGGCAGCAGCGGCTCTTCGAGGGCCACCCACGCATAGCCGTAGCGCGCCTCGCAGCGATAGCTCGGCACCTTCGCACCGCTCGGGATCGCGGAGTCCGGCTGCTGGGGGATGCGAACGCACTTGCCCGTCCTGTCGTAGGCCCAGCCGTGGTAGCCGCAGACGATGAGTGCCCCCTCGCACCAGCCGCGCGAGAGGCGCGCGGTGCGGTGGCAGCAGCGATCGGCCATCGCGACCGGCGTGCCGGTGTCGTCCAGCCACAGGACCAGCCGCTCGCCGAGGAGCGTGAACGGCTGCGGGCCCTGCTCCAGCCGCGCGATCGGCATCACGCAATGCCAGAACCGACGGAAAACCTTCTGCTTGGCTTCGATCATGGTGACTCCTGCCGGTGGGGTACCGGATACGCGTGGGGTGGCGGCGCGGCGGTGCGGACGCAGGGCGTCCGAGGGCCGATGGCCGCGGGTTCGCGGGGTGCAGGTCGGCGGCGAGTGGACATGGGAGGGGTGGGCGCAGGGGTCAGCCGGGCGCGCCCGGAACGATCGCGCCGACCGTTCCGGACGGATCCAGCCCCCGGGCCCGGGCCCCGTGCGACGGGGGCGCGTGCCGGGCGGACCATTGGCGCGCACGCTGGCCGATGCGATAGAGACGCTCAGCCATGGACTTCGTCCTCGCCATGCGCACGCAACAGCTTGAGCAGCTTCTCGCGCATCACGAGCCCGGGGCGGTCGGAGTCCATGTGGAACTCGACGCGGCGCGTGGTGTCGATGCAGGCGTCGTAGTCGGTGCTCTCGAGGATGTACTTGTCCTCGTTCGTGACCGCGCGATCGAAGGCGATGATGTCCTTTGCCGGCACCTCGTCCTCGGAGTCGCTGCGGTAGCACCACTGCACGACCATGGAAGAGCCGTCGTCGATCGGCGTGGCGTTGGTGATGATGGTGTGGCGCACGCCGTTGGGATAGCTGATCGCCAGCCGCCGCGAGAACGGCAGGAACCAGGTGCCGCGCATGATGCGGACGGTCTCCTCGGCGTCGCTGCCCACCACGCTGCGCGCGATGGCGGGGTTGGTCACCGGCGTCTCGACGTAGGTCTCCAGCCCCCAGTCGGAGACGTCCATCGTCATCTTGCGCGGCACGTGGTTCTTCGGGCCGAACGTGCCCTTGTGCGTGAAGGACAGGTGCGCCATGTCGAACGAGTTCTCCATCAGGCGCAGCCCGGCGCAGTTCCACACTTCGTAGAACTGGTCGATCTGGCGGTAGCCCGGGTCGCCTGCCTCGGTCAACTCGAAGATCGGCATCAGGGGGTCCTCGAGCGCCACCCAGGCGTAGCCATAGCGGGACTCGCAGTGGTAGGCGGGGACCTTCGCGTTGGCGGGGATGGCGGCGTCGGTATTCTGCGGGATGCGCACGCAGCGGCCGGTGCAGTCGTAGGTCCAGCCGTGGTATCCGCAGACGATGTTGCCGTCCTCGACGAAGCCGCGGGAGAGCCGGGCCGTACGGTGGCAGCAACGGTCGGCCAGGGCCACCGGCTTGCCCTCGGCACCCTTGAACAGGACGATCGCCTCACCGAGCAGGGTGAACGGCTTCGGTCCGTCCTCGAGCATCGCCATCGGCATGACCGGATACCAGAAACGACGCAGGACCTTCTGTCGGGTGACCAGCATTTCCTCTACTCCCTGAGACTCGATGTGGACCGGGGAGAGCGCCCCGGCGCGCGTGGGGTGCGTCAGCGGTGGGCCTCGGTCTCGCCGTGCTGCTCGAGCAGTTCCATCAGCTTGCGCCGCATCAGCAGGCCGGGACGGTCCGAATCCATGTGGAACTCCACCCGTCGCCGGGTGTCGACGGCCGCATCCGGATCGGTCGCCTCGAGGATGGCGCGATCCTCGTCGACGATCGCGCGGTCCCAGTCGATCAGCGCCTGCGCCGGGCAGTCCGCTTCGGTGTCGTTGCGGAACAGCAACTGGACGAGCTGGATCGAGCCGTCGTCGATCGGCGTCGCGCAGTTGAAGATCACGTGCTGGATGCCGCTCGGATACGTGGCGTGGAAGGTCCGCGAGAAGGGCATGAACCAGCGGTTGCGCAGGTGCCGGGTCGTCACCGGGTTCGGGTCGCCGGTGATGCGCAGTGCGTGCGGCGGGTTGTTGATCGGCACGATCGATTCGGACTCGAAGCCCCAGTCGGTCGGCCACAGCTCGTACTTCGACGGCTTCGGCTGGTCGTACTGGCCGAAGGTGTTGCGATGGACGTAGGAGAAGTGCGCGTTGTCGAACGAGTTCTCCATCATGCGCAGCGCCCCGCAGTCCCAGCGCTCGTCGAACTGCTCGATCCGCCGGAAGCCGGGCATCGCGGCTTCGGGCACGTCCGGGATCGGCTGCAGCGGGTCTTCCAGCGCGACCCACGCGTAGCCGTAGCGCGCCTCGCAGGCATACGAGGCGACGCGGGCCCCGGAGGGAATCGCGCTGTCGGGCTGCTGGGGAATCGACACGCAGCGACCGGTGCGGTCGTAGGCCCAGCCGTGGTACCCGCAGGCGAGGCGACCGTCGTTGTAGAAGCCGCGGGAGAGCTGCGCGGTGCGGTGGCAGCAGCGATCCCGCATCGCGACCGGACGCCCGTCACCGTCCTGCCACAGGACCAGCGGCTCGCCGAGCAGTGTGAAGGCCCTGGGGCCATCGGCCAGCGCCGAGAGCGGCAGGGTCGCATACCAGAATCGACGGAGAACCTTCTGTCGGGTGACGAGCATCATGGACTCCCGGCAGGGGGATTCGGGACGGGGGGGCGGAAGGCGTGCAACTCGGCGATCAGCCGGCACCAGCCGCTCGCGAGCGATGCGAGCAGGGCCGCGCCCATCTCCGGCGTGGCCGGGCGCGGATCGCCGATCACGCCGCTCACGCTGATGTCGTGCGTGAGCCACGCACGCGGCAGGCGACCTTCCAGCGACAGCAGCGACCCTTCGGGCAACGCAGGCGGGTACTCGGCCACCCTGCGCTCCGGATGCACCTGGTCGGGCAGCAGCGCCATCATCAGGGCCGTCTCGGCCGCCCCGGCATGGATGCCTTCGGACCACTCCCGGGGAGCGATCAGGCTCGCGGCCTCGTTGGGGACGTTCCAGACGAACAGCGGAAAGAGGTTGAAATCGGGATGGCGCTCGCGCGCGTCGCGCGCAGCCATGTCGATCACCTGGGGCTGCCCGCCGTGGGCGTTCACGAAGGCGAGCTTGCGGAAGCCCATGCGGTAGACCGAGTCGGCGACCTCCGCGAGCAGCGCACCCAGCGTGGCGCCGGACACCGTCACGGTTCCGGGGAAGCGGATGTGTTCGTTGGACTTCCCGTAGCACAGCGGCGGGAGGCACAGGCAGGGTACCTCCGGGGGTAGCGTGCCCAGCGCGGTGCCGAGTACGCCCATCACGATCGCGGTGTCCACCGCCAGCGGGAGGTGCGGGCCATGCTGCTCGATCGCCGCGACCGGTTGCAGCACGACGACGTCTTCCTTGCCGGGCAGGTCCCTGACCTCGTCGGTGGTCAGGTACGGCAGGAAACGGTGGGGCGGAATCCATCCGTGGAGCATCAGGCGCCTCCCAGCACGGCGAGGTCCTCGGCGTCCAGGCGATCGGCGACTCCGCCCCGGATCAGTGCGGCGAAGTCCTCGTCGGGCACCATGGTCGTCAGGCAGTAGAGGCGCGTGGGGCCGGTGTTCTCGATCACGTGCTCGACACCCGGAGGGACGCGCAGGCTGTCGCCGCGCACGAGCGGCAGCCGCTTCCCGCCGGCGACCGCCAGCCCCTGGCCGTGCAGGACGTAGAAGCTCTCCCATGCCCGGCGGTGGGTGTTCGGCGGCGTGCGGCCGCCGACGTCGAAGATCTCCACGACGCTCACGTAGCCGGAGGCCGCCTCGTGCGGATCGATCAGCATGACGAAGCGGTTGGAGTCGGTGGGCGAGATCCGGTACACCGGGCAGTCGGCCAGGCGGCGCGCCTGCAGGCCCTCCTCGGGCGCCGGTGCCGGTGCGATCGACGACCCGGCCGCCGGTCGCCCGAGCGGGTCGTGGCCTTCGGCGGCGCACGCGCGTTCGATCATGGCTGCCGCTCCCGTCGACCGGCTCCCGGGTGCCGTCGCGAGCCGACCGCTGCCGCGCAGGCCGAACCTGCGCGATCGCACGCACGCCGCGACGGGGTTGCCGTCGGGTTCCGACGGGAACGCGGGTGTCTCGGCAGGTCGGCGTTCATGCCGGCAAACCCCGGACGAGCGAGGCGCTGTCGATCACGAATCCGAAGCAGGTTCGCACGTTGTAGAGCGTGGCCTGCAGGCAGTAGTCGGGCGAGGTGGTGGCGGTACAGTCCTCGAGCAGCAGCGTGTCGTAGCCGAGGAAGTTCGCGTCCATCAGCGTTGCGAGCACGCACTGGTCGGCATTCACGCCCGCGAACAGCAGGGTCCGGATGCCGTGCGTGCGCAGGATGCTGTCGAGCGGGGTATCCCAGAAGCCGCTCATCCGGTACTTGTCGACATGGATGTCGCCGCGGGCGGGCTTCAGCGCATCCACGATCGCGGCCGAGCGACTGCCCTTCTCGAGGACGCGCGCCCCGCGCAACGGGCCGCCGGGCAGCGGGTCGCCGAGCCCGACGCTGGCTCCGTCCGGATCGTAGACGTGCAGCAGCGCGGGCGAGAGGTTGCGGCGGTCGGGCCGGTTGCCCCAGTTGAGCCAGATCACCGGGACGTCGACCCGGCGCAGGCGCGGCAGCAGTCGCTTGAGCGGGGCGACCGGCGCGCGGGCGGCCGCCACGTCGACCCCGATGCCGGCGAGCCAGCCCCCCGGGTGGCAGAAGTCGTTCTGCATGTCCACGACCACGAGCGCGGTGCAGGCGAGGTCGATCTCCAGCGCCTGTGGCTGGGCTTCGATGCTGGCCCTGCGCACGGGTCGCGGCGTGCGGACCATGTCCACCCGCTCCCGGGACACCTGCCACTGCTCGCCCGGGCGGGCGCCCAGAGGGCGGGTGGAATCGGTGCGGGCGAGGGGACGGCGAGGCGTGCTCATTGCATCATGCTCCCGACGACGGCGCGCGCCTGTGCGCCGAGTTCCTCGAGGTCCAGGCCGGGGATCGCTCCGTCGCGAACGACCTCGCGCCCACCGACCAGCAGCGAACGCAGTCGCGGCCGGCCTCCGGCGACCACCGGTCCGATCGCCGGATCGTGGAGCCCGAGGTAGCGCGGGTCGTCGAGCGAGTAGATCGCGAGGTCGGCGGCACGGCCGGGTTCGAGTGCGCCGGTGTCCAGCCCCAGCACCCGGGCCCCGCCCGCCGTTCCCCAGCCGATCACGTCCTCCGCGCTCACCGCGTCGGCGCCCCCGTCGAAGCGGTCGACGCCGCGAGCGGCGCGGTGCACCAGCCAGGCCAGGTGCGCCTCGGAGATCATGTCCGCCGCCTCGTTCGATGCGGCGCCATCGACGGCCAGCGACACCGGCATGCCGGCAGCCGCCATCGCCGGGGCTGGCGCGATGCCGCTGCCCAGTCGCGCGTTGCTGGCGGGGCAGTGGGCGATGCCGGTGCCGGATCGGGCCATCAGGCTGATCTCGGCTTCGCTCACATGGCACAGGTGGGCGAACCAGACGTCGGGTCCGATCCATTCCCGGTCGGCGCAGAACTCGACCGGGGTGCGGTCGTGCGCCTCGCGGAAGTAGCGCAGGTAGTCCTGGTTCTCCGACAGATGGGTGTGCAGCCGAAGGCCCATCGCGCGCGCGGCGCGCGCCATCATCGTGAGTTCCTCGGGACGCACGCGGTAGGTGGGCGTCGTCGGCGCCATCACGATGCGTCGCATCGAATGGGGCGATGCGTCGTGGTGGCGGGAGGCCAGTCGCTCGACGTCGGCGATGATGTCCTCGACGCGCTCGGGCCGCAGCTCGGGCGGGGTGTCCTGTTCGAATCCGGGCTGGGGCCGGGTCATGCCGCCGCGGCAGAGCACGAAGCGAAGGCCCAGTTCCTCGGCCGCGGAGAACAGGATCTCCGCGCCGTCGTACCCGATTTCCGGGTAGTACAGGTAGTGGTGGTCGGCGACCGTCGTGCAGCCCGAGAGCATCAGTTCCACCAGGCCGATGCGAGCGGCCACCCGAAGGGCTTCGGCGTCGATGCGGTGCCGGTAGCGTCCGGTCACCTCCACCAGCCATTGCGAGAGCGGGGCGTTGATGCCCGCCGGTACCGCCTTGAGCACGCTCTGGAACAGGTGATGGTGGGTGTTGACCCAGCCTGGATAGACCACGCAGCCCGAAGCGTCGAGCACGCGCTCGCCGGGAAATGCGTCGAGCCGCCCCAGTTCGCTGATCCTGCCGTCGCGGATGCGGATGTCCACCGCCCCGGCCCGTGCGAGATCACCGCCCAGGCCGGTCATCGCGGCATGGGCACCCCGCACGAGCAGGTCGGGGCCTGGAGCGGGAGCGGCGGGAGCCGAAGCCATGGGTTCAGCCCTCCTGCACCATTTCGCTGTCGTGCCAGGTGCCGAGGAACAGCCGCGACAGCCAGACCATCAGCGCGAAGAGGAGCACGCCGGTCACCGTGATCAGGAGCAGCGCGGCGAACAGCCGCGGGATGTTGAGCTGGAATCCGGCCTGGAGGATCTGGTAGGCCAACCCGGCCCCGGTGCCGCCGGTGCCGGCGACGAACTCGGCGACGACGGCGCCGATCAGCGCGAGGCCCGACGAGATGCGAAGGCCCCCGAAGAAATAGGGCAGCGCCGAGGGGATGCGCAGCCGCAGCAGGGTCTGCATCCGGGTTGCCCGGTTCATCCTGAACAGGCTCAGCAGTCCCGGGTTCACCGACCGCAGGCCCAGCGTGGTGTTGGAGATGATCGGGAACAGGGCAACCAGCGTCGCGCAGATGGTGAGCGCGATCGTCGGGTTCTTCACCCAGATGATGATCAGCGGCGCGATGGCGACGACCGGCGTGACCTGCATCAGCACGGCATACGGGAAGAACGACACCTCGATCCAGCGGCTCTGCACGAAGAGGAACGCGATCGTGGTGCCGAGCACCACCGCGCAGGCGAACGCGAGGAAGGTGATCTTCAGGGTGACCAGCAGCGACGAGGAGAGCAGCCCCCAGTCGGTGACCAGGGTACGGGCCACCGAGACCGGACCGGGCACGAGGTACTGCGGCACCTTCAGCAGCGTCACCAGCGCATGCCAGACCACGATCACGAGTACCCCGACCATCAGCGGGGCCGCGATGCGCGCGAACTTCGGGTTGCGGGCGAGGGGGGTCATGCGGACGTGTCCCCGGCTGCGCTGGCTTCCATCAGCAGTTCGGTCAGTTCGCGGCAGTAGCGGGCGAAGGACTGGGTGACCCTGAAGGCATCCGTCCGCGGGTGCGGCTCGTCGATCACCACTTCGCGGAACACGCGACCGGGGCGGGCGGCCATCACGACCACGCGGGTGGACAGGAACACCGCCTCGTAGATGCTGTGCGTGACGAAGATCACGGTGAGCTTGCGCGCCCACCACAAGCGGATGAGGTCGGCGTCGAGTCGGTTGCGGGTGATCTCGTCCAGCGCGCCGAAGGGCTCGTCCATCAGCAACAGGTCGGGTTCGTTGACCAGCGCCCGGGCGATCGACACCCGCATCTGCATGCCGCCCGAGAGTTCCCTCGGGTAGTGCCGCCCGAATCCCTTCAGCCCGACGAGGTCGAGGGCGCTGTCCACGCGCGGCTGTGCGGCGCCCGGGGCCACGCCGGCGAGATCCAGTGGCAGGCGGACGTTGCGGTCGACCCGGGCCCAGGGCATCAGGGTTGCGTCCTGGAACACGAAATCCAGGCGGCGACCTTCGCCGCGAACCTCGTCGAAGCCGCCACCCCACCACCGCAGGCGCCCGTAGGAGGGCTGGAGCAGTCCGGCGACCATCTTGAGCAGGGTGGACTTGCCGCATCCGGAGGGACCGAGCAGGGTGACGAACTCCCCGGCCCTGATCGAGAGGTCGACCGGGTCGAGGGCTCGCGTTCCGTTGGGGTAGACCTTCTCGGCGGCGAGTGCCTGCACGACGGGGATGCCGGGCGGCGCTTCGGCGGCGAGTTGCTCAGGCAAGGCGGTGGCGTTCATCCGGTCGATATCCAGGGGGCGGGCGCAGGCAGGTGACCGCGGCGCCGATGCGCGGAGGCGAGGGCCGCGCGAGCGGCCGGGTCGCCCCCGCGTTCCGGCGTGACCGCCGGGTCGACGCGAGCGGGCGGGGCTGCCGCCGTGTCAGGGCATCACGCGCAGGTTGCGCACGAACTGGGTGGTGTAGGCCTGCCGGAAGTCCACGTCCGCGCGCAGCAGCCCGGCCCCGACCATGAAGTCGTAGGTGCGCTTCCAGCGCTCGTCGGTGATCACCCCGATCCCGAGTTTGGCCGCGTCGCCGCCGGTGACCAGACCGTGCTCCTTGAGCTTGGCCACGCCGAAGGCCATCTGCTCCTCGGTCATGTTCGGGTTGTCCTTGCGGATCAGCGCGTTGCCCGGAGCCGGGTTCTCAAGGTAGCTCTTCCAGCCCTCGACGGTGGCGCGAACGAAGCGCTGCATCACGTCGGGGCGCTCCTTGACCGAGCGCTGCATCGTCACCATGGTGGTGCCATAGGGCGGGTAGCCGTCATCGGCGAACAGGAAGAACTTCGTCTTCACGCCCTGGCGCATCGCCGCGAACGGCTCGGATGACAGGTATGCCTGCTGCACGAGGTTGCGGTCGTTGAAGAAGGGCTGGAGGTTGAACGTGTAGGCGCGGATCTGGTCGTCGGTGTACCCGTACCGGCTCTTGAGCCACGGCCACCAGGTCGTGCGTCCCGAAGTGGCCACGAGGATGGTCCTGCCCTTCAGTGCGCCCAGGTTGGGCACGTCCTCGTGGGTGAGCATTCCCTGCAGGTCGCGCTGGAAGGACGTGCCGATGGTGACCACGGGAATGCCGGACTCGATCGCCTTCAGCGCCTGGAAGTCGTAGCCCATCATCACGTCGGCCTGGCCGGCGGCGAGCAGTTGCAGGCCGTTGACCTGGGGGCCTCCCATGCGGATGGTCACGTCCAGCCCGTACTTCTTGTAGAGACCGGTGGCGAGCGCCTGGTAGAAGCCGCCGTGCTCGGCCTGCGCGTACCAGCTGGTGAGGAAGGTGAGCTTGTCCTGGGCGAGCGCCGGGGCGGTCATGCCGAGACCTGCGGACAGCGTCAGGGCGGCGAGCAGGGCCTTGATGCGGAGGCGAAAGGCGATGCGGGGAATCATGTCGGCGAGTCCTCGTGGTGAACGTGGCGGGTGCACCTTTAGCAACAGCCGTGCCATCGCTCGCTGACGAACTGTCGCCCGGGATTGGGCTGTGCCCGCGCACCAATCGGGCGCAGGGGGGCGGCGTTGCCGGCGCCCGCCGCACTACCGCGGGGCGATTCCGTCCCGATGCCCCCGGCTGGAGCGAGCGGCGCGGCACGATGGCGCTTCCCGCGCCCGTGGCATCATTCCGGTGCAGGGTGGCCCCGCGCGGCCGGCAGCAGCGCCGCCACGCGGTGGCAGCGCTCACACGCAAGGAGGAATCACGATGGGCAAGAGTCGCAAGCCCGGGGTCCGGGCATCCCGTTCACGCACCCTCCCCGGCGGCATCGGTATCGCGCCGGCGGACTGCGAGGCGATCGCCGAGGGGCTGAGCCGGCTGCTCGCCGACACGTATACGCTGTACCTCACGACCCACAACTTCCACTGGAACGTGACCGGGCCGATGTTCAACACGCTGCACACGATGTTCATGCAGCAGTACACCGAGCTCTGGAACGCGGTGGACCCGATCGCCGAGCGCATCCGATCCCTGGGGCATCCCGCCCCGGGCAGCTACGCCAGCTTCGGCAAGCTCGCCTCCATCCCGGATGCGCCCTCGAAGCCGCCTCGCGCGATGGACATGGTTCGCATCCTGCTCGATGGCCACGAGGCGGCCGCCCGCACTGCGCGGGCGGTGTTCCCGGTGGCCGATGCCGCTGGCGACGAGCCCACCGCCGACCTCCTCACGCAGCGGCTGACCGTGCACGAGCAGACCGCCTGGATGTTGCGCAGCCTGCTGGCGGAGTGAGGGCGGCGCCGGCCGGCGCGGCGACCCGTGGCCGGGTGGCCCGGTTTCGAGCGACGCGCTGGCGGCGGCCGGCGATCCGTGCCCGGAGGCGGTCGACGGTCCGGGAGGGCCGGCCTGCGCTCGATGGCCCTGCGAGGGTCGGCGCACGCCCCGGGG
>CAIKXV010000263.1 GCA_903831455.1 uncultured Pseudomonadota bacterium | reverse complement strand
GCGGCGCGGTGCTCGCATTCGCCGAACACGAGCGCGGCAGGCTCGCGCCCGGCCTGCTCGCCGATTTCGCCGTGCTCGACGCGGACCCGCTGACCGTGGGGGACGACCGCCTGCGCGACATCGCCGCAGACCTCACGGTCGTGGGTGGTCGTATCGTCTGGCAACGCTGAAGCGCTCGCCGCCGCCGATCACCGATGGCATCCTCCGAGCTTCGATGTCGCAACCGTCGCACTGGGCCCTGCGCTGCCGCCGACCGCGGTGCGGGCGCCCCGCTTCCTCCCCGGATTTCCTCCACCCCTGACCCGGCCCTCCCATGACCCCCACTCGCACCGCCGCCCACGCTCGCAGCACCGCCCGTTGCGCGCTCCTCGCCTGTGCCCTCGCACTCCCGCTGTCGCCCGCGCTCGCCCAGCCGGGCTTTCCCTCGCGGCCGATCAGCATCATCGTGCCGTTCGCCGCCGGTGGCACCGCCGACGTGCTCGCTCGCGAGTTCGCGAACGAACTCACCAAGTCGCTGAACCAGAACGTGCTGGTCGAACTGCGCCCCGGGGCCGGCGGCAACATCGGGGCCGAGTACGTCGCGAAGCAGGCGCGGGCCGACGGCCATACCCTGCTGCTCGGCTCGCTGTCGGTGTCGACCAACGTGAGCCTGATGAAACTCAACTGGGATCCGCGCAAGGACCTGGCGGTGGTCGCGGGGATCGCAACGGTGCCGAACCTCCTCGTGGTCGCGGCCGACAGCCCGTTCAAGACGGTCTCGGACCTGATCGCGGCGGCCAGGTCCAAGCCCGGCGGACTGTTCTTCGGCTCCTCCGGCCCCGGCACCAGCAGCCACCTGTCGGGCGAGATCTTCAAGGAGCGGGCCGGGGTCGACATCACCCACGTGCCCTTCAAGGGCAGCGGTGCCGTGTACCCCGACATCATCGGCGGTCGCATCACCATGCTGTTCGATCTCGCGGGATCCGCGGTCGGCCAGATCAAGGGCGGAAAGGTTCGCGCGCTCGCCACCACCGCCCGCAAGCGCTCGGCGTCGATGCCCGAGGTGCCGACCATCGGCGAGACCTTCCAGGGCTTCGAGTTCGGCAGCTGGTTCGCGTTCTTCGCGCCCGCGGCGACCCCGCGCGAGAACATCACGATCCTCGAGCAGGCGACCGTTCGCATGCTGCAAGCCGAGCGCATCCGCGAGCGGCTGACCCAGATCGGCGCGGAGTCGGTGCCGACCTCCAGCGCAGAGTTCACGCGCTTCCTCGCGAACGACATCGAACGCTACGCGCGCCTCGTGCGCGATGGCCGCCTGCAGCCGTTGAACTGACCTCGGCCGGGCGGGTGGCCCGTTGCCTGCCCGCCCCGCCCGAGCCAGGCCGCTCAGTACGAGCGCGGCAGCCCCAGCACGCGTTCGGCGATGTAGCAGAACACGAGTTCGCGGCTCACCGGCGCGATGCGCGGGATCATCGCCTCGCGCAGGTAGCGCTCGACGTGGTACTCGCGGGCATAGCCCATGCCGCCATGGGCGAGTACCGCGGCCTCGCAGGCCCGCCATCCGGCCTCGGCCCCCATGAACTTCGCCGCGTTCGCCTCCGCGCCGCACGACGCCCCCGCGTCGTAGAGGCTGGCGGCCTTGAACACGAGCAGGTCCGCAGCCTCCAGTTCCATCCAGCAGCGCGCAAGCGGGTGCTGGACGCCCTGGTTCTGGCCGATCGGTCGGTCGAACACCACGCGCTCGCGCGCGTAGTCGCTCGCCTTCGCAAGGGCCGCCCGCCCCAGGCCCACGGCCTCCGCGCCCATCAGGATCCGCTCCGGATTGAAGCCGTCGATGATGGCGCGAAACCCCTCGCCCTCGTCGCCGATCCGATCCTCGACCGGCACCTGCAGGCCGTCGATGAACACCTGGTTCGAATCGACCGCCTTTCGCCCCATCTTGTCGATTTCGCGCACCTCGATGCGACTGCGATCGAACGCGGTGTAGAACAGCGTCAGGCCATCGGTGGGGCGACGGCACTGCTCGCGCGGCGTGGTGCGCGCGAGCAGCAGGATGCGGTTGGCCACCTGGGCGGTGGAGATCCAGACCTTCTGCCCGTCGATCCGGTAGTGGTCGCCCGACCGCTGCGCGCGCGTGGCGATGCGCGTGGTGTCCAGACCCACCGAGGGTTCGGTGACCGCGAAGCAGGCGCGATCACGGCCGGCGATGACCGGGGGCAGCATGCGCGCCTTCTGTTCGGGCGTGCCGTAGCGGGCCACCGGCGTCAGGCCGAAGATGTTCATGTGCACGGCCGACGCACCCGAGAATCCGGCGCCCGACCGGGCGATCGCCTGCATCATGATCGCCGCCTCGGTCAGGCCGAGACCCGATCCGCCGTGCTCGACCGGCAGGCAGATGCCCAGCCAGCCATCGGCCGCCAGGGCCGCGTGGAAATCGGTCGGGAACCCACCCTCGCGGTCGCGTTCCAGCCAGTAGCTGTCCGGGAACCGCGAGCACACCCGCTCGACGCCCTCGCGAATCTGCTGCTGGGCATCGGTCAGTCGGAAATCCATGATCGTCTCAGCCCTCGCGATCCACGTTGTGTTCGCCCAGCAGGGGGGCGTGGCCCGGTTGCGCGGCGGGCGTGCGCGAGAACCGGGCCGGAACCCGCGGCATGCACAGCGTACCCTCGCTCGGATGCTCGACGCGCACGAAGAATCCGGTTGCAGCGAGGTGCGGGTCTTCGAGCAGCGCATCGAGCGTGTTCATGGGCGTGACCGGAATGTCGGCCGCGCGCAGCCTCTCGAGCCACTCGGCGGTCGTACCCTCGGCGAGATGCCGCGCGACGAACCCCTGGACGTGATCGACATGGACGGTTCGCGCCTCGGCGTCCGCAAACCGGACGTCCCTGCGCATGAGTCCGGGGTCGCCGACGAGTTCGGTGAAGCTGCGCCACTGGCGGTCGCTGTAGATCAGCACGCACAGGTAGCCGTCGCGGGTGCGAAACGGGCGGCGCTGGGCCGAGAGCAGCCGGACGTATCCCGTCCCGTCGAGCGGCGGCCGGTGCGTCATGCCCCAAAGATGGTCGCCCAGCACGAATTGCGCCATCGTCTCGAACATCGGCACCTCGACCGCCTGCCCCTGCCCTGAGCGCTCGCGCTCGAACAGCGCGGCATTGATCGCCATCGCCGCGTACAGGCCGACGGTACGGTCCGCGAGGTTGAGCGGTGCGTAGCGTGGCTCGCCGCCACCGGCACGACGCGCGAGGTCGGGGATGCCGCAGGCGCCCTGGATGAGGTCGTCGTAGGCAGGCTGGGCCTCGTAGGGCCCGCCCTGCCCGTAGCCGAAGCAGCCGCAGTGGATGATGCGCGGATTCACCGACCTCACGCGCGCATAGTCGAGGCCGAGTCCTGCAAGCGTATGTGGCCTCAGGCTGTGCAGGAAGACATCGGCGCGGGCGAGCAGTTCGTGGATCCGGGAAAGACCCGATGCCGACTTGAGGTCGAGTTCCTCGCTGCGCTTGCCGCGGTTCAGTTGCAGGAAATTGGGCCCCATGCCCGCGCTTCGCTTGGGCCCCACGTGCCGCATTGCGTCGCCGCCGGGCGCCTCGACCTTGGTGACCCGCGCGCCGAGGTCG
>CAIKXV010000262.1 GCA_903831455.1 uncultured Pseudomonadota bacterium | reverse complement strand
CGCCCGGCATCGGCAGCCCGATCCAGCTCGCTGGTGCGATGTTCGCCGCGCGCACCGGAGCCGACCTCACCCACATTGCGTACAAGAGCACCGGGCCCGCGGTCGCCGCGATGCTGTCGGGGGAGATCCAGTTCATGTTCATCTCGCCGCCCTCGGTGATGCCGATGATCGACTCCGGCAAGGTGCGGGCACTCGCCTACACCGGATCGAAGCGTGCGCCGTTCCTGCCCGCTGTCCCGACATTGGCCGAGGCCGGGGTCTCCGGCATGGAACTCGATGCGATGAGCTGGTACGGGGTGTTCGGTCCCGCCCGCATGCCGGCGGCGCTGGTGTCCACTGTTCAGACACGGCTGCGTGCAGTGGTACGCGAACCTGCCACGAGCGAGCGCCTTCGGGCATTGAATGTCGAGCCCGATGGGAGCACGCCGGTGGATTTCGCTCGTTTCTTCGAAGCGCAACTGTCGCGCTTCGCCGACATGGTCAGGCAGGCTGGCTTCCGGCCGGAGTGAGACACGACATGGATCGACACGCAACTGGCGCACGATCAGGCGCCAGGCTGGTCGCAGGGGCTGTCGGCGGCCTGCTCGCACTCGGGCTGTCCCTGTCCTCGATGGCCGCCGAGCCTGGCGGATTCCCCACGCGAAGCGTACGCATGATCGTGCCCTCGGCCCCCGGCGGTGGCACGGACGTGATGGCCCGGATCGTTGCGCCGCGGGCCGCCGAGGCACTCGGGCAACCGATCGTCGTCGAGAACCGGCCAGGCGCCGCCAGCATCCTGGGAGTGGAGGCTGCCGCCCGCGCCGCACCCGATGGCCATACCCTCGTCATGGTGTCCTCGGGATTCGCGATCAACGCGAGCCTGTCCCGCAAGCTCCCCTATGACACCGACCGCGATTTCGCCCCCGTCATCCAGATCTCCTCGGTACCCAACGTACTGGTCGTGCACCCCTCGCTACCCGTGCGCTCCCTGACGGAACTGCTCGCCTTCGCGCGCAAGCGGCCGGGTCAACTGAACTATTCATCGGCGGGCAGCGGCAGTTCCCCTCACCTGTCGATGGAACTGCTGCGCAACCTGTCCGGCATCGACATCGTCCATGTCCCGTACAAGGGAAGCGGCCCCGCGATGCTCGAGGTACTCAGCGGCCACGTCACGATGATGTTGCCCAGCCTCCCGACCGCGATGGGCCAGATCGCCGCGGGAAGGCTGCGCGCGCTCGCCGTGACGACGGCGAGCCGCTCGGCCGCGCTACCCAAAGTCGAAACGATCGCCGAGACCTTGCCCGGCTACGAGGCCGTACAGTGGTTCGGCGTGCTCGCCCCGGGGCGGACCCCCGTTGCGATCGTCGCCGAACACAACCGGGTACTGAATCGGGTGCTGGCGTCACCCGGCGCGAGGAGCGCACTGGCCGACCAGGGCGCCGATCCGGTCGGCGGCACGCCGTCGCAATTCGCGGATTACATCCGCGTGGAGCGGGAACGCTGGGGCAGCGTGGTTCAGAAGTCCGGGCTGGGGAAGGACTGACACTATGCGCCCGGTTTTCCGTTCCGTCTCGGTCGCCGCTACCGCGATAGTGCTGGCGGCCTCGCCTGCGCTGGCGGCCGAACCTGGCGCCTATCCGGCGAAGCCGGTGCGATGGCTGCTGCCCGTACTCCCGGGCGGAGGCGGCGATCTCATCGCCCGCGCGGTCGCCCCGAAGCTCTCCGACCACTGGGGCCAGCCCGTGGTGATCGACAATCGTCCCGGAGGAGGCGGCACGCTGGGCATGGGTCTGGCTGCGAAGATGGCACCTGACGGCTACACCCTGGTGCTCGGCGTCTCGTCGTTCGTCACGGTCGCCCCGGCTGTCTATCCCCGGCTCTCGTACGACCCGCTCCGGGACTTCACCCCCGTGACCCTGATGCTCGAAGCGCCGCTGGTCATCGTCACCCACCCGTCGCTTCCGGTCGCCAACGTCTCGCAACTGATCGCCCTCGCGCGCCGGCGCCCCGATGCCCTGAGTTACGCGACCCCGGGCAATGGATCGGCTGCGCACCTGGCAACGGAACTGTTCAAGAGTCTCTCGAATACGCGCATCCTTCACGTCCCCTACCGCGGAGCACCACCGGCCTATCTCGACCTGCTGGGCGGGCAGGTCACGCTGTATTTCGGAACGATACCGTCGGCGATGACCCACCTGAAGTCGGGGCGACTGCGGGCGCTGGCGACGACCGGCGCCCGACGCTCTCCGGCGCTTCCAGGGTTGCCCACGGTGGTCGAGTCCGGATTGAAGGACTTCGTGGTGAACACCTGGTACGGCGTGTTGGTGCCCGCAGGTGTCGCGCCCGCGATCATCGGGCGCCTGCACGCAGACATCACCCGTGTCATCCGGCAGCCCGACCTTCAGGAGCGCTTCGCCTCGGAGGGTGGTGAAATCGTGGGCAATACCCCGGATCAGTTTGGCGCATTCATCGCGCGCGAACTGGAAACATGGCGAAAGGTGGCCGGCGAAGCCCGGGCGACCATCGACTGATACCGCTCGCCATCGACGTGCACGGTGGCTGGCCATCGCGATTGCGCACGCCCCCGCTCGATACCGTGTACTCCTGCGCCTGCATCGGTCGGGGAGCAGTCCCACGACGCCGTACCTTGCTTGCGAGTCGCGCCCTGGGCGGGGCATTCGCGGCGTTCCACCACACGGCGAGAACGACGGCGACCGTGACCCGCGCGCGGTAACGCCGTTCCGGGCATTCGACCTTGTCGGGTCAGGTGGGCGAACGCGGGCCCGAACCGATCGCGACTGTGCTCAGCGGCGACCGAGCCCGACGTCCTTCGCAGCCCGAGCCCACACTGCCAACTCCACCTTCATGCGCTGGGCCATCTCGGCCGGCGTGCCGCCGACCGGCTCGGTGGCGACATTGAACAGGCTCTTGACCAGGACCCGGTCGCCCAGCGCCCGGTTGTAGGCCTGGGAGAGGCGGTCGATGACGCCCGACGGCGTTCCCGCCTTGCCCATCACGCCGAACCACTGCGTGATGTCGATCTCCGGGTAACCCGCCTCCGCGAGTGTCGGCACATCGGGCAAGGCGGTGGAACGCTTCGCCGAGGTGACCGCCAGGATCCGGATGCGCCCGGCGTTCGCCTGCGGCACCACCGGGCTCGACCCCAGCACCCCGATCGGGACCTGACCGCCCACGAGGTCCGTGATCGCCTGGCCGCCTCCCTTGTACGGCACCGGGGTCAACCTGGCCTTGGCGAGCTGGAAGAACAACAGGCCAGCCAGGGCCTGGGTACCCGTGGGCGAGGAGATCGCATAGGGCACCTCGCCCGGTTGTGCCCGTGCGGCCTTGAGCATGTCGGCAACGCTCTTCCAGCCCGGGGCAGGATGGACGGCGACCACGATCGGCTGGCTCACCAGGATGGTGATCGGCATCAGGTCCCGCTCCGCGCGATAGGGGAGCTTCGGATCGATGACGGGTTGGTAGAAGGCCGAATCCGACCCGACGACCAGGGTGTAGCCGTCGGGAACACCGCGTATCAGGGCCTCGATCGCCACGCTACCCGAGCCCCCTGGCCGGTTTTCGATGACCACGGGCTGCCCGAGTTCCCGGGACACGCCCTCGGCCGGCAGGCGCGCGGCGAGGTCAGCCGTGCCGCCGGGCGCGAACCCGACCAGTACGCGAATCGGGCGGCTTGGCCAGTCCTGGGCAAAGCCGGCCGTACCGATGCCCATCATCAACATGCCGGATGCGATCCGTTTCATGGTTTTTCCTCCTGACATGCAGGGCTCGGATCGATGCCGCGGTGGGTCGCGGACCGTGATCACGCAGTGCCGATCGAGCGGTTCGGCCTTGCCGCGCCAACCTCCTCCGCCTTGCGCAGCAGCTGGCCCCGTAGCCGCCAGGTCATTGTAAGGGCCTCGCCTGTCAGTTGGCTCGGCTGCTCTGCCGAAGGCAAATCACCGGGAAATCGCCTGGGTCGCTTCTTGTGTTGTGCTTATTGTGTTGTCGCTGCCGGCGATTGAATCTGCGCGCGGACATGAGCGCCGCTGACCCCGGCTCGCAGCCGGATACCGCGCGCATGACCGCCGACCACCCGCGGGTCATCGGCCGGCAACGCGCCGAGGAGTGCTGTCGAGGGATCACGCGCCAGCAACAGGCTGGCCGCGTGTGATGACGAGCGTTTCATGGCTTCGTCTTCCACGTTCATGCGGTCCTGGACAGGCTGCGTTCGCACCTGGCGGACGCCTGGCCACCACGCCGGGCGGATCGTGAAGGCAGCCTGCAGGAGGCGATCACACGCCCTGCGTGCCCGTGCCCTGGTGATCGCGCCCGCCCGGTCGGGCGACACGCGCGCGGGCGATCCACGCCTGCGCACCCGTTGGATCGCTCAAAGGTATCTGCGCCACAGCTCGTTCGAGAACCTGCCCGACGGATCGACGGCGCGCTTGGTTCGCCGGAACGCGTCGGCCTCGGGATACGCGCGCGCGAACTGGTCGGGCCGGGCGTGCAGCTGATACGG
>CAIKXV010000261.1 GCA_903831455.1 uncultured Pseudomonadota bacterium | reverse complement strand
GCGAGAGCAGCGCGGCGTTGACCTCGAAGGAGGGATTCTCGGTGGTGGCACCGATGAAGGTGACGAGGCCGGACTCGACATGCGGCAGGAAGGCATCCTGCTGCGCGCGGTTGAAGCGATGCACCTCGTCGACGAAGAGGACGGTACGCTCGCCGGCACGAGCCGCTTCGCGCGCGAGGTCGATCGCCTCGCGGATGTCCTTCACCCCGCTCAGCACGGCCGAGAGCGCGACGATCCGCGCGCCCGCCGCCTCGGCGAGAAGGCGCGCGAGCGTGGTCTTGCCGACGCCCGGCGGCCCCCAGAGGATCATCGAGGGCAGGTGGCCGGACGCCAGCGCCGATGCGATTGGCATGCCCGGATCCAGCAGGTGGCGCTGCCCGATCACCTCGTCGATCGTGCGCGGTCGCAACCGTTCGGCCAGCGGTGCCGTCGCCGACGGCTCGCTCGGCGCCGATCCTGCGGCCCGATCGGCGGGGACGCGCAGGAGGTCGTGCCCGCTTGCGAAGAGGTCGCCGGTCATCGCCGCGTCCGCTCGCCGGTGGCCCCACGGACGTCGCCCGGGCCGTGATCGCGCAGCGATGATCGCGCCGGCCCCCGCGCCGAGCGGTCCCGCGCGCGGGCGCCATCGCCCGGACGGGCGTGGCCCTGGAGCGTCGCGGTGCGCCGACGCGAGGCCCGGAGGGCGATCATTCGGCGCGAATGCCCGCCGCCTTCACGAGCCGGGTGTAGGTCTCGATCTCGCTGCGGATGAGTGCCCCGAAGGCCTCGGGCGTACCACCGGCCGCCTCCGAGCCCTGCGCCAGCAACGCCTCGGCCATGCCGGGCAGCGCCAGCGTCGCCAGCAGGTCCCGATTGAGGCGGCGCACCCGTGCGGCAGGCGTACGGGCCGGCACGACGATGCCCTGCCAGTTCGAGACCTCGAAGCCGCGCAGCCCGGACTCGAGCACCGTCGGCACGTCGGGCAACGCCGCGCTGCGGGCACGGGTCGTGACGGCCACCGCGCGGATCTTGCCGGCCTTCACCTGGGGGATGGCCGGCGGCATGGTGCTGAAGATTGCATCAACCCGCCCCGACATCAGGTCGACCAGCGCCGGGTTCGCGCCCTTGTAGGGCACATGCAGCATCTCCACGCCTGCCGTCCTCAGGAACAGTTCGGCGGTCATGTGCAGCGAGGAACCGCTGCCCGCCGACGCATAGCTGTACTTGCCCGGGCTCGAGCGCGCGAGGGCGACGAGTTCGCCGACGCTCTTCACCGGCAGCGCCGGATTCACCGCGAGCAGCATCGGCGAGGTGACCAGCAGCGTGACCGGGGTGAAGTCCCGCAGCGGCGAGTACGGCAGGTCCGGCTTGAGCGCCGGGTTGTGGGCGAGCATGCCGACGCTGCCCAGCAGGAGCGTGTAGCCGTCGGGAGCCGCCTGCGCCGCGATCGACACCCCGACCGTGCCACCCGCGCCGGGCCGGTTGTCCACCACCACCTGCTGGCCGATCACCTCGACGAGGCGCTGAGCGATCGTGCGCCCCACGATGTCGTTCCCGCCGCCGGGGGGGGGAACGGCACCACCAGGCGCAGCGGCTTGACCGGGAAGGCCTCGCCCGCCACCGGCCCGCGCGCCTGCGCCGGCATGCTCCAGGCCGCGACGAGGGGCAGCAGCACCGCCGCCGCGAGGACGGCCCTCGCGCCCTCCCGGCTGCAGGGGGACGCACCGCTCGCGCCGTGCACCGGCCGCGTGGGGATGCTCATGGATGGATTCTCCTGGTGGCGATCGCCGCGACGCACTTCAGCGCCGCTCGTCGATCACGTCGGCCCCGCGCGGCGGGGCGAAGCGGAACAGCTGGGCGGCGAGGCGAGGATTGCGCTGCACCGCCTCGAAGCGCACCACGGTACGGCCTCCGAGGCCGTCGACGATCTCCATCGCGGCGATCTCGCCTCGGGCAAAGCCCAGGCGCACCGCCGCGAACGCGCTCTCGCTGTCGCGCGGGACCGCCTCGATCCATTCCAGACCGTCCTTCGACGGCAGCGCACTGACCACGAAGGCCTTCTCCACCTCGTTGCTGCCGGCGAGCAGGGCCGCCGGCGTGCCGGTGAGGGCGCGATCGAGGCGGCGGACGGTCACCTGGTTGAGGTCGCGGTCGTGCATCCAGACCTGCTCGCCATCGCCCACCAGCAACTGCGAGATCGGGCTGTCGTACTCCCAGCGGAAGCGCCCCGGACGCGAGAACTGCATCGTGCCGCGCGCCTCCTGCACCCGCCGTCCCTTGGCGTCGAAGACCACCTGGCTGAACGTGGCCTGCGCCGAGCGCGTGCCTTCGATGAAGGCGCGCAGTTGTGCCGCCGCCGAAGGCTGGCCCGCGGCCGGTGCGACCGGGCATGCGAGCAGCATCGCCAGCAGCCGGCGACGGCCGGCCCACGGCTCGCCGCGCGCATCTCGGGGGCGGGGCAGGCTCACAGCTGGCGGATCCTCTCGGTGTTCACCACCCGGCCACCACGCAACTGGATGATGGTGGTGAACGGGTCGGGACCCGTGGGAAGGTAGTACCACGACTCCTGCAGCAGCCCGCGGTTGACCTCCTCGCCGCGATGGTCGGGCGGCCCTGCGCGCGAGATCAGTTCGCCCTCGCTCATGCCCCGTCGCACCCGGAT
>CAIKXV010000260.1 GCA_903831455.1 uncultured Pseudomonadota bacterium | reverse complement strand
TGCACCACGAGCACGGTGGCGAGCTTGCGTCCGCCGGCCGGCCCGGCCACGTAGGCGCGCATCGTGCCCCCCGGCACCGGCACCTCGACCTCGCCGGCCTCCAGCCCGCGGACATCGGTGCTGATCACCGTCTGCGCCTGGATCGGGTGGGTGGCGAGGGCGAAGCCCGCACCCGCCGCAGCGACGAATCCGCGCCGGCTCAGGCCGCCGGGAGGCAGCAGGCTGGCGAGATCGGACAGCGCGTCGCGACCGGCGAGGGCATCGGGTGCCGCCGGGAGGCGGCGTTCGGGAGCGTTCATCGGGGAAGCCTCCGGAGGGACACACGCACCGGGCACGAGGGACACGGGCGCTGCGAGGGACGCAAGGGACGCGCAGCCTGCGGGTCGGGCACGATGCCCGGCCGGACGCCCGTCCGCTTGCGCGTCGATGGTATCAAGACCCGGGGCCCGCGGCCTGCTTCGCGACGCCCCCCGGCCGGGCAGCGCGTGCGGGACGCGACGCCGGCGCCTCGACGCCGGGCAGGCCCAGTCCGCGGTCCCAGTATGGCTGCGGGCCGAATCGCTCGACGAAGAAGTCGACGAACGCGCGGACCTTCGGCGACAGGTAGCGGTTGGGAAGGTAGACGGCATTGATGTGGCTGGAGAAATTGCCCAGCGCCTCGTAGTCCGGCAGCAGCGGCTCGAGCGTGCCTGCCCTCAGGTCGTCGCCGACGACGAAGGTGGGTGACATCGCCACGCCGAGCCCGCGCAGCACCGCCTCGCGGATGGCAAGGCTGTTGGTCGCCGTCAGGTTGCCCGCGACCTTCACCCCCCGCACGTCGCCTCCGCGATCGCGGAACCGCCAGTCGCTCTCCAGCGACCTGAACGCGTAGAACAGGCAGTTGTGCCCGGACAGCGACTCCGGGGAGGCCGGTCGACCGTGCCTCTGCAGGTAGCCCGGAGAGGCGCAGACCACCCAGCGGATCGGTGCGAGCGCCCGGGCGACGCTGTTGGGCGCGGGCTCGCCGAACAGTCGGATCGCCACGTCGATGCCCTCCTCGGCGAGGTCGGCCATGCGGTCGATCAGGTCCATCTCGACCTTGAGGTCGGGATAGCGGGCGAGGAATTCGGGCATCGCGGAGGCGATGTGCATGTAGCCGAAGGCCGCAGGCGCGGTGACCTTGAGCACGCCGCGCGGCGCGCTGCCCAGCCGGGAGACCGCCACCTCGGCGGCTTCGGCCTCCTGCAGCACCCGCGCACAGTGCGGGTAGAAGGTGGCGCCGGCATCGGTCAGGCTGAGCCGACGGGTGGTGCGGTTGAGCAGGCGCGCGCGCAGTTCGCGCTCGAGGCGGGTGACGTGCTTGCTCACCGCCGACTTCGAGATCCCGAGCCGGCGAGCCGCCCCGGAAAAGCTCTTCGCCTCGACGACCCGCGCGAAGATCGCCATGCCGACCAGATTGTCCACCTGCTCCATACGCCACTCCGTCGGATTGCCCCGCGAGGGCCGAGGGTCGCGCGCGCGGCCTGCCGCGGTCGTCCGCGCGCTCAGGCCGTGCGCCAGCCCGCCGCACGCACCAGGGCCACCGCCGCCAGCGGCAGGACCAGGCCGATCACGATCACCGTGACGAACAGCGCGCCCAGTTCGCCGTAGTCGGCCGGCACCCTCACCGCGCCGGACGCGGCATCGCGCACCTCGCGGGTGACCACGTAGAGCTCGTTCAGGTATTTCGTGCCCAGTTGCGAGGCCGCGAGCGCCAGGTTGGTGAACGAGGCCATCACCGCGAAGTACGTGGCCTTGAGGTGCTCGGGGGCCGAGCCGGCGATCCACGCGAGCATCGGGATCATCGCGATCTGCCCCAGCGGCGATTCCAGTGCCGTGTCCACCAGCGCGATGAAGCGCGCGTCGACCACGCCGCCGGTGTGCGCGGCCGTCCAGTGGTGCAACCCGTGGTACATCGCGAGCGAAGGCAGCGCGAGCACGGTGCCCGCCAGCGTCAGGTACACCAGCACGGTGGACAGCGGATGCTCCGCGATGAAGCGCCGGAACGCGAACAGGCCCGCCAGGGTCAGCACGCTGCCCACCAGCGACAGCCGGGCAATGAACGCCTGGTCGAACCCCAGTTCGTCGATCATCCACCAGGTGGCGCCGGGACCGGGGCCGGGAATCGCGCGGAATGCAAACACGACCACCGCGGTGCCGATCAGCACGTGCCGGGCCGACGCTTCGAGTTCGCGGGTGAGTCGGCTCATCAGGAACAGCACGACACCCATCGACCCGGCGAACACGATCTCCTGCGCGTGGCGCAGCCCGCCCAGCCCGACCGCCAGCGTGAGCGCGACGAACGCGAGGCTGCCGCCGAGGATCCACGGGTTGGCGCGGGTCGCGCCTCCGGTCCCCTCGAGCAGCCGGGCGATGCGCTCGCGCTCGACTCCGGCGCGGGCCATCGCGGCCGCCTGCCGCCGGCGCATCCACGAGGCGAGCAGCACCCCGCTGACCGAGAGCAGCGGGATCACCAGGGCCAGCCGGTAGACGTCCGCATACAGCCCGACGCGATCCGCCTCCGGCAACGCGGAGGCTCCGGAAAACATCCAGACGTTGATCAGGCCCACCAGCACGGTGCCGCCGATGATCGCCACCCGACCCAGCATCTGCATCGTGGTGTGCATCACCTTGCGCTGCTCGGGGTCGATCGGCTCGCCCCGTTCGTCGACCGCGGGCACCGCCTCGACGGTCATCGCATCGGCCACGCAGTCCTGGATCACGTAGCCGATCGGCGCGAGCAGCGTCGCGATGACGAACCAGGTCTCCACCGGCGCCACGGCCGCCATCGCCCCGGTGTGGGCGATCAGGCCGACCATCACCAGCAGGCTCGCCGCGATCAGGCTCGCCCCCAGCCAGACCAGCAGCGCCTTGTGCCGCCAGACGAGATCGACGACATGGCCCAGCGGCATCTTGAGCGCCCAGGGGATGCCGGCCCAGAACCCCAGCGCCGAGAGGAAGGCCGCCGACAGGCCGAGGTACTCCTTCACGAAGAAGGTGCCCACGATCCCGGTGAGGCCCGACACGCCGGCCGCCACGTACACCATCAGGGGCGGCAGGTAGGACCACCGCATGTCGCGCGCGAGCGACAGCACGGTGTAGTCGAACCAGTGCCAGAACGCGCCGGCACGGCGGGCGGGCAAGGCAGGCAGGCTCATCCGGTCATCCTCGGGAACGGTGCGCAAGCCTACCGCGGGCCGCTCGAGGCTGCGCGCGGTCGACCGCTGCCCGCGAGCCGGGTCGCGCTACACTGGCGCCCCGCCACCCGCCGGAGCACCTCGCATGCGGCTTGCCCTGCACACCTGGTCGCTGGACACCACCGCGCTGCCCGAGGCGATCGCCGCCGCGCGACGCGGGGGCTTCGACGCCCTCGAACTGCGACGCATCGACTTCACGCGGCTGCTCGACCAGGGCATGACCGAGGAACAGGTGGTCGACCTCGTTCGCGCCGGGGGACTGCCGGTCGACGTGCTCGGCACCGAGTACGGACTGCTGTTCGCCGAGGGGGCGGAGCGCCAGCGGCTGTTCGACGTGCTCGAGCAGAGCTGCCGGAATGCGCGTGCGCTGGGCTGCCCGATGATCATGACCGCCCCGGGCCAGAATGCGGGCACCCCGTCGCAGGCGGCGCGCTCGCTTCGCGAGGCGGCGCAACTGGTCGATGGCTACGGGCTTCGCATCGCGCTCGAGTTCAACTCGCAGCACGACGTGATCAACCACATCGAGGTGGCACGATCGATCATCGCCGAGGCGGCCCACCCGGCCGCCGGGCTGCTGGTGGACGCCTACCACCTGCAGCGCAGCGGGTCGCCGGGCCGCGGCTTCGCCCACGTCCCCCCGGAGGAGATCTTCGCGTTCCAGTACAGCGACGTGCCGCCAGGGCCCCCGCCCGGCCAGCGCCGCCCCACCGACCGGCTCATCCCCGGCGAGGGCATCGTGCAATGGCCGGCCGTGTTCGGCCTGCTGCGCGAGAAGGGCTACTCGCGCTGCCTGTCCTACGAGGCGCCCAACCCCGCCCTGTGGGCGTTGCCGGCGGACACGCTCGCCGCGCGCGCCGGCGCCGCTACCCGGCGACTGCTCGGCGCCGCCTGAGCCGCGGCCGACCCGGGGCCTGCCCGCAGTCCGCGACCCGGCCGCCGACGCGTTACGGATGCCCGCACCGCCAGGCCCGGACCCCTCCTCGGGTGCGTCGCCCTGGCCCGGACCGTGCCTCCCGGCAGATCGAACCCTTCGGGTTGAGCCCTTCGGTTCAGGCCCGCCGGGTTGAGCCCTTCGCGTTCAGCCCAACGGGCCGACGGCCTCCTCGAGCAGCCCCCACGCCGTGCTGCCCACCCTGTCCTTCATCCGGCGGTAGAAGTCCGCCGACAGCGCGCGCCGGAACGTGGACGCATCGGCCACGTTGAAGATCATGCCCCGGTCGGCCAGCCCCTTCTCCAGGTCGCGGTTGAAACGGTCGGTCCAGGCGAGCTGGCGGCCGACGTGCGTCTTCACCGCGCGCTCGACCACGGCCAGCACTTCGGGGGGGAGGGCGCGCACGAACGCGAGGTTGCCGATCAGGTTGAACCCGGACCACATGTGGCTCGTCATGCTCACGTAGCGGCAGACCTCGTAGAGGCGGTTCACCTCGCACACCGACAGCGGGTTCTCCTGGCCATCGACCCGGCCGGTGGCCAGGGCATCGTAGAGCTCGCGGATGTTGACGACCACCGGCTCGGCGCCCAGCGCGCGGAAGGTGTCGACGAACATGCCGCCATCGGGCACCCGCATCCGCACGCCCGCGAGATCGTCCACCGTCCGGATCGGCCGGTCACGCATCACGATGTGGCGAAACCCGTTCTCCATCAGCCCGTGGGCGAAGCCGTGGATGCCCTTGGCCTGCATCTCGCGGCGAAGGTAGGCGCCCAGCGGACCGTCGTCGACCGCGTGCACCTGCGCATGGCTGGTGAACGCGAAGGGCAGGCCCTGGATCTCGGTGGCTGGCACCACCTGGCCGAGGATGCCACCCATCAGGACGATGAACTGCACCTCGCCGTCGACCAGCATGCGCAGGGCCGCGGGATCCGAGCCTTCGATGCCGGCGTTCTGGGCATGGACGGTGATGTTCATCCGGCCATCCGTCTCGCGGCGCACTTCGTCCCACAGGTCGACGAGGAAGCCGTGGGTGTGGCTCTTCTCGGGCTGGTTGTGGAACTGGCGGCCGGTGATCGCTGCTGGCATGGCAATGCTCCATCAGGGGATTGGTCGCGGGCGAACGTCGCGCCCGTCGGGTCGGGAAGGTCGCAAGGCCGCGCGGCCCGGGGACTTCGCCCTCGTGTCAGAACATCACGCGGCCGCCGTTGACGTCCAGCGCCACGCCGTTCACGTAGGCCGCGCCATCCGAGGCGAGCCAGAGCATCGCGTTGACATGGTCGATCGGCTCGGCGAGTCGGCGCAGCGGGATCGACGCCGACATCTGGGCCACCTGCTCGGGCGTGCGGAAGGCGGCCACGCGCGGGGTCAGCGTGGTGATGGGCGAGATCGAGTTCGCGGTGATCCCGTGCGGCCCGAGCTCCCAGGCGAGGAAGCGCGTCAACTGGATCACGCCGGCCTTGGCCGCGCCGTAGGCCGGCGAGGACGTCGCATGCACGGTGCGCCCGGAGATGGAGGCGATGTTGATGATGCG